>JBBRSG010000007.1:0-75333 GCA_038245615.1 Chloroflexia bacterium | reverse complement strand
TCAAGGGCGAAGAAATCTGGCCCGCCCGCGATGAAGAGGAAGTTTTCCGATATTTGGGACTGCCCTATATTCCGCCCGAATTACGCAACGGCAATGGCGAAATTCAGGCGATTATTCAGGGTGAGATGGCCCTCGATTTGGTGACGCTGGACGACATTAAAGGCGATTTGCACGCCCATAGCACCTGGAGCGATGGCACGGCCTCGATTGAGGCGATGGCGCGGGCTGCCGCGATCAAGGGTTATCGCTATTTGCTTTTGACCGACCACACCAAAGGGCTAGGAATTGTGCGCGGCCTGACCGAAGAAAAGCTGGCCCAGCAACAGGCCGAAATCGCCCGCGTAAATGAAGTGCTGACCGCCGAGGGGTTTAATTTCCGGCTGTTGAGCGGGGCGGAAGTCGAAATTAAAGCTGATGGCGAGTTGGATTTTGCCGATGAAGTGTTGGCAAAGATGGATATAGTGGTGGCCTCGCTGCATAGCAGTTTGCGGCAGGAGCGCAAGAAGATTACTGACCGGCTGTTAAGGGCGATGCACAATCGGCATGTGGATATTATCGCCCACCCCACCGGGCGCATCTTGAACGCCCGCGAACCGGCTGACCTGAATATGCCAAAAGTGCTGGTGGCGGCGCGGGAAACTGGGACTATTCTGGAAATCAATAGCGGCCCGGACCGGCTCGACCTCAAAGCGACCCATGTACAAGAGGCTCTGGACGAAAAAGTAAAGCTGGTTATCAGTAGCGATGCCCACGCGGTTAGTGGCCTGGATGTGCTGGAATATGGGGTTATCACCGCCCGGCGGGGTGGAGCGCGGGCCAACGAAATTTTGAACACCCTGGATTTGCCGCAGCTCTTGAAAAAACTTAAATCCTAGATAAGGCTACATGAATCCTAAAGTCCGCGATATTCTGCTCACAGCCCTGGCTCCGATATTGTGGGGAACGAGCTTTATAGTGACTACCCAGTTACTTCCGCCCAATCGCCCTTTTCTGGGAGGGGCGATGCAATCTTTACCGACTGGCTTGCTGCTTTTAGTCCTCATCCGGCAATTACCCAAAGGGGTATGGTGGTGGCGGATGCTGGTGTTGGGAACCCTCAATGTCGGACTGTTCTTGGCACTTTTGTTTATAGCGGCCTATAATTTGCCGGGCGGGGTGGCCTCGACCATTGGGGCAGTGCAGCCGGTAGTGGTGGCCCTCTTGGCCTGGCTGGTGCTAAAGCAACGCCCGGCAGTCCGCACTTTCGGGATAATGTTTGTCGGCTTGATCGGGGTAGGCTTGTTGGTGCTTGGGCCGGAAGCTCAACTCGATTTGGTGGGGGTCGCGGCGGTGCTGGCTCAAACTATTTCCTGGGGTGGCGGGATTATTCTTATTAAATATTGGGGTCAGCCGGTCCCGGTCCTGCTTTTTACCGCCTGGCAACTGACCATCGGTGGTCTGATGCTGACTGCCCTGACCTGGGTAGTGGAAGGCCCTTTGCCCAATTTCACCACTCCTAATATCATAGGCTGTATTTATGAAGCCTTAATTTTGTCGCTACTTTGCTATTGCCTGTGGTTTCGGGGGGTCGGGCGCTTGCCCGCCGCGACGGTCGGAATGCTGACCCTACTCAGTCCGATTGTTGCCAGCTTGCTAGGGCTGATAATTCTGGGACAGACTTTGAGCCTGCTGCAACTGCTGGGAGCTATTTTGATACTGGCGAGTATTGTAGTCAGTACGGTTTTAGATAACAGGAAACCGGGCTAATTTTGGAACAAATATCGCTGAAAGATACCCTTGAGGCTAAATTAAACTCCCTAAGTTCGTTTTGGGATATTAAAGGTGTAATTGATTCTTCCAAACGAATTTATACGCTAGGTTATGATACCAAAGTGATTTCTAGCGTGTTTGAGCTTATCGCGGCCCCAATTATCGAAGAAACCGCCCGGCTGCACAATCTGGAGGTAATTTATACTACAAGCCAAACTGTTTATCCAGATTTTACATTGGTGGGCGAAAAATTGACCGGTCGCCGGATTGCCATAGATGTTAAAAGTACCTATCGACGTTTTTATCAAAAGGGTCAAAAATACCGTTGTGGCTTTACACTTGGTTCTTATACCTCCTTTTTGCGAAATAATACCAAAAATATTGCTTTTCCTTATAGTGATTACCTGGAACACTGGATTATAGGATTTATTTATACCCGTGAAACTGATGGGTTTACTACCGGAATTAAAAGCATTGAAGATATTGATAGTATAATTCCGGCAATCCGGGATGTAGAATTTTTGGTGAAAGAAAAATATTGTCTGGCTTCTGACCAGCCCGGAAGTGGGAATACTACAAATATTGGCTCGATAACTGACCCAGAACTGCTTAAAGAAGGGAAAGGGCCGTTTGCAACTTTGGGGAATGAGGTTTTTGGAGATTACTGGCGCAATTATCAAACAGCGGGGATGGCTCAAAGATTGGGTCAGGCTCGACCCTATACTAACTTGAGCGAGTATTTGACATGGAAACAATCAGGTGGCGATAAAGAGTAGCTCCTGATTTTTAGCCGGGCTTAACACATATTTGTAATCACGCTGCTTGATTATTATATTACTAGTTTTGTATTTTTGGAGCAGGTCTATTATTTGCTCAGAACCGGGGATGCCGTTATTACGGTAAGAGATTACAATAATACTATCCCGGTAATGTTCTATAATTTTTTCAAAGGCTGCTAGTATCCGGGTTCGGTCAGCCCATTCCGAGGATTGCGGTTTTAATCGGCGGTGTTTACTATTCCAATCAATCAGGCTTCCCCATTGCTCATAATTAACCAGCCCCTCTAAAAAATGATAGAAATCGTAGTAATCTACCCCAACTCCGTTTTGGGAAATATAAGGTGGGTCCAGATACACTAAATCAAAGTTACCCCTAATTTGGGAGGCATCAAGCCGGGTTACTTTATGTTCAAGCCCGTTGGAAAACACTGCTCGATTAGCCTGGGCCACAAAATACTGAAACCAGTAATCAAAGGGTTTGTCCCAGGTAGTTTTATTCCCAAACCCCCGCTTGACCTCGGCTTGTCTGACATAAAGATTTTTGCGGTGAAAGAGATTATAGGGGCGCTTTACGATACAGGCTTGAAATAGCGCAAACCAGGCCAGGGCTTGTTTGATTGGGCCGCCCTCGAACCGACGAATATTGGTGACAACTGTATCCAGCCATTGATTTTCCTGGTCGGTAAAATAGATGTCAGCAAAAGTTTCTTGAATAAAACTTGGGTACTTATATTCAGGATGAAGCCGGGTCAATTCATTAATATCGCTGGCAGATAAGGTTACATCGTTATTTTGAATTAGGGCTTGTCCAATAATTTCGTTAAAATGGTAGAGGTCGTTATAAGTGACTTGCTTACCTTTGTTTTTCAATAGATAAGAAATACAGCCGGTACCACCAAAAGCATCGAGAGCAGTTTCAAATTCCAATGATTGCAGACTTTGCCATATCCAGTCAGTCAATTTATATTTGCTGCCCTGATATCTGGTAGGTGGAAAAATTGGGGTAGAGGCTATCTCTAAATTTTTGGTAGCGATAGGTGGGAATAAGGATAATTGATTGTACTGGCTTTGAACAACCGAACTTGTCATCAAGTTTCTCCGATAACCTCGCTTACTTTGATATACTTGATTATAGAACAGGTTTGTTAATCTTACAAATCTTGACCTTGTTTTCCTGAAAGAAACAAAACCCAGCTATAATCTACCTGCAAATTGCTTAGGCAAGTCAGGCCGAGTATAGCTGGGTCTTGAAGTTTATTCTAATTTATCACAGGAGTTATCAGGTTATTTCCAGGCGGAAAGCCCCTGACCCTGAGTTGGTGGAAATTATGGGCCGACCCGGAACCAGGCTTTATTCACCCGATTCTCAAGCTGCTCGTCGGTCAACTGGCCTTGATATTGGCTGCGAACCGCATCCAGTTCTTCCGAAGAAAGTTCAAAGCCGCCGTTTTTGACAGCCCCTTCTGGGTCGCTCAAAAGCTGGCGCAAAAATTCCTTGTCGTTGTTCGCCCGTGCAATCAGGGCGCGTAATCCTTCACTTGCCATTAGTGGGTCCCTCCTTACAACAACACTTCATATCGGCCTACTCTGCGATATGATAATGTTTTACTAAAGTATCCCGTTAGTTTCCGAAAAGTATCTATTTGGGGCTTAACTGCTACGAGTCCGGGTTTTGGATAAAACCAATTGCGAACCAATCCATTTTGTTTTGTGTCGAATAGCTTTACGCTTATCCTACTATATTTTAGTCCATATTTGCAATAGGTCGTATGACCTATGTCACTGCTATTTTGTGAACTAAACCTCAACCGGCTGGCGAAGCTGGTGCAAAAGGGCCTCGGCCTCCTCTTTTTTGGGCAAAATATCGTAAGCATCAAAGGTCGCAGCGCTCGACATCAGCAAATCGCGGGCCTGCTCGTAGGTGGCCTGGTCGCCCGTCAGTTGCCCCAGCCCCAAAAGAGTGCGGGCGAAATAGAGCTTGCTATAGGCCATTTCGAGATAGGCTTTGCTTGATTCCAGGCTTGCCAGGCTCTTTTCAAAAGCTTTGTTAGCCGAATTAAAATCGCCCTTGAGGGAGGCTAACCGCCCTTCTAGCCGCTCTAGCTGCCCGGTTCGCATCGGGTCATCCATCCCGGTAATTAATTTGGTGGCGGCTTCCTGCTCCACTTCGGCCCGCTCGATGATTTGCTGTTCCAGATAGAGTTCCAGCCGATACATATAGGCATCAGCCGCCAGATTGGGCAGGTTCAAATCCTGTGACCGCGCCAAGCCTTCATTCAGCCAGCGTTCCGCTTCGGGCCAGTTACGCAAATTGACATAAAGCCAGCCGAGGGTATTATAGCCTTCGGCGACATAGGCCGCGACTCCCAGGGCATCGGCTCTTTGGACGGCGCTATTCAGGGCGGTCAGGGCGGCTTCAAACTGGCCTAGTTGCAGATAAGCCTGACCCATGTTGAGTTGGGCATTAGCCACGTTTGCCGGGTCGGACGAATTCTCCATCTGCTTGAAGTAGCGCAATGCTTTTGCCAAAAAGCCCTGTTGCTTGGCGATAAAGCCCAATCCGGCCTGACTCGCAGCCTCGGTTTCCACATCTCCGGCCCGCCGAGCATTATCGCTTGACGCATTGAGGTATTTTTCGGCCTTGACCAAATCGCCGGTCTGGAAGGCATTAAAAGCCAGGTCGTTATAGGTTCGGGCCAGCGAGTCCAGCTTGCTGGTCTGTTCGTGGAGTTGGGCGGCCTTTTGCAAAGCTTCTTCCGACTCGGCAATTTTGCCCATCTCGGCATAGACCTGACCCAGCCCATTATAGGCCCGCCCTCGGTCTATCAAAACTTCCTGATTATTGACCTCCGCCGCATCCATCAGGCTCAGGCTGACCTCGTAGGCGGTCATGGCCTCGTCATAGCGGCTGAGACGCTGGTAAATCGTGGCGACCTTATAGAGCAACTTGGCCCGCAAATATTGGGTTTTGGGGTCGTTCTTGTTGCTGGCCTCCGGTATCAGGTCAATATCGCGGCGAGCCTGCTCGTAGACCTGGAGGGCATTGTCGTATTCACCTTTTTTGCCCAATACCTCGATGAGTTTAGCTTCCAGCTCGATTTGCATCACCGGGTCGGCGCAGAGCTTCAAGGCTGCCTGATAATGGGTAATCGCCTCGCCGTATTCGCTCTTGAGGGTCAGAATATCGCCAATTTCGTTATCAATCATCACCAACCGGGCCAAAGTATCCGACAGTTCCCGAAAATCCGGGCCTTGCAGAATTTCCTGAGCCATCTGGAAAGCGTCCAAAGAGCTATCGTTCAGGAATAGACTTTTCCGCATATTCCCGGCCAGCATCAGATACTGCACCGCTTTTTCTTCATTGTTACTGCGCTCGTAGTGATAGGCCAGGTCGTCCACCACGATATAATCCCGCAGGCGGTCCGATTTATAGCGTTCGATAGCCTGCCCGATCTGTCCGTGATACTGGCTGCGCTCCATTCCCAACAAATTGTTATAGGCAATGTCGCGGGTCATAAAGTGGCGGAAAGTATACTCGGTTTCTGGCTCACTCCGCTCGATGGCAATCAAATCTTTGCGCTGCAAGTTGCTAATCGAGGAAACTACTTTTTCCGGGCTGATATTCAGTTCGTTGACCCCTAGCAAAATCCGCTGTTCAAACCGGTTGCCAATCACCGCCGCAATCTGCAAGACCCGTTTATCATATATATCGAGGTTATCCACCCGCGTTAGCAAGATTTCCTGAAGGGTTTCGGGCGGCTTGAAATCTGCCAGATTTCCAGCGACGCGCCAACCGCTTTCTTCCATCTCATCCGGCACAAGGTGATTATCTTCCAGCAACCGTTTCAGGATTTCCTCGGCAAAGAAGGGATTACCCCCGGCCCGCTCGACAATTTGCATAATTCGAGTGGGGATAGGGCCATATTCGTGGGCCGGGTGGCGATGGCGCTCCGGCTCTTGCACCTTGATCCATTCTTCCAGGAACTGACGAACCAGCGGCTCCATCTGGGGCTGCAAAAAGCGTTCCAGCCGGATATACTCGTAACTATCGGGGGCCTGGGCCGAAACCGGCCAAATGCGATTAAAGTCAGGCCGATGCAGCAGCAGCAGCAGGACATCCAACGGCCTTTGACCTTCGGCCCGCCCGCTGGATGTCACCCGCGTCACGATGCGGTCAATCACCTTGAGGCTGTTACTATCCACCCAATGCAGGTCGTCCAGTACCAGCACCAATGGGTTAGATTGGGCCTTGTTCAGCAGGAAATCGGCGATAGTGTCAATCAGCAAATTATTGCGCTTTTGGGGGTCGAGGCCGTCAATAAAGGCATTGGGCATCGAAATACCGGCAATCTGGCCCAGCAAGGCGGCAGCCTCGCTAAACTGGGTTGCGTCCGGCTCGTTCTGTTCGCCCATCAATTCCCGGATGGCGGTCAGCAGCTTTTTGCGAATTTCAGACTCTTCTTCGTTATCGCTGATTTTGCAATACTTGAAAAGCACCGTCCGCATCAAGCTGAAATACTGGGTCGAGGAGTAGGAATACGACGCTCCATCCAGATACCAGATGTCCGGGTTATAGGCGTTAATCCGCCGCTTGAACTCCCGCAACAGGCTGGATTTGCCGACTCCGGCTTCCCCCAGCACCGAAACGACTTGTCCAGTCCCTTCGAGGGCTTTTTCCAGCCGTTCCCAGAGGGCCGATAGCTCGATGTCGCGCCCGATGAGCGGAACATCCCGTCCAGGGAGACCACGCCGGTTTTTGCGCTCTTTTGGCCCGACCACCTCATAACAGTGAACTGGCTCTTTTTTGCCGCGAATCTGCTTATAGCCCATGTCAATAAATTCAAAGGCGTGGTTTGAGAGCTTGTAAGTCAGGTCGCCGACCAGCACATGCCCGATTCGGGCCTCGTGTTCCAGGCGCGAAGCCAGATTGACGGTATCGCCCATTACAGTATAGGTTTTGTAGCTGATGCCGCGCACTTCGCCCCCGACTTCGGCGGCATTGACCTCGCCGGTATTGAGGCCGATTCGCATATCCAAGCCAAAGCCGTACTGGTTCTGGAGTTCCTGGGAAATTTTTCTCAGTTCGTCCTGCATCGCCAGAGCCGCCCGCACTGCCCGTTCCGGGTCGTCTTCGTGGGTTTCGGGTGCGCCAAAGCGGGCCATAATATTGTCACCGGCATACTTGTCTATACTGCCGCCCATCGTCACAATTTTTTCGGTCAGGCGGGTAAAGACGTTGTTCATTATAAAGGTGACTTTTTCGACATCGTTGAGGGTTTCGCTCATCGCGGTGTAGCCGTGAACATCGGCAAAGAGGACAGTGCAGGGGCGGCGGTCATTGGGATAGCTTTCACGGCGCGTCCCGCAAGCGCGACAAAATTGGGTAGCCTCTGGCAGAGACCCCGCTTTAACTGGTTGATGTGTGCCACACTTGCCGCAGAAGTTAGAACCGTCGGGATTCTGGGCCTGGCAATCCTGATTAATGCATACTAACATAGGGTTGGGGTTGGGGAGTTAGGGGATAGAGGTTAGGGGTTGGGAAGATAGTTTTACACCAGCCTTTTGGCATAGTAAAAAGTAATTTGCCCGTGACCCCTTGAACTCTGACCCCCCAACCCCCGATTTTACTGCTCCATCAAACGTTTGCGCTTGGTGATAAGATTTCGGCGGCGCTCATCTCGCATTCGAGGATTGAGTACCATTAATGTAATCTTGATTCGGTTGACTAGTTCCTGTGGAATAAAGGGTTTAGTAATATATTCGACTGCGCCTTCTTCCAACCCGTGAATATAATCTTCGTCGGCGGCCTTGGCGGTGAGCATTATCACCGGTAGTCCCGCCGTATCCGGGTCGAGCTCGACCCGCCGCAAAACTTCCCAACCGTCCATTTCGGGCATCATCACGTCCAGCACGACTAATTCGGGCTTTTCGTTTCTAATCTTTTCCAAACCTTCTTTGCCGTTGGACGCAGATATAACCTCGAAGCCATCGCCCTCTAAATTGACTTCAACGATTTCGATGATACCGGGTTCGTCATCAATTACCAGTATTTTGCGCCCACTAATCGCGCCTTCCACTGTCATGCTCGCTCTCCTCCCTAAAATTGGGTCAGGATTACACCGGGAAACCGCCCGGCTGACCTGTCACCTCCTAAAAGAAAAAGAAGCGCCAGGTTTCCCTTGGTTGAAACAGCTTGTAAAACATATTGTAGCTTATTAAGCGATTTAGGGCAATAACTATTTTTTGTTAGTCCCTGACCGCTTCCTGTTCCACTTTCCAGATAGGCAGTTGAATGATAAAGGTGGTGCCTTCGTTGGGAGTGCTTTCGGCCCAGATTTCACCGCCATAGCTGGTGATGATGCTTTTGCAGATATACAGGCCTAGCCCTGTCCCTTGAGTTTTGCGGGTTAGACCGGTTTCCACCCGGTAGAATTTCTCGAAAATGCGGCCCAGGTGTTCGGTTGGGATACCGCTGCCCTGGTCGCTCACCCGAATTTCTACTTTGTCCGGGCCGACCTCGCCGCTTTCGTTCTCTTTACCAGAAATGCGCCCCGCCCCGACCGTAATTGTACCGCCAGTCGGGGAATATTTGATGGCATTAGAAACTAAATTAGTCAAAACCTGCTCAAACTGGTCACGATTGCACCGCGCTCTCAGCTCGTCGTTGGGCAGGTTCATCACCAGTTCGTGACCGCCCAACTGCCCCTGGAAGCCGTTGATGGAGTTCTTGAGGCCTTCCCGCACATTGACCGGCTGCGGATTTATCTTGAAGCGGCCCGACTCTATCCGCGACACGCTCAACAAGTTGTCAATCAGCCCGACTAGTCGGTTAGCGGCTTCGTCTATGCTGCCGATAAATTTCTGCTGCTTTTCGGGCGCAATCTTCAAGTCGTGGCGCATGAGGGTGCTGCTGTAGCCCTTTATCAAGGCCAACGGAGTGCGTATTTCGTGGCTGGCGATAGAGACGAATTCATCCTTGATTTTATCGAGTTCCTGTAATTCCTCGTAGGCTTGCTGTCCGGCGGTGTAGAGTTGGGCGTTTTCGACGGCGAGGGCGGCTTGATTAGCAAAGGTCAATATCAGATTGATTTCGTGGGGCGAAAAATCGCGGGTGATATAGTCAATCCCATAGAGTACCCCAATAACCTTGTCAGCAGTCCGCAACGGGACGCACAACAGGGAACTGACCCCAAAGCTGACGGCGTGGCTAAAACGCGGGTCGTCTATGACATTAGCGACAATCAGGGGGCGGGTGCTGGCGACAATCCCTTCACTCAATTCTTGAAAGAATTGGGAATTGAGCCATTCCAGAATGGCGGGGGTGCAGCCGTTATGCCCGTAGTCAATATTGACCTGGGGAGCGTGACCGGCTTCGGGCTTGAGGGCTACTGCTCCGGCAGAAAGCTCGGCCATTTCGCACAGAGCTTCGGCGGCGGCGTTCATCACCTGGGCGATAAACAAGCTTTCCCCCATTCGGGCCGCCAGGTCGTTCAACTTGACCAGTTGATAGTTATGAAACCGCAGCATTTCCTCGCGGTGGCGGATAATCGCGTCACGGGCGTTCATGTAGGCCTCGGCGACTGCCGCCACCTGAATATCTATCGCCTCGTTTATCCGCTTTTCCATTTGCAGCACATTGACCGGGAAAGCTACCCACAGCCGGTGCGACAGCATCCGCCCCACCGAGTCCAGTACCGCCCCCCGAAAGACTGACAGCGATAACAGAATATCCTTGAGCAAAAAGCCCTGTCGCAACCGTTCTCCGGCCATTTCGCGGGCCATCAGCGTTACCTGTTCCAAAAGTACATCCTGTTCCTGACGGCTCTTGGCTTGGAGGGCGCGGATAATCAGCTCCAGACTTTGCTCGTGATATAGTACCGGGTTACGTAATTTTTCCAGTTCGGCAAACGAGGGCGACTCACGTTTAATCGCTTCCCACCATTCGTTGAGAATCCGGGCGGCATCTTTCGATAGATAGCGGGCTACGCTCCGAAAAGCGGTCAGAGGGTTGGACTCGGCGAGTCCATTTTGATTTGGGTTCGAGCCGGGGGCGCTAAAGTGCATTTCCATCCTCCTTGTGTCGCGTCAGTCCAAAAATTATAACATAGCCCATACAATTTGGGGTATAATTTCGCCTACTGAATACGGCTTGTGGAATAATACAGAAAGTGAAAATCAGGCTATGGCATCGCTATCGAATAAGCCCAAGAAGGTGGCATCATTATACGACCAATCGGGCGGGGTCGCTTTGGAAATATTGGAAGCCCTCATTCCACGCTTGGGGGTAGCCCCGGAAGGTTGGCTAAGGGCCGGAGGGTTGTTGGGGGCAGGAATGGCCCTTCGCTGGTTGGCCCGGCAACCCGGCGGACGGCGATTAGTTGGAGATACACTGGTGGGGGTGGGTTTGTTGACGGCTTATGCCTACCGCGACCCGGAGCGCGATTTATTCGACACCGCCCCGGATTTCATCTATGCCCCCGCCGATGGCAGGATACTTTCGCTGACCGAACTGGAAGTCGGGCCAGAGTTTATCGGTGGTCCGGCTTTCCGGCTGGACATCGCCAGTCATTTTTTGGATGTGCCAATGCTGCGTGCGCCGATGGCAGGTCGGGTGCAATTTATCCATAATCCGCCAGGTATATCGGCTGGAAGTTTGGGCATCGAGACTAGAGCGGGATTGCGTCTGCTCCTGGAATTGCGACCAGATGTATCTAACTCTCTGCGGCTACCTGCGCCCATAGCTGGTCGCCCGCTATCGCTTCGTCCCCAGGCCGGGCAGATGGTGGCTAGTATCGAAAAAATCGGGGTGCGCGGCCTCGGTATTCCCATTCTGACCTCGCTCTATTTCCCCAGCGAAAGTACTTACCTGCTGTGCAAAATCGGCGAACCGATTCAGGCCGGAATGACTTTGGTAGGGAGGCTTAAGCCTGAACTGGTAAATACGGAGGCTATGAGGTGATACTTTCCCTTCACCATAATTCGCCTTCCCGCCATTCCGCCGATAGTGACCCATCCAGGTTCAGTGGTGGACTCTTTGGCAAGGACTTAATCATAATCTGGTCATCAGGGGTTGGCATTAAATCCTCAGCTTTACGGATGAACAACGGCCCTCGCCATTTTACCCAACCAAGACGAGCGTACCATTCGGGATAATTCGGCCATAATCCGCCCAAATCAAAATCTGTAATCTCAGTAGCCAACCTTTGCATTACTAATGTGGCAAAACCCCGCCCCTCAAATTGAGGTTCAGTTGCTACCAGCTCCACAAAAGCAGTTCGCAAGAGAGGCCCGTTATCGCAGCTCAACCAACGAGTTACCCACAAGGCATGGCTAACGATTGTCGAGTTGAGATAGGCAATCACGTGAGTTGATGCGGCATAAGCCTTAAAAAGGGCTTCGACATCCTCTTTATAAGCTCGGTTACAAAGCGAAACAAGGTTGGCCTTTATATCAGGCAAAAGATTTTGGGCTTTTACGATTTCGAGTTTTAGGTCGTCAGCTGCACCGTACACTATCTCTGGCTTTCGGTTGTTACAGTTTGAAATCTTTAATACTACTTTTTATGAGACAGACTTTTAGGGAAAAGTTCCGGCAGGCGCAAGCTGTTTCAACCCTGCTATAGATCCCCATACAGTCCGGGACACCTCACCGCTTGTATTGTACCGCACTAAAATAGAGAAAGATACATTTGTAAACTTGAGTAGCAATGTTAGTAAACATTCTACCAAATATCTCTTTCACATATCTCTTCTACGTTAATTGTTTACTTTATATTGCACGTGTGATATAAATAAATCAGGAGGATATAATGTGCCAAAGCTGGGAATGGAGCCGCTTCGCCGGGCGGCAGTCATAAGAGCGGCTCAGGAATGTATTGCTCAATATGGGTTCGAGGAAACGACCATGCTGCAAATTGCCGATAAAGCCGGATGCAGCACTGGCACGGTCAATCACTACTTCAAGAATAAAGAAGACGTGCTACTTACCGCGATACGAGCGGCCTCATGGACGGTGGGCCGTCGGATGCGGCAGGTCTTGCGCGAAACCGCTAATCCCTGGCGACGGCTAGATCGGATTATTGCCCTTTCGCTGCCCGACTCGCCCAACGAGCGCCGAGAGTGGGACATCGCGTTGGTGCTATGGAGCAAGGTCACGAAGCATCCAAAGCTGCGGGAGCAATATCAAAAGCGGTTCGAGAGTTGGTTTGGACTGCTAAAATCCATTATCGAGGATGGTATTCAGCAAGGGGTCTTTCGTCCCCAGGAACCCGATTTGGCGACCCTGGCCTTGCTAGGGATTATCGAGGGCCTGGGCCTACACGCCACCCTCGATAATCCTAAAGTTGGCCCCGAACAGATGCGTTTGGCCTGTAGCTTTAGTATTCGGGCTTTATTGGCGAACCTAGGCGCAGGGATTTAGTATTAGAGATAAGAGTTTTTATTTATATCATCCAGTCGAAATAAAAAGTAATTGGGGTTTCTTGACCTGAGTTACCAGAAAAGCTATAATTGGGAAGCCAAGCGCCTGTAGCTCAGGGGATAGAGCATCCGCCTTCTAAGCGGAGGGTCGCAGGTTCGAGACCTGCCAGGCGTACTAATTTTATTTTCTCCAAACTCTTTAACTAAACCCTCGTTATTTCCCCTCGGAAATATTCAAGTGATGCAGCTTTATAACCCGGTCATATGGGCCGATAAAAACTATACTATCGCCCTCACGGATGACTTTATCAGCGGCGGGATGCATCGTCGGTTCGAGCGTATCCGGTATCTCGATGATGCTTTCAGCGGTTTGAATTTCAAAAGGGTCATTCGCATTGACCAGATTTAGCTGAGTGCGATGCATATACGAAAGCACCTGGATTTGAAATTCAGTTTGCAGACGGCCCACCGTCATCCCGTTCAGGCGACTGCCCGGCAAAATGGTTTCCTGAGCTGCCGTAAAAGGGGTGCGCTCGATATAAAAAGTGGTGAGTTGGACATGGTTGAAAGCTTCAGCGATAAAAGCCGGAGCTGCAATCGCTGAGGCACTGAGGGCGTAGCGAATATTAAAATTGCGCCCGACTTTTTCCGCCAAATTGCGGTCAAACAGGCGTAATACTACCCGCATCCCCGGTTTTAAGCTGCGAGCAACCAGGGCCGTTTCCAGATTTGCCAGGTCATCGCTGGTCATAATCGCAATACAGCGAGCTTTTTCGATATTAGCCGCCCGTAAAGATTCGGGCAGCCGTGAGTCGGCTCGAATGATTGGAACTCCCAGCGCCCGCACTTCCGGGTTAAAACGGTCATTGGTATCGCGCTCGATGACCACGACCTGTTGACCGCGTTCCAGCATCCCTTTCAGGGCTTTGTAACCGACCGTCCCCAGCCCGCACATGATAACGTGGTTTTCCAATTCAGTCGCCATTTTCCGGCCCAATTCTTGGTCGAGGCGCAGGCTAATCAGGGCGTTGGTCATAAAGGCGAACATCGTAGCGACAATCGTCGTTCCACTTAACATCAAAAAGATGCCGAACACCTTGAGCGGCCATTCCTGGATTGACAGATTAAAATCGCCAAAGCCGGTGGTAGAAACAATCGTGACCGTAAAGTAAAGCGAACTAACCCAGTCCAGGTCAACCGCCTTGCCAGTAGCATCAATGTGACGATAGAACAATTCAAAAACCAGCGTACCGATTAAAAGTAAAGCCAGAAAAGCCAGGGCCGCGAACCGAAAGGGTCGCCCCATCTGTTTGAAGACCCCGCCCATCATATTTTTAGCCCGCACCACCCCATTTTTACGGTGCGCCCGCATCGAAACCGGCTTGTCCTGGTTGGCTTCCAGGATTATTTCGGCCTCTTCGATTTCGGTGCGGGTCAGGTGGACTGAAGCCAACTGCTTCATATCCTCGACCCAGCCCACCAATGTTACCCGGTCTCCGGGCCTGACTTTGGTAGACCGAGAGGGGCTGGGGATAAAGTGGGGGATAGTCGGGTCGGCATCGGGCGAAACATTCGGGTCTTGGCGAGCGTGGGGGTCAGGTTCGGTATGAAGTGCCACGGGGGTCAGGTTGCCGTACAAATCGCCCAATATCCCGCCTTTCTCAACCACCAGTTCGGCAACCGCCAGAGTTTCGATTGAGCGGTGAATTTTAACCTTGAAGATATTGAGTAATCGGCTGGGTAGGGCCGCGCTTACAAAGGCTGGCCCGGCTTTTTCCGAAAGGCTGACGCTCCGGGCATTTTTTACGGTTGAAACCAGTTGTTTGCCGATTTGTTGATTAAAAAAGCTGGCGACGGCCCGAATCCCCGGCACTACTTCATTGGCTGCCAGGACTGTTTCGAGGTTGTGCAAATCGTTGCCTTCCACCGTGATAATGGCGGCGGCCTGCCGAATCCCGGCCCGAATGAGCGCCTCCGGCAATCGGCTGTCCTCGTGCAAAACCAACGCACCTTGTTGGGCTAATAATCGGGCCAACCGTACTTCTGGATCGTCGTCCATAATCACGACCCGCATATTAACCACCGAAAGCTGTTCAAAAATCCGCAACGCCAGATTATTGACCCCACACAAAATAATGTGACCGCTCCAGTTTTGGGGGTCAGGGTCGGAGTGGGCATCGAGTAATTTAGTAATTGTGTCTTGCATGTAGTCCTGCCGACAATAATAAAGGTAAGCACGCTTTACATTATAGCAAACCTTCGCAATCGCGCCAGCCCTGAAAAGCTTGTCCTTAGAAGTTATAAATTTATTATGATTTCCCCAAAATACACAAAATGTGGGTAAGTCGGTCAGGATTTATACAAAGGGTAGTATTTCGAGGGTCGGGGGTCGGGAGTCAGGGGTTGGATGGAGGACTGTGCTAATACAGCCGGGGAAGACAGAGGGCAGAAAACGGAAGGCGGAAGCTGGGGCAAAGTTCCTCAATCGTAAATCGTAAATTCCCCCAACCCCCGCCTTTGACTTTTGACCCGGCGCGGGGTAAACTTTTATAGCCATATATTTTGGCAGCTGAGAATAATTAGGGTGATGTTATGAATCCATTAGTGAGATTGATTGTGGCGGGGGGGCTAGGGTTAGCCTGGTTTGTTGTAACCCGCGCTTATGCCCCGAATAGCCGGATAAATAAAGAAGACCCGGCGGGCATCGCCCAGCGCCGGGAGATAACCGGGGCGCTGCGAGCTTTGGCCTTTTTTAGCATCGCCTGGTTTATCCTCAGTACCATCGTAATCTTTGCTTTCGCGTTGGTCATTGCGCTGGTTGCACCGCCCAACAACCGAGGGTTTGGCGATGCTTTTAGCGAAACCGTCAATTCGGCTTCGGGCAATGTCGGGCCATTACACCCCTTTAGTCTGGCGGGGTCGCTTGCTACCCTGATAGCGACAGTCGCGGCGGTTTGGGTCAGTCAGCGAGTAGCGCGTAGCCAGCCCCTGACCAATTTAGGGTTACGCTATTACAAAGAATTGCCGACCGATGCGTTATTAGGCCTGCTACTCGGCCCAATCGCTTTCGCCCTGGTCTTTCTGCTGGAAAACTTGTTCGGCTATATGCTCGGTATAACCGGCCCGGTCTTCAACTGGTTATCGCTGTTGCAAGCCTTTGTTATTTATCTGGCGATTGCTATCAGCGAAGAATTGGTAGTACGCGGTTTTTTCCTGCAAACGATTAATCAGGTCTGGGGCGGAGCGGCGGCCATCGTCACTACTTCCCTTTTTTGGGGATTGGCCCATTTGTTGAACCCGCACGCCAACCTGTTCGGGGTACTGAATATTGTGGTCGCCGGGCTGTTGTTCGCTTATGCCTACAATATTACCGGGCATTTGTGGCTGCCGATACTCCTGCACTTTTCGTGGAGTTTTGCCCAGGGCGCGATTTTCGGTTTCCCGGTGGTGGGCTATCCACCTACCGACCCGATTTACCAGACCTTTGTCAGTGGTTCGCCAGAGATGACTGGCGGGCTATTCGGGCCGGAAGGCGGCATCCTCTCGCTTCTGGCGGTACTATTAAGCGGGCTTATCCTCTACGGCTGGAGTCGCAGTCGTCGCCCGGTTGCACCTTCGGGGAAGTAATTTTATTTCCCCCGTACCAGAGCGAAAAGCTGGACTGCCCCGAGGATCAAGACCAATTCGGCCTGGATTGCGATAGCCCAGCGCCCTTCAGTGGTCAGCGGTAAAATGTTGGTAAAGACCAGTAGATAGCTGCCCAGCACCGTGACCACGTTTACCAGAATGGCTATCGGCAGTATTCGGCGGCTGCTAGTATCCTGGCGACTGTTTCGCCACAGGAAAAAGGAATAGGCCACTAAGAACGCTCCTATGCCGACCAGGGTCAGAGCTGAGTTTATTCCCAAAAATTTGGAAACCGGGTCAAAGCCCGCGATGAGGCCAAGCCCCGACAAAGCACATCCCACCGCGTCCACCTGTAAAGACCGTTGAGCTAAAGTAGTCCTGCTAGTGCTTGAAATAGCTTGAGTTGCCATAAAAACCTCCTTGATTTAACTATGCGTGTTTAAACTAAGACACCTGAGTCCATAAAGATTTCGATAAGTTGGGTCAAGTGTTGTGGTTGGTCTTCCGAAATGAAAGCGAAAGAGTCGCTAATATATTCCAACCGAACATTTGGGAAAGCCTTTGCCATTTTCTGGGCATCTTTGACCGGAAACAGGAAATCTTCATTCGCCCAGACGATTAGTACCGGCTTATCGAATTGAGTAAACTTTGTGGCAGCGGCTTTGGTATAGCGGTTGGAAATACCACGAAGTACTTTCCCCAAATCTTGTTGAATAGTTCGATTATTAATTATTGGTTCAAGATAAGATTGCACCGCCGTCCGCTCTACCGGGTGTTTAGTGACAAACCGCAGGATAAGTGGCCTTTTTAAGCGGGCATCTAAGCTCACAAGCGAGGTGAGCAAGGGCATAAAATGACCAACCCACTGAAAAGGTCTTACCAGAAGCGGTAAGAAATTTTGGTAAGCATCACAGTTAGTCAATATCAACCGGCTGAAATATTGGGGATAGGCGGTAATTGCAAGCTGGCAAAACGCGCCGCCGGTATCGCTGCCCACCAACGTGACCGGCGCTAAATCTAGTGCTTCAACAAAATTCGCAATCAATTTAGCCATGCCGGGTGGGGTTAGGTCGGCCTCTGGTTCGAGGGCCACTTCGTGCGCCCCAAGCGGTAAATCCGGCACGATACAACGATATTTCTGAGAAAGTTGCGGGACAACCTTGCGCCATAAATCGCCGTTGACTAATAGGCCGTGTATAAATACGATTGGTTCGCCCGAACCGCACTCGCGGTAGCGGATTATCCCTTGCGGAAGCTGCACCTCTTTTTGAAGACCTAAAACTTCAAATCTGGACAAAAAACACCTCCTTTACTATGGTAAGCTAGTAGGGTAAGCTCGATTTAACGATTGCCTACCAGAAGTGTAATCCAAAATTAGCTGCCAGGTCTATGAAAAGTGCTGCCAAATGCTGCCAGTTTAGGGAGGACTGAGGACTGAGGATTAAGGACTGAGAATTTTAGCTCATGATTGGCTATAAGGGTTAGTACTTTCGGCTTGCAACCTTTGTAAGTCTTGGGCGACCAGGCGGGCGGCGGTGGTCTGCCAGTTGTAGAGGGTGCGTTCCGGGACGCTGGTGCGAAACCAGTCGAGGGCGGCTTTGGTAGCCGGGTCTAAATCGGTGGGGTGGGCGCGGAGGCTGTAGGGTTTAAGCCCGGCAATATAAGGAAAATAGAGCGCGTTATAATGTCGCCATTCGTCGGATGTGCCAAAATCGCCTTTGCCACGCGGCTTGAGCCGGGCCACGCTTTCCGCCAATAGCGCCTTGAGTTCGATGGTGCGTTCCAGGCTGTCGGTGGGATTCGCGCCGCGCTGGACAAGCCGGGTTTCGAGTTGGGGCAAATAAATAAGCGAACTCGCCGCCAGCCGGGGCAAATCCCCAAAATGGCTGAGAGCGCGGCGGGTGAGGCGCTGAAACTCGGCCTCTTCCATTCCGCTCAGGTCGGGGGCCGGATTGAGGCGGGGCAGGGCGTTGGCAGTTTCGCGGAGGTTAGCCCGCGCTTTTCGCAAGCGGGGAAAGCGGGCCAGCGCCAGCCGGTCAAGCCACCCGCCCAACTGGGTAGCGAACACCTGCACCGTAATCGCCGAAGCGCAGGTCGCCAATAGCAGGAAGACCATCGCGGGAGTAGGCCCGGTCGCCAGTCCGATTGCCAGGATAATCTGCCCGCCAAAAAGTAGCACAGTGAAAAAGGCATAAGCCAAAGACCGCAAAAAGTCGGGCAGAAAGGCCTCGCCCTGGTCGAAAGCGTCCAGCAAGGCAATCGCCAACCCCAATAGTTCTAGGTCGAAGCCGACCATCCCTAACAGCCAGGGGCGTGGCAACCAGTCGCGGGGAAAAATCAGCAGGAAAGTACTGAGGCCAAAAAAGATGGTGGCAACTACCATCAGTCGCGCCCCTTTAGTGGTTTGTCCTGCCAGATAGCTCTGCCACATTATTCCTAATGCTCCCAAAAGAGGTAGCAAAATCAGCATAACGAAAATGCCATAGGCCAGGGTGCTGCTGGGCTGATTGCCTTGCGGGTCGAATAACTGCCCGGTGCTTATGGCTATTACCAGGATGAGCAAACTGACCGGCAGTAGAGCATAGCGCCAGACCCGAATAAGCGAGGCGCGGAGCGGTTTATCTTCCGGCAACAGATAAATTATCGCCCCAGTCCAGAATATCGCCGGGAGAAAGAAGCAAGGCCAGCGCCACCGGGCCAACCCTTGCGCCAGAGCCGGGCTATCGGCATAATTGCCCAGCACTTCCAGTCCCCAACCCAGCCCGAAAGAAACCAGCCCCAGCCCCGCCAGTCGCAGCCGGACGCTTTGCAGGTCGCGTCCAATCAGGTATAGCCCCAGCCACAGGGCCAACCCAAACACGCTTATTTCCAACCATAATCCGTCGCTGTTCATATTCTGATTATATACCACAAACTCAAGGAAGGCTGTGCTATAATTCGATTAAAGAGAGTAACCGCAATGAATAGAAGGTAATTATGGAACTGGAAAGCTACTTCGATTTTTTGCCAGATGGCGATATACGAATAAAAGGGACTAGAGTTTACCTCGAAGATGTGATTAAAATGTATCTGGAAGGGGAAAGCCCGGAGGAAATAACTACTGCCCATTTTCTTACCCTGAGCCTGGAACAAGCCTACGCCACTATTTTATATTATCTAGCTAATCGCCTCAAGATGGACGCTTATATTGCTCAAAAAAAAGCTGAAGCTGAGACCAGATATCAAGAGTATACAACACACCCTTCCGAATTTCATCTATCTCTAAAAAAGCGGGTAGCAGCTCTGCGCCAAGAGCGAAAAAAATTAGTTCAAGTTTCGCAAAACGAGCCTCAACCTATTGAAGCGCAAATATGAAGCCCCGCTTTTTATTAGATGAAAATCTGAGCGCCAAAATCACCATAGGTTTGAGGCGGCTGATTCCTGTGGTTGAGATTGCCAATATCGGCACTAACGCTACTTTGCCCAAAGGCACGCCCGACCCGGATATTTTGCGATGGATTGAGCAGCATGGCTATATCCTGGTAACGAACAACCGCCAATCTATGCCGCCGCATATTCTTGACCATTTGGCAGCGGGTCGTCACTTTCCGGGTATTATAAGTATCACTCGTGAAATGAGTATCGGGGAACTGATTGCCGAGCTGGAAATTATTTGGCAAGCTTCCGAAGCCGAAGAATATTTGGATAAAGTGAATTATATCCCCTTGTAATTTAATGCCTCTATCCGTTGCAAAGCCATTTGGACGTAATCGGGGCGAATTTCGAGGCCGAGAGCCTGCCGCCCTTCCAGGTGGGCCACGGCGATAGTTGACCCCGACCCGGCGAATGGGTCTAACACCAAATCTCCCGGTTGGCTACAGGCCCGGATAATTCGCTCGATTACTGCCATCGGAAACTGGGCCGGATGGGGCATCCGCTCTTTGGAAGCCCGGTTAGTGCCAGAGGTGACTTTGGGGATAGCCCAAACATCGCCGGGGTTTTTGCCTAACGGATTACATTTCAGCTTGCCATTTTTCTTTTGCAAGGGATATTTTACATCCGGGTCGCGCACCGCATCCAGGTTAAAAGTGTAATTCTGCGGGTCTTTGACCAACCAGAGCCACTTTTCGTTGCGGGGCGAAAAAGCTTTTTTGCTGGCAACCCCCGCCCCATAATGCCACACGATTTCTTGCAACAGATAAAAAGGCGATTTGTCCCACAACAAATAGGCAATCGGTACGGCTCGCCCTTTGTCGGCTACTTCCAGATAGCCCAGGTTCAGCCATAATGCGCCATTCGGTTTAGTAACCCGATAAATCTCGGTCAACCATTTCTGACACCAGTCGAGATATTCCGCCAAAGGGCGGGCGGCCTCATATTCCTTGCCAATATTATAGGGCGGTGAAGTCACAGTCAAATCTACCGACCCGTCCGGCAAGCCCGCCAGCCCTTCAAGTATATCGGTGCATTTTATCTCGTATTCGCTCAAATCTTGTTCCCAATCTTAAAAACTTCCCAAGTTTCGTTCACGCACCGCTCCCAGGAGAAGCGGGCGGTTTGCAGGAAACCTTTGCGGCGCAATTCCTCAGTTAGTTCGGGCTGGGCTAGAAGGCGACGAAGTTGGCTGGTAAGGGCCGCGCTATCGAGCGGATGATGATACAGGGCGGCATCTCCAGCGACTTCCGGCAAGCTACTGGAATTGGAGCAGACTACCGGGCAACCACAGGCCATAGCTTCCAGCACCGGCATCCCGAAACCTTCGTAGAGGGATGGGAAAACAAAAGCCGTCGCCTCGCTCAACAGGGCCGGAATATCGGCCTCGTCCAGGTAGCCCGGTAAATGCAACCGGCCCGGATAAACCGCCTGTAGCCGGGCCGCCGCTTTGAAAAAAGGTTCGCTCAACCAACCCGGTTTGCCCCCGATGACTAGCTGCAAGTCGGCGAAATCCGGTTCAGCCGCCAACCGCTCAAAGGCTTCCAGCAAGCGTAGCAGATTCTTGCGCGGCTGGATAGTGCCAATATAGAGCAAAAAACGCCCCGCCCCAACTCCATAGCGGGCACGGGCTAACTGCCGTTTAGCCGGGTCTGTCACCGGCTGAAAGTGCTGACGGTCGTAGCCGTGATAAATCACCGTGATTTTAGCTTGGGGGATACTGTAATGGCGCATCAGGTCGGATTTAGTCGCCTGACTGACCGCGATTATCCGGCGGGCGCGAGTGGCACTCCACCGGGTCGAAAGGTCAAGGTAGCGGCGGGCGTTAGAGGTATGCGCGTCGGGAAAATAAAGATAGCCCAGGTCGTGAATTGTCACCACCGAATTTTGGGGGTGATAGAGCGGCAACACATGGGCCGGTATCAGCAGGCGGTCAGGCGGGTGGCGCAGCAGTTCGTAGCTCAGGCGGGCGTGGGTCCACAGGCGTGGAAATGGCATCGCTTTTATTTCGGCCTGCCCATCGAGTTCGAGGGCTTGCAAGACTGCCGGTCTGGGTGGTTGATTGAAATAAAGCTCTAGTTGTTGCGAGGGTTGCGCGGTCTGAGCCAGACCGCGTATCAGTTGCAGGGCGTAGTTTTCAGTCCCGGTGCGCTGCCCCGCTGCCAAACGGCTGGCATCAATTCCAATTTTCATTGTCATTCTTTTTTGTTTAACAGGGATATACAGGATGGACAAGATAAATTTTGAGTTTTGAGTTTTGAGTTTTGAATTATAATCGGGGTTATTTTGGGTCGGCGATAGCGGGGACTGAGCGCCGCAGCGATGACCACCACCAAACCATGCTCAGCAGTACCAGGATTGAAAGAGGGCCGCCGACTACAGGTAGTAGCACGCTGAAAATTGCCAGAAAAGAAGCTATCCCATCTTCTGCTACACTTATCAAGGGTTGCAGGACTACTCCGGCTTTGCTGCGGGTCAGAATAGCAGGCCGCAAATTAAGCTTGACCCAAAAGGTTACGCCCGCCAGTATCAACCCTAGTAAAAAACTCAATCCGGTTGGAAACTGGTCGGGCGGGACAACTGCCGCAAACGCCAGCGCTCCCGCCAAAGGCCTTAGCACATAATTTACGTTGGCATAAAGCTTTTCAAACTGGGGTAGCTTGTCCACGAAAATATCCACCCCAACCAAAACCGCCAGTACCCCAATAACAGGCCAGCTTCCCAGTACATCAAAAGGGCTATAGAGGATGATTTTGCCGCCCATCCCGGCGATGCTCAACACCAGCAAGGGAATAAATGGGTTAAGCCCCGCCGGTATCGCCAGACCTGCCCCCGCCAGCAACTTTACCACTAAATCCAACTAAGCCGTTCCTTTCTGTACATTATTTCCTTCGCATCGAGCTGCCTCAATTTGCCCGGTTGATATAGTTCAAATCATAACAAAGTGACCGCCTTGCGTCAAACGAGGGAGTGGGGTCGGGGGTCAGGGGACGGGGAATTAGTTTTGAGCTTTAAGTTTTGAATTCTCTAATCACGGCTTTGGCTATATTGTGGGTAAATCCTCGACCCCTGTCCCCTATAATTGAAAAGCCGCTTTTCACGATTTGAAAAGCGGCTTAGTCTTTAGATAAGGCCTTAGTATAAAAGATTAGCTGCTAACCGGGGCTGGCTCGATTAGTTCGGGGTGGGTGCTGCGGGCCTCGACATCAAGCATGTCGTGGAGGAGGCGCTGAAGAGCCATGATGTGGGAGCAGGTTTCAAAGCCGGTAGCGAAGGTGTGGCAGGTGCAGTGCCAATCGGAGTTGTTGAGCGAAACAACGTAGTTGTCGTGAGTACCTCGAAACTCGACCTGGGCATTCTGGAAATGGATGCGCCCCGGTTCTTGCTGGTAGCGGATCGCCTTTTCGATTTTCCCATATAAGCTGCTGTTCATAAGATAAAGCCTCCTTCGGTGCTTTTGGCCTGGCCCAGAGCGCAGCTTTGCGCCTGAGAATAGCCCCGGTTCAACTATAAACCCGCGTTGGTTCGAGCCAAACCGCCTATATCATCAATAAAACGAAACCCTTCTTCTAACCTATCCCGCCTGAAATCAAAAACGACACAGGGCTGATAGCTTGCGCTTACCTGTGTCGTAGACTTACGTTCCGAGTAATTTTTGTTTCCATTAGGCTGCCACGCGCAACCGCCTTGTTGTTAATAGAAGCAGTTGAGGCCGGTTCGACCATATCATGGTGAGAGGCTGTGCTTGTCGCAGAGCCAGCTAATTCTGGTGCGGTCTTCATCGCAGCACCTCCTGGCAAACCACCTATCCCGTTCAGGGGAGATTGTTTTTTGATTCCAGACGTTGGCAGGAATCTTCTTGCTGCCATGATTATAGAGCCATGTCAGGGCCGAGTCAAGTTAAATTTTTCTCACCTTAGTCTGCGTTATTATACTTTTTGCCCCAAAAGTATAATAACGTAAGGGCTTATTATACTTCTCTATATCAATATTCTGAAAATATCGGCAGCATAATAAAATTTATTGCGCTTTTTCGTACTGTTTGTTTCGGTCAATATTCCCATTTCCGCCAGTCTTTGAATAGCTTTGTTGGCAGTGGCATAAGTTACCTTAAATTTTCTTTGGATTAAAGTAGCCGATATTACTGGAAGATGTTTACTAAATTCAGGATCGAAAAAGGGAAGCACCATCTGTCCACCAGCCTGGTAAACGTAAAGGTCGGCAATCCCAGCCTGAGTACCTTCAATCCGGGAAGAAGATACCGCCTCACGTTGCAAAAATGGATTGATTAACAATTGCGGGTTAGTCATAGTGCGACCTAATCCGGCTAACTCACCCAGGGCGCTGGCAGCATCTGAAATCGCACTTACAAATTCCACATCAAAATTAAGTTCAGGCGGGAGAGGGTTTGGGATAAAAGCCCAGTAAGCTGAACTCCCAGTTTGTATCTTTATTAGTTTTCCAGAACTGCTCTTTTCAAAACGGTTTGGGTTCATAAAATGAGTATATCACAAAGATAATTCAGGTCTGCAAAAAGCAGCAATTATTGACCCCATAGGCTATAATATTACTTCAAAGTCCCGCTTCTCGATAGTCGGTTATACTTAAATTTCTGGGGAATAACAGGAAAGGTTAGGAACAAATCATGATAAAACAACGCCTTGCCGATGCTTTGAAGCGCAGCAAAGCTCAATATACCGAAATTCGGGTCGAAACTAAAGATAGTACCTCGATTGCCTATCGCGGCAAAGTCCTCGAAACGGTCAATACGGGCCGGGATGTTGGCGGGATTGTGCGGGTGCTGCACAACGGCAACTGGGGGGTTAGCACCTTTAATAGCCTCGACGAACTGGACCGCCAGGTGTCGTTGGCCCTGGAATGTGCCAAAGCCCTGAGTGCCGGGGATACCAAAATTGCCGAGGTTGCTCCCCATATCTACGAGATGACGGTGGAGCTGGAAAACGATTTCCGTAAGGTCGAGCTTTCCAGAAAGAAAGAGCTGACTGAATATTATAACGGGGTGCTGCTGTCCCAACCCGGTCTGCAAGATTCTTCGATGGGCTATGGCGATACCTTTGTGACCCTGCATTACGCTAACAGCGAGGGGGCATACATCAAGCAGGAGCGACCCTATAGCAGCCTGCGCTTTTCGGCGACGGCTCGCGATGGCGCGAATGTCCAGACCGCCTTTGATAACGCCATTTTTGACTACGATTTCAAGGAAATCGAAGGCCAGGAGCAGAAAGTTATCACAGTTGCCAAACGCGCCGTTGAGATGCTTTCTGCCAAACCGGTTCAGGCCGGAAATTATACCGTGCTTCTAAATCCGAAGCTGGCGGGGGTCTTTATCCACGAAGCTTTCGGGCATCTTTCGGAGGCCGACTTTATTGACGAAAATCCCCGCGCTCAGGAAATGATGAAGCTAGGCCGCCGGTTTAGCTCGAAAATCTTGAGCGTGTCGGATGGCGGTAGCATTCCCGACCTGCGCGGCTCGATGGCCTATGACGATGAGGGTACTCCAACCCAGGAGACCTATCTGGTCAGGGAAGGCGAGTTGGTGGGCCGCTTGCACAGCCGCGAAACCGCCGCCCGCCTGGGCGAACAGCCCACTGGCAACGCCCGCGCCCTGGGTTATCGCAATTCGCCATTGGTGCGGATGACCAATACCTGCATCAAGCCGGGCGAAACCGCCTTTGAGGATATGATAAAGGATGTCGAGCTGGGAATTTACGCGATAGATGCTATCGGCGGGCAGACCGCCATGGAGAACTTCTCGTTCAGTAGCCAGTACGCCTATATGATTCGCAATGGCGAAGTCGCCGAAATGGTCAAAGACGTGATTTTGCAGGGCAATCTCTTTACCACTCTGGAAAATATCGAGGCGGTGGGCAATGACCTGGAATGGAGCGCCGGAGGTTGCGGCAAAGGTGGGCAGAGCGGTCTGCCAGTTGGGACTGGTGCGCCCCATGTTCGCATCAAAAATGTCCTGGTCGGCGGCGCGTCCAACAAACAGCCCAGTGCTTTCCAGGTATAGCAGCTAGAATCAGGAGCTAAAAATATGGATCGTGCAACCGAAATTTTAGAGTTGGTCAAGCCCCATGTCGCCAGCGCCGAAACTTTTGCGGTCAGCGCCGAATCGGTATCGGTGGAGTACAAAGGCGGCAAGCTCAAATCGAGCGAGGTGCAGGAAACCAGTGGTATCAGCATTCGGGCTATCAATGAGGGCAATTTGGGTTTTTATGCCACCACCGACCTGACCGAAAAGGATAAGCTGTTGGATTCCACCCTGACTTCGGTAAAGTATGGAGGGGAGGCCACCTTTGACTTTGCCGCCCCCGCCGTCGGTGCGCCCTTCGACGGCTACGACCCCCAAACCGCTCGCATGGACATTCAGGAACTGGCAGAAATGGCTCAAAAGCTGGCGGCGAAGATCGAGGACAAAACCAGCCGCGAGGAAGTAACCGTCGAGGTCGGCCTGTCGCGGGTGACGTATACTCAGCATCTGGCGAATACTTTCGGGGTCAGCCACAAAGAGCAGCGCAGTTCGTTGAGCGCCCAGGTGGGAGCGCAGTGGGTTCGCAATGACGATGTGCTGTTCACCTTTAATGCTCATAGCGCGGTTTCGCTAGAAGAGGCTTTCGAGCGTCTTGCCGAAAAAGTTCTGACCACTTTGGAACGGGCCGAAAAATTGGTGACGCTGGAAACCAAAGAGGGTGAACTGCCCGTAGTTTTCACCCCCGCCGGAGCAATTCTATTGTTTTATCCTTTAATGCTGGGTTTGAGCGGCAAAAACGCCCATCTGGGAGTCAGTCCCCTGACTGGCAGAGTCGGCGAGCAGTTGCTTGATCCGCGCATCAGCTTTATTGACGAGCCGATTGTAGCGAACCGCCCCGGTAGCGCCGGTCTGGACGACGAGGGTGTCCCGACCAAACCAGTCGCTTTTATTGATAAAGGAGTCCTGACCGGATTTTATCATAATCTCAAGACGGCGGGCGAGGCTAAAGCCGTCAGCACCGGACACGGACAGCGCGGGATGTTGGGGCAGCCCGGCGCGTCGTTCCATAATCCGATGTTCGCACCGGGCGATGTGCCACTCAAAGACCTGATTGGCGACATCAAAGAGGGTTTATTGGTTGAGTCGGTGCTAGGGTTGGGCCAGACTAATATTTTGGCGGGAGCGTTCAGCAACCCGGTAGATACCGCCTTCAAAATCGAAAATGGCGAAATCGTGGGCCGGGTCAAGGATGTCTCGATTGCCGGGAACGTCTATGAACTGCTCAAGGATAATCTGGCGGGCATCAGTCAGGAACTGGAACTGGTCTACGGGCAGTTGCGCTTCCCCTATATGCGGCTTGATGGAGTCAGCACCGTCTCGAAGAATTGATTTTATCATAGAGAGTTTTACAAGCCAGGAACACTATGAGTACTTTACAGTTAGAAAGCTGGCTATCCAGGCTCAAAGATTTCTCAGTTAATGAGTTAATTCTGGCGGAAGAAATTATCCAGCAAGAACTAAAATCGAGAGCTAAAAATATTGGAGCGGCGGATAGTCCAAACACTTCCGAGCATCCGCCGTCTTCGGTATTGGCGGCTCAAATAACTGAAGCTAACTTGCCACCAGAGCTTCGTCATGAATTGGCGGGCATCGTCTCGCTTGACGACAAAGCTCTGTGGAAAGTTGCCCGGCGTCATATCCCGGCCCAATCCCTTAAAAAACTAAACCAACTGAATTACAAGCAACAAAGCGAAGGCAAAAACAATTTATCCCAAGAAGAAATTCGGGAACTAAACGATTTAAGGTACCAGCATGGTCGCTATTTATTGCTGCGGGCTGAAGCCGCAGTTTTGTTAAAAAAGCGCGGTCAGGATATTTCCAGCTTGCGTCCTAAATAATGGGTAGAAGCTATGTCCCAAAGCTGCTTCGCAAGAAGGTAGTAGAACAGGCTAGACAGCGTTGCGGCTACTGTCTTACTGCCGAGGCAAACGTGGGGTATAAAATGGATATAGAGCATATAATACCCATTTCAGCAGGCGGCCTGACCACCGAAAATAATCTCTGGCTTTCTTGTGCCGAATGTAACAGTTATAAGTCGGACAAAACCCACGCCACTGACTCTTTTAACGGAGAAAGCATTGCTTTGTATAATCCACGTTTGCAAGCCTGGACACTTCACTTTGAATGGTCAACCGATGGTGCTATTATTGTGGGCAAAACAGCAATCGGCAGAGCGACAGTAGAAGCCTTGTTTCTAAACCGAGAATGGCTGGTGCTAGCTCGACAGAGATGGGTTATAGTTGGTTGGCACCCACCCAAAGATTAGATATTTATTTTCAGACGATTAGAAACGCAGAGCTAAATTTAATTGGCCCTTTTGTCATGAGGTTCTTGTTAGATGGAAGAAATCCGGGAAGCTTTGATAAACGATATTAGGGAGGCTTTCGCGGAGGTGTCGCGGGAAGACGGCGTTACCTTGCACGAAGCTGATGTGATTGACGACTATGGTTCAGCCGCCGCCCGCGCCGAAGCCCGAAAACTTGATACCGAGGAACGCTGGCAGGATGTGCCGGATGCAGACATTGAGAAATATGATTGGATACTCTCTTTTCTTGATTTAAAAGGCTTTAAGTATTACATTCCGGCCTATATGGTCTGGTCGCTAAAAAATTACCAAACCTCATCCTCAGCTTCAGTTGACGCAACTATTTATGCCCTTGCCCCTCCCTCATCCCCCGATTTGCAAGCCTGGAAATTGGAGCGGTGGCAGGTCTTTGATACCCTGCAAGCTAAAACCATTTGCCGATTTCTGCGCTTTGCAGTCGAACAAGCTGTTCTGTGCATGGATGCGAGAGTAGCTCAAGAAGCTTTGGACTCATATTGGGGGAAATATTGCCAGCCTACCAGCCAATAAATGTCGCCTAATCTTAAAATCGCTATGATTGCCCCTTTTGGCCTGAAAGCTAAAGGCACGACCCTGGCGCGAGTGCTGCCGATAGCCGAAGCCTTGACCGAGCGCGGTCATCGGGTGCGGGTAGTCGTACCACCCTGGGATGACCCGGCAGGCTCACCCGATTTACTCCTCACCAAGCCGCGTACCGAACTAATAACCGGAGTGGAAGTGGTCTTCGTCCCGGTCAGACCAGGGCCGCAACCGCTCACTATTCCGGCTCGACTGGTGCGCGAAACCCTGGCTTTTCAGCCCGATATAATTCATATCTTCAAGCCCAAAGCCTATAGTGGGCTGGCGGCTTTGCTGCTGGTGTTGCGGCGAATTCCTTTTGTGTTGGACACCGATGATTGGGAGGGACGCGGCGGCTATAATGATATAAACCCTTATTCGCCCCTTCAAAAACGGCTTTTCAACTGGCAAGAAGGTGATTTACCGCGCCGGGCAGTCGCTATGACCGTCGCCAGCCGTACCCTTGAGGCCCAGGTCTGGGGCTTTGGGGTCGCGCCCGAAAAGGTGGTTTATCTGCCCAATGGGGTTTCACCCCCCAAATATGCCGAATGGGATAGCTCTAATGTAGCTCAGACCGCCCGCGAGCAGCGCCGCAAGCTGGGAATAAGCGACGATGCTTTTGTATTGCTGGCTTATACCCGGTTTGTCGAGTTCAAGCCGGAACGTCTTTTGGAAATTGTGCGGCTGGGGTTGGATAGGTTACCACCCGAAAAGGCTGAAAAGGTACGATTGCTGGTGGTCGGTGGTGGCTTTGCAGGCGAAGAAAAGCGGTTGCGCGAGATGGCTAGGCCTTATGGTTTGGCTGACCGACTCATTACCACCGGAGCGGTCAGCCCTACCGACCTACCAGCCTTGCTAGGTTGTGGCAATATTGCGCTCTATCCGTTTGACGATAACCTGATAAACCGGGCGCGATGTTCCGCCAAGTTTCTAGACTTGCTGATGGCTCAACGCCCGGTTGTGACCGAGGCAGTCGGCGAATTGCGGGAATATTTGCGGGAAGGTCAGGGCGGCTTTATAGTTTCGCCCGGCGATAAAATGGCTTTTGTCGAAAGAGTCGTCCAGTTGATAGAAATGGGTGAAGAAGAGCGCACTGCCCTCGGACACATGGGAGCGCAACGCCTTCAAGCGCACTACACCTGGGTGCAACTGACCGCCCCGCTAGAGGAGCTTTATCTCAAGCTAAAGGCTAATTAGAACCTTCCTCGCCCGTCGTCGGCTCGGCTTGCTCGGTCAGCAACTTTAATACTTTTTGGCGGTCTTCGGGTTTGAGGTTAGCCACAAGGTCTTCGGGTTTGGGGTTAGATAGAACCTCGCCTAAAAGATTCGGCCATGTCTCGGCAATCCAATCTAGGGTGATTTTAGCTCCGTTTATCGTCTCACGTTGGTATTTTTTATTTCCCTTAAAGTTGAAAACTCCACTGGCTTCCATCTTCGCCATCATTTCTTCGTTTAACATGGCATATTTCTCCGGTCTTATTTTCCGCAAATCACCCAAAAATGTCGGCCTTATCTTTCTCGACCTGCTTTTGCCATTGCTCTTCCTCTTTGGCGGCCCATTCCCCAAACGAACCGCTTTCGTTGTCGTTGCTATTATCGCCATTCAGATGGAGCGGGGGCGGGGTAAAAGCCGAGGGCGCGGATATACCAGTGGTAATAGCTTTGTAAAAAGCTTCGTCGAAAGGCCGAGTGCGGATTACGACTGGCATGGGCGAGGCGTGACCCAGCAAAAGAGCTTGCTGGCGACTGTCCAACGAAGCCAAGACCGTCTTGAGGCCACTGCTGCCGCTCACTCCGGTAAAGACCGCCTCGATATCCCGGTCATCATTAATCAGGGCCACAATTCGAGTGCCGATTTGGGACATAACTTCTGCATCAATGCTGCTGGGGCGCTGGTCTACTACCAATAGGGTTACATAATATTTCCGCATTTCGCGGGCGATTTTGCCAAATATGGTTTGGTCGGCGACTTCGGGAGTCAAGAACTTGTGGGCTTCCTCGATGGTAATCATCACCCGACGCGGTTCGTCCGCTGCATTCTGGGTGCGCTTGTACTTTTCGGTCAAATCCCGATACTTGCGGTGGATACTGCGGGTGATAATATTGGCGACCAGCATATAACTCAACAGGTCGTCCGAGCCGCCAAACTGGACTACAATATGCCGCCCATCGGTCAGAGCGGCTACCATCTCATCTATTACCCGCAGCGACCTGAGATTTTCCTCGACAAACGGCAAACGCTGGATTGCGCCCAACTTGCGCTTGAGGGCATCTATAGACTGGCGGTTTGCGCCCGACCTTTCGCAAAATTCTTTAACCGCTTCGCTATCCATCCCCAGCAAAGTCGCCATCCAATGTTCACGATACTCATTTTGCAGAATATAGGCTGACTCGGCGGCGGTGGCGTTAAGTTGCAACTCGCTGCGTAACAGCAAAATATCTTCTACATCAATGTGATTCATGCCAATTACAATGTCGCCGTCTACGGCGGTAGCTCTTTGCCCGGCATGGTTTTTTGCGCCGGGCTTGCTGTCGCGGACGGCGTAGACCATCACCCGCGAGCCAAACAGGTCGCGCAATCCTTTAATATGCTGATTAGTGTATTCGCCTTTGGTGCTGCCACCATACTCATTGTGCATATCGAAAATCAGATTTGAGCAGGTGTTGGCCCGAATCAGGCCGGAAAGGAGCAACCGGGTCAGGACGCTTTTACCCGTCCCGCTTTTGCCAAAGATACCGTTAGAGCGTTCCACGAATTTTTCCAAATCAAGGCAGACATCTATATCCATATCGAGCGGCTGCCCGACCGCAAAATGTTTGCCGCCGACCTGATTGAGGTCTTCTGAGCCGAAGACTTGCTGAAAGTCGCTCTCCTCGGCGATAAAGACCGGGGCGAAATGGCCCGGTACCGAGCGCACTGGTCGGGGTTGGTCTTCTCCGCTTTGGAGCGATAGCGAAGGCTGAATATGGGCCTCACCATAGGTGTAGATGCCGTGCAGCACTTCGCTCAGGAGCGATGAACCGCCTTCATCATAGGGCGGGTCGAGCAGCACCGAGTCGGAAGTCGCCCCCAACGTCACATCGGTCAGCAGCCCGAAGAAGCGCGATCCGTCGGCCTCGATAGCAATAAACTGTCCGGTCTGGATTTTTTCGAGAGGGGTGAGGCTGCGAATCCGGGCCTGCAGGCCCTTCGCCAGCGACCCGGCGGTAATTACTCCCAAAAATCTTTCCGGCTTGCGATGAAACGGGCGGTCTGACATTTACTTACTCCTGAATCCAAACCTGATTAAACTTGGCTAAACCTTATCATTTTGTGGTATTTCATTAGCTTGACTAAAACCACTAGCCTCAAGCGCCTCCGCAAGGCTATCATAGCGGGCGAACTTTACGACCTGTCGCTCATTCACTTGAAAGACGGAGGCCAAAGTCTTCTCCCCAACTATCTCGCCGGTATCCAAAGAGCGCCACTTTCCCTGCTGCTCGACTACCACTTTATTGCTATCAACAAATGCCCTCAGTGTTTCAAGGTTCAACCCCGCCCGCCCCACCCAATCTTTAAGCAGTTGATGACCAAAGCCCGACCCTCGTGGCCCTACTATTTCGATATTCGGGTCAGATAGTTCAAGCAGACGGTCAATATTCTGAGCGTTAGCCGCTTCCTGCCAGGCCTGAACGATAGCCACTGGGGTTAAATCTTGCATACCAAAATCCTTTCCAGGCTGACAGCGGATTAAATCACGGTTCGCATTTTTCGACGATAATTTTGAAGCGGTCAAAATCCTGTTTGAGCAGCCGACCCAGATAGCGCAGACTTTCGACCAGAAAGGCCCGTCCATACTCACCTCGCACCCTGGCAGTCCGCCGCAAGAAAGCCGCGATTAGCTCTTCCGCCGGGACTTGGGAGGCTTCCAGCATCGTCCGCAAATAGCTCTTTTCCTCGGTGAAATCCAAAAGTAGGCTATCGGCGCACAGGCTCACTCCGTAATGGAGGGGCGGTGGATATTCCGGGAAGACATAGCTAAAGTGACCACCCGGCTTCCGACAACCCAGCACCAAAACCCCGAACTCAGTCCGCAACAGCCGCGAAAGCTGGGGGTTATCGGTATACACCTGTTCATCATTGGCAGGCGGCTGACCGTTGCCGCGAGTGGCGGCCCGCCGTCCGGGGTCAAGCCCGCCGGTGGCACTATGATAGACCACCCCAAAAATTTCGCAGTCGCCGCGCCGGTCTTTGACCCGCACCAATCCCCCAAAGGGCGGCGGCTCGTCCAGCTTGTAGGTTTGGGCGCTATAAACCGTCAGGCTGGTTTCGACCACCTCGCCGACCACCTGCTCCGGGCGGCTATCCGCAACTATCGCCGTGATTGGTTCGTTAGTTATAGGGTATGGCGGTCTACTAATCCTAGAATTATTGGAAGAAAGGGCCAATGATGGCTCATTTGAAAATTCAGACATATAAGTTGCCTTTGGTGGATAAGTCCAGTTTAACGAACAACTGTTTGAGTTAAGGGGCATTATAGCATATCGAAACCGCCCCGGTCTATGTGCTATAATGCCCCCTAGCATCCGCCGTCGCCGGGGTAGTATGAGACTGACGGCGGATGAACTGCTGACTACCCTTTTGCAGGAGAAAATTTTTGCCCGCTAATGCCATATTACCTTTTTGGCTGGCCTGGCCTACTCTGGCCTTTATTTTGCTTGTTCCCGGCTTTTTAACTCTAAATCTGGTTCTGGCTTTCGGTAAGTCTAAATCCGCTCTCAGCGTTGGCGAGCGGGTTTTCTGGACGCTGGTTTTAGGGCTGTTTGAAGCGGGCTGGCTGGCCCTCACTTTAGCCGAGTTGGGAATTTATTCGATAGGGGCGCTGGTGGCAATCCTCGCCGGGTGGTCGCTGGTGGTAGGGGTTTGGCTAGGGCGGAAGGGTTATCGGGCCGGATGGTGGCGGGCGCAGTTCTCCAGGCCCGGTTTTGGGCGGGAACGGCTGGACGGCTGGCTCTTGGCGGGGTTGTTACTTGGCACTACCGGGCTTTTTTATCTCGCGCCGCACGAAACGATTATCGGGGCGCAGGATAGCGGGGTTTATTATAACACCGGAGCGAATATCGCCCGTACCGGGGCGATTTTGATTGATGACCCCCTATTGCAGACGGTTGGAGCCGCCGCCGCCGAAGAGCAGCTTGGGCCGCGAGTGCTACCCCAGGTTTTGCAAGGAGTTGCCAAACAGGAAGGGCGCTATCTTTTTGCCAAACATTTGCGCCTCCCGGCTTTTTTCGTGCGTGACAACGATGAGGGTTTGCAGACCGGCGAGGTAGTGCCGCAATTCTTTCATTTGTACCCGGCGGCGCTGGCGATAGGCTATAGTCTGTTTGGGCCACACGGCGCACTTGGTGTGACCCCGCTTTTGGGGATTCTGGCGGTCTTCGCGGTTTACCTGACCGCCAGGCGACTCTTTCCAACCCGGCGGCAACGCTGGATTGCGCCTTTAGCGGCGGCGTTTTTGGCGCTTAATGGGATTCAGGTCTGGTTCGCCCGCCAATCGCTGTGGGAAATGCTGGGTCAGTTCTTGCTTTTCACTGGCATCTACGCCTTTTGTCTTTTGGCGCGGCCTGTTCCACTGGCCCAGGAAACCGATGACAAGCAACCAACTGAGGCGGGGTCGGGTCTGGTACTATTAGGCGGCTTGGGGGTCGGGGCGGCTTTCGGGCTGATATGTCTGGCGCACGCTCAATTTCCGTTTCTGGTTTGGGCCATCGCTCCTTATCTGGTCTGGATGCGGCTAACCCGCCGCTGGAACGCGGGTCATTGGTGGCTGCTGGTTACGTTTGGGATTTTGCTACTTCATGCGATTTTACATATTCGGGTTTTCTCGCTGGCCTACTTTGAGGGGATTTATCATCATAAAATAGTAGACTATCGCTGGCATCTGAATATTATTATTCCGCCTCTGGCAATCGGCTTTCTGGGGCTAGTCGTTTTGGACGCAATGCCGAGGCGATTACTCGCTTTTGAAGGGTGGGTCGCCCGACGTTGGGGCTGGGTTTCGTTGGGGCTGGCCTTTTTGACCCTCACCTATCTGGTCTATAACTACTTTATCCGAGTATTTGATATTTCGACGGATGGACAGGGGAACTATCCCCCGAAATTTTGGACTTTGAGTAGCTATATCGGTGCGCCGACTACCGAAGGGCCGGAACGTAGTCTGGTTCGGTTGGGCTGGTATTTCTCGCCACTGGGTATGTTGCTCATTTTCTTTGGAATGACCTGGCTGATAGCCCGGCGCTTGAACGGACGCACCGCTTTTTTTCTGGCGCTCCTGGCGGGAATTACCGTCGTATTTCTGGACACCAATTATACTCAGGAACACTATATTTATAGCTTGCGGCGCTATGTGGTAGCAACCGTCCCGGCCTTCTCTTTAATAATGGCCTATGCTTTGGGCGAGGCGCTCCCCGATTTGTTGGGGTGGGTCGGGCGCTGGCGTATCTGGCAGCAATTTAATCGGCGGGTGGCCTATGCTCAATCGGCTGGCGGGGCGGTCAATAACATCGCCTTTGCTATCGCCCCTCCCTTAGCCCCGGAAATTATCGAGCCGGTTTTATCTGCCCCAACTACCACAACTCTCGAAAAAGGCCGACGCTGGGGCAATTGGTTGGGTTTAGGTCTGGCAAGTATTCTGATACTTTTTCTGTTCTGGACCGGGCGCACGATTTTCACGCTTTCGGAATATGGCCCCGGCGATGGACAACCCGGTCTGGTGGCCCAGATGGACGAATTAGCCTCGCGCTTTGGCCCCAAAGATGTAGTGCTGATGGTGGGAGACCGGGATTTAGATGGCAAGTTTGCCACCCCTTTGACTTACGCTTACGGTATTCCCAGCTTTGTATTGGTCTATGCCGTCAAGAATGATGAGGTCGCGGCCCTGATGGAGCGTTGGGAAGCTCAGGGTTATCATATTAAAGCCATGCTTGGGCCGAATGGTGGGCGCTTTTCGCCACCGGGTTATGAACTCAAGTTGGAAGGTGAAGTAAAGTTTCCCTTGCGCCAACTGGAGGACTTGCGTACCCAGAAACCCTATAATATCCAGATGAACAGTATCAGCTATGCCCTTTACGACGTGTACAAACCCAGTTCGGCGGCTAATTTTGCGGTTAGTGCCGGAATCGGTCGCCCCGAAGCGCCCGGCGGCTGGAATCTCAAAATCGGGCAGAGCGATTACGCTTCATTGGTCACAGGGTTCTATGAGGCCGAAAAGGATAGCGGCCCAAATGGGGCAAATTATCGCTGGGTTGAATTGAGCGGGGTGCTGCGCGTCCCCTGTCTGCCGGAAGGTTCGGGCGGTAAATTATCGGTGACATTGGGAGCAGGGACGCGCCCGGCTTCCAAAGCTAATCCGCCGGTCAAAGTGGCGATTGGCAATTATCGCTTTGGGGACGAAACCGGCAAACGGGTAGTGCTGGGGACAGTTCAACTCAAGACCGAGGCTCAGACTTTCAGCTTTGATTTACCGGCGGGGGCCGCGCCGCTTTCCTGCGCCAAATCCGAAACCGGAGGCGCGACCAACTCGCTGATTGTCTGGCTGGAAGGTGACAACAACAAACTTTTCATTCCAGCTAACCTGGGCATCAGCTTCGATATTCGTCAGCTAAATTTCAAGGTCTACGGCCTGAACCTGACCTCAAAGTAAGTCTGAAATAAGCTTAAAGTACCCGCCCCAGCAAATTGGCGGTAGTCGCCGTCGCCAGCCCGTAGACGAAATGAGCGCCCAAACCGTAAGCGTGGGAGGCCAGGGATTGAGTAGTCGGCCCGGCAGATAACCCTAAAGCCGGAAGCGCCACTTCGCTAGTCAACCATAAGCCGCTGCCAAAACTGAGACCAGCCGGAATGTCGGCAACTTGAGCTGCTTCTCTGGTCGCGCCATATACTCCGCCCATCATCATGCCATAACTATAATGTACCAGATTACTCAGGGTGGTGCGGGTTTCTTCCGAGGCTGGTTCTTTGCCGCTAAATAGCTGATAGAGTAGCCGACCAATGGTGGCAGTCGAAGATTCGCCCTTCTTGTAGTGCGTGCCAACTAGCGAAATATCGTCAAGCGCGTGTAAATTCGAGTCGTTGCTTTCGGTGCGGGGGTCTTTGCCGCGCACCGCCGTAACTGCTTTCCAGTAATAGCCCATCGCCAAAGTGCCGGTTATACTGGCAACCGCCCCCAGCAAAAAACCTTTCCAGGGATTTGGTTTAGGGCCGGTTAATTTTTCTAAAAAATCTGACATCGCTGATATAATCCTTTTCTTTTACTTGGTTTTAGAATATATTCACCTAGCAAGATAGCTTTTATACTTTGTGCTACAATAAATGAAATGCAAATGCGCTAAAGCAATAAAACAGGCAACGTTTTGCGCCGGGTGACTTCAAACATGGCATAGCAAGAATTGAACCGCCGACAAAAAGAGTATCGTTATTCAAGGCGATAATGAAAAATAATGAGGTGAGTAATGAGCCTCTTCGAGAGAGCTTTAAGCGTGGCTGGTGAAGAAACCGAATTTCGGTTTACAGCTGTTGGCCCAATTCCCTGGCTAGATTTTGAGCTTAATCCCCGCCGCTTACGAGGTAGTGATTTTCTCATGAGGTGGTCACAAGGGGTGTGGAGTGAAAAAATTCTAACTCAGGTCTTAGAAAAAAGCGAACGGTTTTTCGCGTTACCCTACGGTCCTAGTGGGGTCGCTCCAGAAAATGATGTCAGAGCGTATGAGTTATATTTTGAACGCCTGGAAAAAGCCGGATTAGGTAAACTCAAACGACCTGACCTGCTGGTATTTCGTAATTCAGATAAAGATCGGATTCAAAAGCTAGTGGAGGCATTAGGTGGTGAGCAAGAGCTACCTTTTACTCCCGAAGAAGACCACACGATACAGGAAATTTTGAAAACCGCTATAGTTGCAATCGAATGTGAAAATAGCCTCTGGCGGGCCAGGCAAATGCCGGGATTTAATCAACCTCTTAAACCACAAAAATGGTTAAATGGTAGACTTGGTTTACCAAAAACCACTATCGTTCCTACTATCATTGTCAAAGAAGAAGACCGAAAACCACTGTTAGATTGGCAAGAACAAAGAAAAGTACCAATTCATATTTGGCATACGTTCTACGATTTGGCTTACGGTATCAGCTTAAATGAATTGGAAATACTTATAGCCGATGGTCGGGTGCAACCCAGACAGCAAATCTATCAAGAACCACGCGGGATAACGACCACTAAAATCATTTATAATGCCCGCTATTACTATGCTTATGCTTTAGCCCAGCAGGAAACCGAACCAAAATTAGTAGCCGCTTCCATAACCGACAAGAATGGTCATATTTTGCCCTATGTTCGTTTTGAGGGTGGTAGTTTTTTACTTGAACCAGAAAGCCTGGAAATTTTAGGGCAGTTATCTTCTGCCAGACCAGGAGTTACTGAAAAATGATTGTAGAGCAAAAAATCCCGAGCTACGGCCCGGCCCGCGAAAAGTTAAGGCAAAAAGGACAATTCTGGACCCCTGATTGGGTAGCCGAGGCTATGGTCGGTTATATTACGGCGGGTGGAGCGAAGTCAATTTTTGACCCGGCAGTGGGAGCCGGGGCTTTTTTCAAAGCTGCTAAAACTATAGGTTATAGAGAGAATCGGCACATTGAATTACTAGGGACAGAATTAGACCCGCTGGCCCTTGAGCAAGCCTATGTGAATAATTTAGACGAAAATGATTTGAGGCGAGTTGAAATTACTAATTTTGTGCTTCACCCACCCGCCCGAACTTTCGAGGCTATAGCTGCTAATCCCCCTTATATTCGGCATCATCGCCTATTGCTCGAAGATAAAATTCAGCTAAAACAATTTGCAAAAGACCTGACTGGCCTAAATATTGATGGTAGAGCCGGTTTACATGTTTATTTTCTGCTACGCGCCCTACAACTATTGCGGTCTGAGGGCCGTTTGGCCTTTATTTTACCGGCTGATATTTGCGAAGGGGTTTTCGCCAATACTTTATGGAAGTGGATTACCGCCCATTACAAACTTGACGCGGTGATTACTTTTGACCCCAAAGCTACCCCGTTTCCGGGGATAGATACTAATCCGCTTATTTTCTTGATACTTAATTGTAAGCCAACCAGCCAATTTTGTTGGGTAAAGTGTAAAGCCGAACAAACTTCGAGCCTGGCTGGTTGGATGAGTAAAAGTTGTAACCTTGAATTCGCAACCGGATTAAATATCCAGCCTAGAAATTTAGAAGAAGGCTTAATAACCGGCTTTTCGCGGCAACCTGGTACAATCGAAGAAGCCGGGCCGACTCTGGCTGATTTTGCCAGGGTAATGCGCGGCATCGCCACCGGAGCTAATGAGTTTTTCTTTTTAACCCAGGAGCAAGCCGCTAACTTAGCTATTCCAAGCGAGTTCTTGCTGACTGCTATCGGGCGAACCAGAGATGTTACACGTGAGGAAATAACCGAAGCCACCCTAGCGCAACTGGAAGCAAAAGGCCGTCCGACTCGGTTACTGGCATTGGATGGACGGCAACTTGAAAGTTTTCCAGAAGCTGTTCAATCTTATTTGAAAGTGGGCCAGGAAAATGGTATTAATCAGAGGGAGTTAATAAAGCAACGCCGCCCCTGGTACAAAATGGAAGTCCGTAAACCGCCACCGATTCTTTTTGCTTATTTGGGTCGTCGTAACATTCGTTTTATTCATAATAAAGCCAGGGTTTTACCATTGACCGGCTTTTTATGTTTGTACCCCTATGATAATAGCGCCGAACATATCCATAAATTGATGAGAGTTTTGCAACACCCGCAAACCCTTGAAAATCTAGCTTTAGTAGGCAAATCGTATGGGGATGGGGCGATTAAAGTTGAGCCGCGAGCTTTAGAACGGTTGCTTTTGCCGCAAGAGGCCCTATTAGAAGCTGGATTGCAGTTGCCGAAGTTGGGTAAAGGTCTTAGCCAACCCTTAGACCAATATTTTCAACAAAGCTTTTTGTTGCCTGATAACGGAGTTTTGACAAATTCGGCGTAGTTTTCAATATAGATGGTGTGAGCTTGCTATGAACAAAGATATTCTAATTAATTCTAAAAAAGCGCAAGTCGGCAAGGCGGGTCGGACTTTGCTGTTGGCGGGCGGGGCGCTAGGGATGCTGGGCTATAGCGCGTGGCAGGCCGGACGCACCCGCTTTAATTCCAAAATTGAAGGGACGCTGCAACTCGACGACTTGCGGGCGACGGTTGAGGTTATCCGTGACCGCTGGGGCGTTCCGCACATTTATGCCGAAAGTCTGGAAGACCTGTTTTTGGCGCAGGGCTTTGTCCAGGCCCAGGACCGCTTCTGGCAGATGGAGTTACAACGTCGGACTGCCGCTGGACGACTTTCGGAGATTTTTGGCGAGGTAGCCCTGCCCGCTGACCGCTTTTTAAGGCGGGTCGAGCTGTACCGCGAGGCCGAAAAAAGCTATCAATGGATGCTCAAGCACGAGGATGCCCAACTGCTGGAACGCTTCGCCGCTGGGGTCAATACTTTTATCGGGCTGAAAAAACTGCCGGTGGAATTCTCGTTGCTGCGCTTCAAGCCCGAAAGCTGGACTGCTACCGACTCAGTGGCCTGGTCGAATGTGATTACTTTCGGGCAGTCGAATAATTTTGTGACCGAACTGGCGCGGGCCGAGGTGTTGCGGGCGGGTGGGCCGGAATTGGCGGCCAAGCTGGAACTCGTCCCGGAAGCCGGACATCCGCTGATAATCCCGCCCGATGGAAACTATGCCGGGGCGGATTTTTCAGCCATTTTGCAGGAATATTCCAGGTTGACCGAGTTGCTGGGTTTGGTGCGGGCTGGGGGCGGCAGCAATAGCTGGGTGGTGGACGGCACGAAAAGCGCGACGGGCCAGCCTTTGCTCTCGAATGACCCACACCTTTCGATGCAGATGCCGGGGGTCTTTTATGCCATGCACCTGGTTGCGCCTGATTTCGAGGTGATGGGGGCAACGCTGCCGGGCTTGCCGGGGGTAATGCTGGGCCATAATCGGCATATCGCCTGGGGCGTGACCAACACGATGGCTGATTTTCAGGATGCTTTTATCGAGCAGATTGACTCGCTCAACCCCCGCCGCTATTTTTATAAGGGCGAATGGCACAACTTCGAGTCACATTTTGAGGAAATCAAGGTTAAGGGCGGCATCACGGTGCGTCAGGAGCAGTTCCGCTCGGTACACGGCCCAATCGTCAGCGAGTTCCAACTGGGGGGCAATGTGGCAGCCGATGGCGGGAGCGTGCAGAGTGCGCCGGTGGCCCTGGCCTGGTCGCTATACGAGCGCCCGATTTCGGTAAATGTGGTGCTGGATTTGAACCGAGCGCGGAACTGGTCCGAGTTCCGGGCAGCCCTGAAAAACTGGCATTATCCGTCGCTTAATTTTAATTATGCCGATGTCGAGGGTAATATCGGCTACCAGTATACCGGACATATCCCAATAAGAGCCAAAGGCCTGGGACTGCTGCCCAACCCCGGTCACACTGGCGAATATGACTGGCTGGATGCGATTCCGTATGAAGAATTGCCCTCTATATTGAACCCGCCAGCTCATTTTTTGGTGACAGCTAACAACAAAATAACCGACGACGACTATCCTTATTTTCTGCCAGGGGATTATTTGACCGGAGCGCGGGCCGAGCGTATCCGGCAACTGCTCATGGCTAAAGAGCGCCATAGTGTCGCTGATTTCCGTGAAATGCAGACCGATGTCCTTAGCCTGACCGGGCTAAAATTTCGGCCCTATCTGACGCAGTTGGTAGGAGATGAGGGGTTGGAGCGCCGCGCTCTGGCGGCTCTGGCAAGTTGGGATGGAAGTTTAGCCGCCGATAGTGTAGGCGGTTGTCTGTATCAGGTCACGATGGGCAAGCTCTTGCGGCTGGTGTTTGAGCCGCAATTGGGCCTGAAAGCCACCGACCATTATCTTGGAGTGTCCGAGGGCGGGATTTCTTCGCTGACGGCGCTTTCGGGCAAGGCCGGGCCGCACTTAATAGAGTTCTTGGAAAAAAATGATACCAGCATCTTGCCGCCCGGTCTGAGTTGGGAAGCGGCTTTGCAGCAAGCGTTCAGCAAGGCGGTTGGCTGGTTGCGCCAGAAATTCGGGGATGATATTAAGGAATGGGAGTGGGGCAAGCTTCATCAGATGCCCTTTAGCCATGTGCTGGGCGCAAAGCCGCCACTTGACCGTATTTTCAATCGCGGGCCGCTGCCGGTTGGCGGTGATGCCGATACCATTTTTCAGACGGCGTACGCCTATAAGGACGGGCAGTTCACCGCTAACGGTGGGACACCGGGTTGGCGGATGATTGCCGATTTGTCGAATTGGGAAAATTCGCTGATGACGGTCACCGGCGGGCAGAGCGGTTCGCCTTTCAGCCCCCACTATGCTGACCTGATAGAACCCTGGCTGGCGGGCGAACTCCATCCGATGCTATTCAGCCGGGCCACTCTTGCCGCCCACACCGCCGGGGTTTTGAAGCTTATGCCCGACCCGACGGACTAAACCTATTTCATCGAAATCGGGAAATCGGGATGACCGATATTGCCGGTTTCGGTGTCTACTTCCATATCCACATCTTGTTGCTGTAGCTCGTAATTAGAGATATTTAGATGTACCACGTGGGTGCCGACCTGCTTTTCAATCATATTGACCGGAATAGTAAATTTCTTGTTTTGTTGGTCGTTTTCAACCACTATCCCACTTAACTCGTGGTTTTCACCGTCAGTCATAATCTCGATTACGTTTCCAATAAAACCATCGGTGGCCTGAACCATCGCCCCAATCGCAATCGGTTGTTCCTGCAAATCTTGATTTTCCATAAATGTTACCTTTTCCCTTACATACTTAATAAATAAACCAGAACATAAGCCACAAAAGCAATTTCTGTGCCGCGCTGCTCTGTGCTAAAAATCCCGACTGCAAAAATAACAGGTTACACCCGGCCTTTGATGTAGTAAAATGATGTAGTAAAATAAAGCCAGGCCTTGATTGCCGAAATTATAGCGTGAGGGATGTATGACGACGATTACAATTACTCTATCCGAAGAAAAGTGGCTCAAACTAAAGGACATCGCCGACCAATTGGGCTATACCCCGGAAGAAGTAGCCGCGTATGAAATTGATGGCTCGATCTTGCGGATTCCCGACCTTGCCGCCCAAATCGCCAAAGTAAAGGATACTGCCGCGAAACTCGGCCTATCGGTTCGGGAGTTGGTCGGTGACGACCTGGAAAAATGGCTCACCCCTCTGGACGAAGATTTCAAACAAGCCTCGGCCTATGTGCTTACCAAAAACGCTGAACTCTATCGGCGGTTGGCCTGATGCGCTATCTTGAAATTAACGAGTTACTTGAAGCTTACCTCCAGATTATGTCGCAATCAGGTGGGTCAGCCGGTATTCGTGACCGGGGCGGGCTTGAGTCGGCCCTTGCTCAACCGCGGATGACTTTTGGCGGGCAAGACCTATACCCTACCATTGCCGAAAAAGCTGCCGCGCTGGGTTTTTCACTTATTCTCAATCATCCCTTTGTAGATGGTAATAAGCGGATCGGTCACGCTGCGATTTCCGGCGGCATTGATACTCAGTACCGCTTGACTGGTTTGTAGATGGTAATAAGCGGATCGGTCACGCTGCGATGGAAAAGTTTTTGGTCTTGAACGGTTATGAGATTAACGCGACGGTAGACGAGCAAGAGCAAATCGTATTGCAGGTAGCAGCGGGCGAGTTAGGTCGGGATGATTTTACCGAATGGCTCAGTAGTCACCTTGTAACCCGATAAAACCATCCAGGTCTATTAAACAGGCTTGACGCTAGGCACGCTATCATATAGACTCGCGGGGCGCTGGTGAGGGGCGGGCGCATATTTTTAAGAACCACTTTCGTCAGGAAAGATTGTACTCAATGGAATTAGACAACCAGCGGCACGAGGTAAATATCGAAACAGATAAAGCACTTAATATAAACGGACATCGGGCAACGCAAGGGGCGGGTATTGGGACTGAGGCCGCCGAAAAAGAAGCCAAAACCGGCGAACTCTTTTTGTCGGTGGTGATACCAGCCTATAACGAGGAAAGTCGTTTGCCCGAATCGCTGCAAAAAATACTGGCCTGGCTGGATGGACGGCCTTATCTCTCCGAGGTGCTGATTGTGGACGATGGCAGCGAGGATGGTACGGCGGGGGTGGTGGAGCGTACAATCCGCGCCCGTCAAGCCGAGACCGAAGCGGGCGTGGTCAATTGTCAGCTTCGGTTGGTCGCCAACCAACACCGGGGCAAGGGTTTTGCCGTCCGCAGTGGGATGCTGCAAGGTCAGGGCCGCTATATCCTCTTTTCGGATGCCGACCTCTCGACCCCGATTGACGATGTGGAAAAATTACTGCCCTGGTTGGAACAGGGTTACGCGGTGGCTATCGGTAGCCGCGAAGGTCACGAAGCTCACCGCTACGACGAACCGTTCTATCGTCACCTGATGGGACGGGTCTTTAATCTGCTGGTGCGGCTGACCACTTTTACCGGGTTTCAGGATACCCAATGCGGCTTTAAGGCTTTCACTCGCGCCGCCGCCCACGACCTCTTTCAAGCCGTCCAGCTTTATGGCGAAAATAGCCAGCAGGTGCGGGGCGCAATGGTCACGGGCTTTGATGTTGAGGTACTGTTTTTGGCCCGCAAAAAAGGCTATCGGGTGCGGGAAGTGCCGGTGCAATGGTATCATGTCGGAGGCAGCAAGGTCAGCCCAGTCAAGGACTCGCTGCGGATGGTCGGTGATGTCCTCAAGGTGCGCCTGAACGATTTGCGAGGGCGGTATCGGGGGACGGGGGGAAGAGGATTGAGGACTGAGGACTGAGGTTCTTAATCCCCAATCGTAAATCGCGGCCTCGCCCCTTTTGGGGGTAAATCGTAAATTCCCCTGACCCCCAGGCTTGCCTTTTGCCCAAAGCTGCTATATACTATAACTAGCTAACCAATTATTAGGATAGACCGTTGGCTAGAAGGAGCGAACAATGACCGTCGAGAATATTAACCCTAATGAAAATAGTGATAACAAAGTTAAAAATGACCCCAGTAATAAATCCGCCGAACCGATTCTTGTAAGCGTAGCCTGGCCTTACGCTAATGGCCCGTTTCATGCCGGGCATATAGCCGGGGTATATTTGCCTGCCGATATTTTTGCGCGGTTTCAGAGAGCGCGAGGTAACGACGTTCTGATGGTCAGTGGCAGCGACTCGCACGGTACTCCGATTACGATTAAGGCCGAACAGGAAGGCGTTCCACCTCTTGAAATTGTCGAGCGGTATCATGCGTCATTTCTAAAAACTTTTGAGGCGTTGGGAATAGAGTTCGACCTGTTTACCAAAACCTATACCGAAAATCATTACGCCGTCACCCAGGATATTTTCCTGAAATTGCTCCACAAAGGCTATCTCTACAAAGAAAAAATGACCGGCAGCTATAGCGAAAAGCAGGGCCGCTTCCTGCCAGACCGCTACGTCGAAGGGGTTTGCCCGAATTGCGGCTACGAAAAAGCGCGGGGCGACCAATGTGACCGCTGCGGGACGCTGCTCGACCCGGTTCAACTGGGCAATCCCCATAGCCGCGAAGATGGCAGCCCGATTACCTTTCGGGAAACTGAACATTATTTTCTGGATTTGGGCAAACTTCAACCCGCACTAGAAGACTGGATTAACAGCGTTGACCGCAGTTATTGGCGGGATAATACGGTGGCCTATACCAAAAACTGGCTGGAACAGGGCCTGCACGGGCGGGCGATTACCCGTGACCTGGAATGGGGCGTACCCGTGCCAATAGACGACCCGACCTATAAGGACAAGCGGATTTACGTCTGGTTCGATGCCGTGATTGGCTATCTCTCCGCCAGCATCGAATGGGCCAAAATCCAGGGTCAGCCGGATGCCTGGGAGCGCTGGTGGAAACTGGATGAGGCCGGGAACGCCCCCGCCAAAGGCTATTACTTTTTGGGCAAGGATAATATTACTTTCCATACGATTATCTGGCCCGCGCTATTACTGGGCTATGGCGGGTTGGCCCTGCCTTATGATGTTCCGGCTTCCGAGTTCCTGAACCTGGAAGGCGAGAAGATGAGTACCAGCCAGAATTGGGCGCTGTGGTTGCCCGATGTCGAGGAACGCTACCAGCCCGACCAGTTGCGCTATTACTTCACCGCGAGTGCCCCCGAAACTCGCGATAGTAACTTTAGCTGGGCCGATTTTGTGAGCCGGATAAATAACGAGCTAGTGGCGACTTATGGCAATCTGGTCAACCGGGTGCTGACCAACGTCTACAAGAATTATGACGGCAAAGTACCCGAACCAGGTGAGCTAGACGCGGCGGATAAAGCTTTGTTGGCCGAAAATGCCGCCGCTTTCGAGCGAGTGACGGCTTTGCTGGAAGGCGCACACTTCCGCGACACCCTTAAAGAGGCGCTGGCGCTGGCGAGTGTCGCCAATAAATATCTGGATGAAAAAGCCCCCTGGAAGGTGATAAAAACTGACCGGGTGGCGGCGGGTACGACCTTCTGGGTGGCCCTTCAAGTCATCAATACTCTCAAAGTTCTGACCTATCCTTTCTTGCCCTTTGCGGCCCAAAAGCTGCACGGCTATCTGGGTTTTGACGAAACCAGCGCCGATGGCAAATCTAGCTATAGTGGCGAGGCTCGGCAAGGGGTTTTGGCGGTCAAACCGAGTGCGAAATGGGCGATTGAGCCAGTCCCAGCCGGTCAAACTCTGCGTAAACCCGAAATCCTCTTCACCAAGCTGGAAGAAAAGGTCATCGAGGAAGAGCGCGAGCGACTGATGTCGGGACGGAAGGTGTAGTGGTCAGTGGTCAGTGGTCAAAGAAATACAATGCAGTGAGTAGTTTAATTCAAAACTCGAAACTCAAAACTCAAAACTACCATACTGACCACTGACCACTGACCACTTTTTTCAGAGGACTTAAATATGAGTGCTGAAGCCGAGGCCCGAAAAAGCGGGACTGTTGCGGTATTTGAGCGGGCTGCCGAAACTTATGACACGGTTGGGCCGCGCTTTTTTTCGTATTTCGGGCGGCGGTTGGTAGAACTAACCCCAATGCCCACTGGCTCAAAGGTGTTAGATTTGGCTGCCGGGCGCGGGGCGGTGTTGTTTCCGGCCCTCGAAAAAATCGGCCCAACCGGGCAACTTACCGCGATAGATTTGGCGCAGGGTATGGTGCAGCGCACGGCGGCGGCGTTGACAGAACGTGAAAGCGCCACCGGTGGCCTCGCCAATGCTCAGATGCTGCAAATGGACGCGGAGCAATTGGAATTTGAGGATGGCTCGTTTGATTTTGGATTATGCGGTTTTGGTATTTTCTTTTTCCCCCAACTAGGTCAGGCCCTAAATGAAATCTATCGGGTGCTAAAGCCGGGCGGCATGTTGGTAGCTACCACCTGGGGGAAAGGTGATGAACGCTGGAACTGGATGTCCGAGGCTGGAGTCCGGCCTAAACCGCAAGCGGCGACTGGCCTACGTCGAGCGCACGATGGCGACACCGATTGGCTGGAAGCGGCTTTGACCCAGGCTCGGTTTATTAATTATCGGCTGATAAAAGAGGAAGTCGAGATGACCTTTGCCGACCCGGAAGAGTGGTGGGCCAGCGAATGGTCACACGGGGCGCGGGGTTGTCTGGAAAGGTTGACCCCAGAGGGGCTGGAGGCAGCCAAGACTGCCGCTTTTGCCAAACTGGAAGCCATGCGCCAGCCGAATGGTATTCCTCATCTTTATCGGGTGATTTATCATTTTGCCACCAAACCCAATAATTAGCGAGGCCTGTCATAAATTTTTGGATTTGCGACCCGCCCTCTATTAGCCTATAACGCGCTCGTGGTCAAAGGTTCGCCAGAATCAGGCGCTCGACTATGACCACATCGCGCCACTGACCATCCAGTTTGGCGTGTTTTTCGTAGAGGCCGACTTCGCGGAAACCAAGCGAGTCCAGAAGACCCAAACTGGCCTTATTTTCGGTAAAGACCCGCGAGAGCAGTTTCCAGTACCCGGCTTTTTCCGCTTCGATTAGTAAGGCTTGCATCGCCAGTCGTCCGGCCCCCTGACCGCGCCTTTCGCGGGCCACATAAACCGAAAACTCGGCGATACCGGCATAGCACTCGCGGGGACGGTAGGTCGAGGTTGAAGCGAAGGCTACCACCGCCCCGTTTTCGATGGCAACTACAATCGGGTGTGCGCTATCAAACCAGCCCTCTATATCCTCGACCGAGCGCGGGCGGGTTTCAAACGTCGAGCTGCGCTCTTCTATCCCCTGATTATAAATTTCGGCAATCCGGCCCGCATCGGCGGTCGTAGCGATTCTGGTATGCATCACAATTCTCTCCAATGATATTGAGGGTTGAAAATCTAAAATCTAAAATCTAAAGGTTGCTTTCTCCCAATTTTCGACCTTTGAGTTTAGATTTTAGATTTTAGACCTTTGGCTAAATGTTTTAAGAAAGATTTTACACTTTTCTGATATATATCACAGACCAAATCGCTATCATGTCGTAATATGAAGGTCGGTTGCGTTATATTATACGCAGCATCCAAAAAGTAGGCATAGAGTAGTAGAAGCGGGGCTAACATGATTGTAAAAACCAAAAGCCGGGCTAAAGGCTGGAATAAAAAGCCGGGGCGCGGAGTAGCCTTTTTGTTGTTCTCGTTGTTGCTGGCCCTGCTGCTGGCGGCGTGTGGCGAAGACCGCACCTTGACCCTGCCGACAGCCCAACCAGAGTCGGCGATTGTGCCATTTAGAACGGCTTTGCCCAGTGTCACCCCCAGCCCCGCTCCTACTGCAACCCCTGAACCTACCGCGACGGCAACTCCTGAACCTACTACGACTCCCGCGCCAACCGCGACGGATACGCCCGCCCCGACCAATACCGCCCCACCGCGTGCGACTGCCACTCCTCGTCCGACGGTAAATCTCACCCCGGCCCCGATAAAAGGGGCGGACGAACTCAAGGTGATTAAGGCGGGCTATGATGCGATTAACGATAACTATTTCACCCAGCCCGATACCGCGGCGATGGCCCAAAAAGCTCTGGAAGAAGCTGCTGCCGCCCTGGGTCTGCCCGCCCCCGGCCCGCAAACATGGGAAGATGCCAAAGGCAATTGGCGGCTTTTGGAGGAGCGGCTAAATGCGATGCTGCCGAAGTCTAAAGCTCTATTGCCGTCCGGCGATTTCGCGCATCGGGTAGTGGTGGCGATGGCTAACGCCGTCGGCGACCTGCACACCTATTTTCTGGATGTCGAGCGCAGCGACTCGGTCAACCGCATGGGGCGCGGTGATAACAGTACGGTTGGCTTTGGGGTTTCGTATGTCCAGTATCAGGGCAGTCTGTATGTCCAACGGCTGATAACGGATGGCCCAGCCGAGGCCGCCGGAGTGAAGGTCGGCGACAGGCTGGTACAACTGGATGGCACGGATGTTACCACTACCAATCTTTCGCGGGTGCTGCGGGTAGCCAAAGAGGGCAATAGTTATCGGTTTGTTTTGGAGCGGCCCGGTCAATCCCAGCCGGTTACGCTGGACATCGAATACAAACGCTATAAAATCCTGACCGCCGAATGGAAAATAATAGATAACCACATCGGTTTTATTACCCTGAACGCTTTTCACCTGGATGTCCAGACCAAGCTGGATGAGGCGATAGATGCCGTCAAGAAACAGGGGGCGGATAGCCTGATTATAGATTTGAGGTTTAATGGTGGGGGCTATAATTTCGAGCGGGTGGCGGGGCGCTTCGTCAAGGATGGCGAGGTTTTGGGCAAATTTATCAATCGCAAGTCGGCTGGCCCGCTCAAGGCTCGCTCGGATGGCAAGTTTGTAGAACCGGCTTTGCCACTAGTCGTGCTGATTGACCGGGGCAGCGCCTCCGCCAGCGAGGTTTTCAGTCTGGCGGTGCGCGATTACAATGTCGGGACGCTTATCGGCAACAATTCTGCTGGGGCGATTGGGACGGTACGCTATTGGCCTTTGGGCGATGGAACGCTTTTAGGGGTGACGGCTTCGGTCTATGAAACGGTCAAGGGCGAAAAGCTGAACGGGGTTGGTGTGACCCCTGATATTGTGGTACAGCGTTCCACCCCCGATATTCTGGCAGGCCGCGACCCGCAACTGGATGCCGCTATCAAGAATCTCTCGGAGAAGCTTAAAGCGAAACCTTGAGAAGTGGTCAATATAATAAACGAAAATAATTACAATCTTATTAACTCGGCGGACGGGGATACCAACTTGATGAGGCGGCTAGAGGCCATGTTACCGTCCGACCACCGGGCCGGGTTGGAACTGGGCCTGAGTAGCGGCGGGTCGGTCTATTTAGTGGGCGGGATTGTGCGCGATTTAGTGCTAGGTCGGGCCAATCTTGACTTGGATTTCGTCAGTTTAACCCCGGCGATTGAACTGGCCCGCCAGCTTTTGCCACGCTTCGCGCAGCAATTTGGGACGGAGGCGGTCAAGCTGACCGAGCATAGTGCTTTCGGGACGGCCCGATTGGAGGTCGGCGATAAACTGCATCTCGATTTTGCGACGGCCCGCCGCGAAATTTACGCTCACCCCGCCGCCCTGCCCACCGTGACTTTTCCCGCCACCTTGCAAGAGGACATGGGGCGGCGCGATTTTACGATTAACGCCCTGGCCCTTTCGCCGTCGGGCGATTTGTATGACCCGTTTGGGGGGCTGCAAGATTTGAGAGCGGGGATTTTGCGGGTCTTGCATCCCAGGAGCTTTATTGACGACCCGACCCGGATGATACGGGGAGTACGGTTCGCGGCCCGCTTTGATTTTAGCTTTGAGGCCCACACTGCCAAATGGCTGGAAGAAGCGCGGGTCGGAGGTTATTTCGGGCTGCTTTCGGCGGAACGCAAACGCAACGAGTTGCGCCTAATTTTGAAGGAGATCCACCCCGCAAAGGGTCTGGCGCTTTTGGAAAAGTATAAGCTGCTGACGGCCCTACATCCTTTTTTGGAATGGGACGAACAGTTAGCGGCTACTTTCCCGCGCACCAGCCAAGCCGATATTTCTGCCGCCAACAATCTGGCGATATTGTTGCACAAGCTGGGGGCGGCAAGAGCCGAGCAGGTGGTGAACGACTTGCGCTTTGCCGGAATAGAGGGCGAGATACCAATTGCGGTGGCCCGGCTGTGGGAGACGGTTCGACCTCAACTGCAAGCCAACCTCAAGAATAGCCAGCTTTATAACTTGTTGCACGAGTATAATTTCCCCGCTCTACTCGTTTTTGAGCTTTTGCTGGATGAGCCGGAGCGCAAAATAGTCGGTCATTACCGGGATGAAGTCGCCGGACGCAAGCCGCTTCTGACCGGCGATGACCTGATAAGATTGGGCCAAAAACCCGGCCCGCCGTTCTGCCAGCTTTTAGCCGATTTGCGAGAGGCGGTGTTGGACGGCGAAATTGCCGGGCGCGAGGCCGAAGAAACCTTTTTAAGGCAGCAGATTGCTCAAAAACTACCCCAAAAATGATTTCAAAGGCCGAAAAAGGTTTGACGTAAGGCCTATTGCCCACTATAATTAAATAGCTGATACGTGATGCCGCAAGGCCAGGGAAGGGAAGCCCCGCCACCAACGGTATTTTTAGAAATTTGTTTAGTTGAGAGTTGAATTTAACTGCAATTAAGGTTTAGAGTGGTTATAATTATTTAATCCTCAATTCTCAGACCTTATAAAGCTCAGAGCCAGGTTAGTTATTGACAGAGCTACGACGTAAACCCGAAGTTGATTATTACAAGGTGCTTCAAGTCGATTCGGATGCTGAACCGGAGGTGATTGAGGCCGCTTATCGCGCTCTTTCCAAAAAATATCACCCCGATATTAATTCGGCGGCGGACGCGATGACCCGCATGTCCCAGATAAATTCAGCCTACATGGTGCTGAACGACCCGTCCAAGCGCCGCAATTATAATTCGCTCCGCAATACCGATAGTAAATCCGCCGCGTCGCCGGTTTCGAGTAATCCGACCACCAACTCCGGCTACTGGTCGCCCGCCAACCAGCCCACCACCGGCGGCGCGACCTCAGCCCAAAATGTACCCAAGCCCGGCCCGTCGGTTGCCCCCAAGCCCCCACCGCCGCCCGGCAATAATAACGGCTCGTTTCGACCTCAAAATAGCTATCCTTCCAGCAATCCAACTCCGCCCGGTGCGCCCAAACGTCCCGTCCCCCGCCCGGCCCCGCCGGAAGAGGATTTGCCCCCTCGCTCACGGGCCGGGTTCTGGATACTGCTGACCCTGGTAGTGCTGATTTTGCTGGGAGTAGGCGGTGTGCTGGCCCAGGAAGCCTATTTCAATAACCCGCTCAAGACCAGCTTTTTGGGACAAGCTTCTAACACCTCGACAACCCCCACACTTGGCCCGCGCCCGGTTGCGCCGACGGCAGCGGCTACCGCTTTGCCGGTTGCGCCCGCCAGTCGGGAGCAGGTTTCAAACTATCTCAATAATCCTGATTTATACGCGGGCCGAGTGACCGATGTGGGGTTGACCTCGCCCGATGTGCTGCAACTCAAGGTCAAGCTGGCGGCTAACGGAGCAGTGCTGAATTCCGAAACGCCGGTGCAAGGCCGACCTGCCGATGAACTCGACCAGTTGCGTCAAGCCGAAGCGACCACCTATAATCTGGTATATAGCCTGTTCGGGCGATTTTCGGATTTGAGCCGGATTAATCTAGTGGTCAGTGACCGCGACAAGCCAGTATACCGGGCCGATGTCGCTCGCAGTCAGGCCTACAGCTTTTATCCCTGGCAAGCTAATCAGAATAGTGCCGACCCCGGCGAGGCCAGCAAGACCGCCCGGCAGAACCGCCTGGCCTTTCATTTTGGGGTAACGCTGGACGATGCGGTACGGACCCGCTTGAGTGCGCCCACCGAAAGCAATTTGCAGAACGAGTTGTATACTATCGGCCTGACCGCTTTTTCGGTCACGGGCGGGCCGCAGCCAGTAGTGAATTATTTCCAGGTGCGGAGTCAGGCTGAAATGGCGGTGGATTTCGCCCGGATTATCTATACTTTGTACACCCGCTTTCCGACCCTTGACCGCTTGCAGATTTCGCTTTCGGCTTCCGCCGATAAGCCTACGAAGGCGATTGACCGCCAGTTGTTCACCCAAACTCCGCTCGAAACCTGGGCGCAAGCCAGCTATGGCGGCGCGGTTGCCAATGGAGACCGCTTGGCCCAGAAGCTGATTTCTGATTTGCCCGCCACCCCCGCCGACCTCAAGCTTATTCCGGCGACGATTACCGCCAAATTTAAGACCGCAGTGCAGGTTGGAAACTGGTACGTTGTGACCGAAAGCGTGGAGCGTTATGATAGCCTTTCGCTGGAAGGTATCCGGTTTCCGGCGGCGAAAGACCGTCAGTTTGTGGTGGTGCGGGTGGCTCTCCGCAATACCGCCGATAGCCGCCAGTGGCTCTTGCCGGGTGAGCGGATGGCTTTTCTGGATACTCGCGGCCCGGTCTATCAGGCAGACCCGGCGGCGACGATGCTTTATCTGCTCAGGACCCCGCCCGCCGCCGAAGTACCGCCCGGCCCAATCGAGGCCAGCAAACAAGGGGCAGTCTACGTCGTTTTCAGCGTCCCCACCAATACCAACCTAGCCACCCTCCGTCTCCAGTTCCAGGACGGCGACAAAAAAGCCGCTTTGGAGTTGGGATAGGAAATCTGAAATCTGAAATCTAAGATCTGAAATCGAAGAGCCTATCCCGGTAGGGCGCTGCTTGCTGCGCCCCTACAAAAAATATTCGCTGATTGGAATACCTCATCGTTTTGAGAGAAGTTATCCGGGTTCGGAGAGCTTCTCGCAAATTATCGCCGAATGAACCCCCTGGATGTGAGTTAAGACCACGATAAGCTCTTTAGTCGGCGGGCCTTTGAGTTTCAGGGCGCGTTCCAGTTCTTGTGGCTCTAGCGGCGAACCGCGCTTTTTGACCACGACCCGCCCTGCACCGAGCGCGTTTAGTCGCCGATTGAGTTGCTTGAGGCTAAAGGGTAGGTTTTCAAGCACCCGAAAGGCACGGGCGAAAGGGGTTTCGACCAACTCCGGGGCGGTCAGATAGGCAATGGTGGGGTCAAGCTGGCGGGCCTTTATCAAGTAGGCCAGTTCTTGCACCAACCCGGCCCGAATAACCGCGCCGTCCGGCTCATACAGATAGGCCAGGGGCCCACCACTTTCTATCGGCGGCAAATCGGGTTGGTCGGTCAGGCTGATAGCGGCGGGTAGCAGGGTGGCCCGGCGGCTTACGGGAGGTTTGGCGGAGAGCCGGAAAGCCCCAAACCACAGGACGGCCTCTTTGACCTCGCCCGCCTCCGAGATGATTTCGACCTCACACTGGTAGTCGTCCAGCTCGGCATAATTCACCCCCGGCGCGATTTTGACGGCAAGATTGGGGACTTTCGAGAGCCAGCCTTTGATAAGCGAAAGCGGCGGGGCGTAATCTTCCACCGAAAATATCCGGCGACCCTCGGCGGTGCGGCGGGCCGGGTCGAAGAAGAGGGCGGTGTACCCGGTTGGGTCGAAAGCGGTAATATCCCCTTGGTAGGGCGTGAAATTGTCAGCAACCCCGTAAGTCGCAGCGTTAGCCTGGGCAAAACGCAGTCGGGCCGAGTCGAGGTCTACCCCGGTCACATGAAAATAGCGGGCCAGAGCCAGACTGTCGCCCCCTATCCCGCAGCCCAGGTCGGCGACCCGGCTACCGGGTGGCAAATGGTGGGCAAAACGAGCTGACCGATAGCTGGCAATCGCCTCGCTGCTGGCCTGCTCTAACCCGGTCTTGGTCAACAACATCTCGGTGGCTCGGCTGAATTTGCCGGATTGGGCGGCCCGTTGGCGAGCGATAGATACTTCCATCAGCCCGGCGGCTTCTTCGGACGAAAAGCGGCGGCGCAATTTTTCGAGGGTGGCTAGTTGCCGGGTCTGCGCCAGGGCGGATAGGTCAGCTCCCAGTTCCTCTAAAGCGGCTCGTCCGGGGGCGGAAAGCAAGAAATCGGCGGTTTCGAGTTTCAATTTTTCTTTATCACTAACAGACTTATATCGTCGTAAACTTTTTGGGTGCTGATAAACTCGCGCAAATTCTGAATGATGGCTTGCTGGATTTCGGCGGCACTATGTTGACGATGGCTGCTACTGAGTTGGCTGAGCCGGTCCAGCCCGTAAAACTCGTCTTCGGGATTCTGGGCTTCGGGGATACCGTCGCTATAGAGTATCACGACATCGCCGGAATTCAAGGAAATTATTTTTTGGGCGATAAAGCTGCTGATGTCTTCTTCCAACCCAATCGGAAAGCCCAAATCTATCGTATCAATCATCTCGACCTGTCCATTCTGGCGCACTACTATCGTTTCCTCGTGCTGCCCGCTCAGAATAAGCTGACCATCGCGGTAATCCAGCAGGGCCAAACTCAGGCTCTTTTCGCTGTCCATCCGCCGCACATTATCATAGATAGTGCGATTGAGGGCTGCCAAAAAAGCGGTCGGGTCGGTCACTTTGGCGGAAAGCAAGGCCCGCACCGCCGTCTGTACCATAATCATCAAAACCCCGCTTTCCAGACCATGCCCGGTAATGTCGCCAATCCCGATTTTCACCCGCCCATCCAGCTTGAGGACATCATAATAATCCCCGCCAACTTCGTCGGCTGGCTCCATGTACCCGGCGATGTCCAGCCCGTCAATCTGGCTCAATTCGTTCTCTTTAGGCAAAATCATCTGCTGCAAACGGCGGGTAATTTCCAGTTCAGCTTTCATCCGCAAGTTTTCAGCTTCCAGACGCTGGTTCAGGTTGCCGATTTCGTGGTTAGCCTCTTCCAGTTCAAAGGTGCGCTGTTGGACCAAGCCTTCCAGATTTTGGGTATAGTCTTTCAGTTCAAGGGTCATTTTGTTGAAAGATTCGGTCAGAAAGCCGATTTCATCCTGAAATAGCACCGCAACCTGCGTATTCAACTTGCCAGCGTTGACTTCTTTGACCCCGGCTAGTAACGAATTGAGCGGTTGTACCAGATTATAGCGAAAGAAAAACGGAAAAATAATTAAGACTACCACGCACGAACCAAGTATCAAATAAATCAAGAGACTGGTGCGCTGGTTGATGAAATCAAAGTATTCGGACTGGCTAAAACCAACCCGATAGCGGGTGGCGGTAGCGGTAAATTCGTAATAGAGGTAATTATCGGGATTTAAATTGCCACCGGAAATTTCAGGCTGGCGGGAATAGAGAATTACTGGCTTGGGACTATTGTTAGAGGTAGCCGACGATTCGAGCTGAGTCGTTATAAAAATCACCGATGTCGGCAGATTTGCCGAAGTAAGACTCGGACTATTGAGGAGTATCAATCGCTCAACCTGGTTCAAATCGAGTAGCCGATAGCGTTGATAATCGGCTTGATAGAGTGGCGAAACAATAAAGCCGACAGTACCGAGGATTGCTAACACCGTAATCAAGGCGCTAATAACCAGTTTGACCGTGACGGTAGTCGGCTCAGGCGCATTGTTGGAATATACAATGGTGAAGACAAATAAAAACAGCAATAAGCCCAGGTTTAGCAAAAAAATAAAAAAGTCGTAATTAAGGCTGCCGGTAAGGAACATAAAAACCAGCCCACTCAAAAATATTGGAATGAGCAAGCCAAAGGCAAAAGCCCGCGCCGCCGAAGCCGCCCGGCCTATCGGTCTGATGATAACTGCCAGAATATTATTTAGATTGCCCCTATATTCCGGGCGCTCTAACCTTAGAGCTAAAAATGAAAGCTCAATGCTCTGACGTATCAGGACTAGGATAAGCCAGATAAACTGGATAACAATAACTCCGACAATTATCGGCAGAACAAAAACCGGAATCGGGGAATTCTGCACGCGGTCAACTGTCTGCCAGCTTGCCATAAGGAAGGATATTACCAATCCTAGAACCGATAATATCCAGACCGCCCGGCTTTCACGAGGCCGGAAATTTTGGGGGAAATTGTAGGCAAACTGAAAAAGAAATAAAAGACACAAGAGCGGGGCGACAAATTGAAAGGCATCCAAATATACAAACAAGGCCGGAACGGAGTTAGCCACAAAGAAAATCGAAAACATTAAAATAGAAGAGCTAGTCGCGCCGATTAGAAATTTGGTTGGTCTGGATTTATTTTTAAGCTGAAGACTGCCTAAAGTCAGCACGATAACTAAGATTAGCTGACAGAGGGTGCAGACCGAATTTTGGGTAAGTAATAGCCAGGTCATCGTTTCACCTGAGTTCCCGGTCAAAGAAGGCTACCACTCGCCGGATATATTCAGTCGGCTGGAGGTAATAAGCCTGGATATGCTCGGCCCCGGCGACTAGCCAGCTTTCGGTTACGTTTGCCCCGCCCGCCTGTTTGAGACGCTCGAAATGGCTGACCGGGATAAGGCTGTCCAATTCGCCATGCGTCAAAAAGAGGTGACGTTGACCGATATTCGAGATTGCGACTTCGGGTTTGGGTTGTTCGACATCTATCCCCAAAAGCACCCGACCCGCTAAAGTGATGCCGGGAAAGACGAAGGGCGGTAGCCCGGTGGTCGGGGTGATTTGCTGTTGGGCCAGTTCCCCAAAGTCGGCATAAGCCGAGTCCATAAATCCGGCCTTAATATCGCTGGTTTGGCTCATTGCCATAATTGCCGAGGCTGCCCCCATGCTGCGGGCGATTATTCCGATATTGGTCGGCTGAAAACCCTGGTCTTTCAGGAAATTGACCGCGCCCACGATGTCGAACTGCTCGTACTGCCCGAATGAGAAATGATCGCCATCGGATTGTCCGTGACCGCGCATATCAAAGAGCAGCACATTGTAGTCGTTTTCCCAGAGCTTGCTGCTCAGTTCCAGCACATCTACCCGGTTTGTGCCTTTGCCGTGCAGCGCAATCAGCACCCGCTTGGAAGCCGGACGGGGTAGCCACCAGCCGCGCAAAGTCAATTTATCGCGGGCGGCGGTCTGAAAACTGACCTCTCGATATTTGATGCCGTAGCGGGCGGGGGTGTCCGGGCCGAGCGCCCGGCTAGGAGCGCTGGTAAAGCTGAATGTCCCATAGACCGCCACAATTACATATAGCAGCACCACTATCGAAAGCAATTCCGCCACGACAAAGACGAACAGCCTCTTTTTGGATTTTGGTTTTTTCACGGCTCTGTTCTTTTGAAAAGTGGTCAGTCGTCAGTGGTCAGTAGGGTAGTTTTGAGTTTTGAGTTAAACTGTCAAACCCTAGCTGAATTTACTCCGTCTTCCGTCTTCCGTCTTCCGTCTTACATTTTCTGACCACTGATTACTGACCACTGACCACTGCTATCCCAACCATTTCTGGAAACCGGCGGCGACCTCAAAGGGGTCATTGATAATCGTGCTGGCGGCAAAGAGGTCGAGTGCGCCCAGGTCGCTGGAACGGGCCTGGGGGTCGCCCCGGTCTACCAGCCGGATAATTACCGGGAATTCGCTCCAATCCTCGCCCGATGGCGGGTCAGCTATAGGCGGAAGATAGGCCGCTACATTAAAGGCCGCCACTCCGAGGCTTTTGTAATAGGCTAAGGTCTGATAAAGTCCGAGGGCCAGTTCGGGCGACCATAAATCCGAGACCAGCCACATTTCCCGCTCCTTGATGGGCGTAAGCGAGGCCAACGCCACTACTCGGTCAGCCGGGGTATTGGTCAGGCCCAGCGACTTATGCACCTGTACCATATCGTTAAAGAGATTGCGGCGATGCTGACGGTTGTAATCCTGTCCGTCCCGGCGCAATCGCTCGACTTTGCCGTAAGCTTGCTGGCGGCTAACGGTCATTTGGGCGTGACCGTGCATAATGCTCGCTCCGGCCCGGAAGTGGCAATTCCACATAAAGAAGAAGTAGCAAGCCTGCGGGTCTTGTTGGCGCACTTGTTCGGCCCACTGCCGGGCGACCATCAGGTATTCAACTACCTGAGCCGCCTCAAACTTTAAAGGATGATATTCCTTGAAGACCGCCACACTGTGCCAGGTATCGAACTTGGCGATATTGGAGGCGGTCAGACAATATTCGCCCTCGACCCGCCCGAACACATCCTCGGCGGTTTCCTGTAACGGATTGGCGAAGGGGTCATATTTGCGTTCAGCCTCGATTTGCTCTTCCAAAATCGTCCCGTTATAGGTTTGGGGGCGGCGACTCCGCAACTGATTAAAAATGCTGGTTTCAAGAGTGATATTATTGGTGATTTTGAGGGGACGTTGCTGCTCGACCGCCTCAACTGAGCCAAAAAACCGCTCACAATAGGCCCGCATAGTGGGCGGAATTTTTATCTGTATCGGCGATGCATCGTAGCTGTACAAGCGGTTGAACAATATCCGCTCGTCCTTTTCGAGCAGCTTGACCATTTCGGGTAGTTCGTAGACTGACTTTGCCAAATTCGCTCCTTTGAAAATCTGAAATCTAAAATCTAAAATTGGGGACAGAAATCTTCGACCTTCGACTTTAACGTTTGGTGTGAAACTGTATTAAAATAGGTCAAGATTAGGCCCAAACCATATTTTTAGGACGTTTCAGACTAAAGTTTGACCTCATTATTTCATTTCACACCAAACGTTTTAGATTTTAGATTTTAGATTTTAGATTTTCAAACCGTAGTCCGGTGAAATTCTATTGCCCGAAAATAAAGCTGGACGTAGCGAGCCGCCGAAGCGTTCCAGCTATAGTCGGCCATCATATCGCGGGTCATCAGGGCGTGCCAGACTTCGGGATGCTTGTAGGTTTCGAGCGCCCGCACGATTGCCCCATACAGGGCCAGCGAGTTGTAATCGCTAAAGGTGAAGCCGTTGCCGGTCTGGGTGCGCGGGTCAAAATCCTTTACGGTGTCCGCCAGCCCTCCAGTCTGTCGCACCACCGGAATCGAGCCATAGCGCATCGCAATCATCTGGCCCAGGCCGCAGGGTTCGGTGCGGGACGGCATCAGAAACAAATCGCTACCGCCATAGATTTTCTGGGCAAGCGGAGTGCGGAAGGTCATCACATAGGTCACTTTTTCAGGATAAGTTTCGGCCATCTGTTGAAACAAGTCGTGATAGAACGGGTCGCCCGTTCCCATCAGGACAAACTGCAAATCCAGCTTCATAAGTGGTTCGATAACCTGGGCAATCAGGTCAAAGCCCTTCTGGTTTGCCAGACGACTAATCATACCGATGAGCGGGACATTCGGGTTTTGGGGCAGGCGGACTTCTTTTTGCAAATCCAGTTTGTTCTGGATACGCTGGTCTAAAGATGCAGCCTCAAAGTTGACCTTGAGGAAGCGGTCAGTCGCCGGGTTGAACTGGGTAATATCAATCCCGTTGAGAATTCCGAAGAGGCGGTCACGGCGCTGTTCAAGTACCTGGTCCAGATGTTCGCCATACTGGGGGGTGATAATTTCCTGGGCGTAGGTTGGGCTGACGGTATTAATCACATCGGCGGTCTGAATACCCAGGCTCATGAGGCTGACCAGGTTGGACACGTCTTCGCGTTGGGGATAGACAAAGCCATACTCGCCAATTCCAGCGATTTCCAGCACCCGATAGCCAAAGATGCCCTGATAGGCCAAATTGTGAATCGTGTAGACGCTGGCAATATCTTTGTAAAAAGGTTGGTCGGCATACACCGTTTTGAGCCAGCTAGGGATAATCGCGGTATGCCAATCGTGGCAATGAATAATATCGGGTTGCCAACCCATCCGGGGCAGCATTTCGACCACCGAACGACAGAACAGAATAAAACGCTCATCGTCGTCGGGGTAGCCATAGATGCCGTCGCGGTTAAAGTATTTTTCGTTGTTGACGAAATAGACCGGCAAGGTGTGACCAGTTTCCCCGATTCGGCCTTCTGAGATAAATACCTGCTCGCTATTGCGGTTCATCGTGATGTCAAGCTGTTGAAGGGCTGCTACCGGCTTGAGGTCAAACTTGGTCGGGTCAATTCGTCCATAGCGCGGAATAACCAGCCGGACATCGTGACCCAGGCTTTGCAAGGCCAGCGGCAGCGACCCAACCACTTCGGCGACATGACCGACTTTAGCAAAAGGAGCAGCTTCCGCCGCCGCTATCAAAATTTTCAAGGTAAGTTTTCGGTCATCAGGTTCGGCAGATACTACTTCGGGTTCTTGCAGAGGTTCAGTTATGTCAGCTTGGGTCATCGGTTGGGTCATAGTAGCTGCCCTTTCTGATTGGCATTCTGGGCCGACCACTAAGAACAAAAAACGCCGCCAGTATTAGAGTGCTTCAACGGGTTGTCGTCAGCCTCGGATACCAGGGCGTGCATGGGTACACTTAAAGATTACCTTTTTTAGCCTAATCCCCATCTAATCCCGCCTTTGCGGGCCATTGCTTATACCTGAGCATCTAGCACAGGTACTTCTTATCCATAACATCTTTGCAATCCTTGAATGTAACTATTTTAGCATGAGTCCTCGCCGAAAGTAAAGGATTGACTCGTTATGATTGGGTAGAGCTTTCGGGACTGGCAACTGATTTGGGGCGGTAACGTTGTCCCCAGGCCGCTAAACCGTCCAGTACCGGCGCAGGATTCGCCGGGGGTAAGGGTTGGGAATTACCGTTAGTCGGCCCGTTAGCCTTACCATTGCCTCCGTTATAGTTTCCATTTCCATTTCCAGAATAAGCGGGTAAATTAGACGGCAGCTTGTTGGGCGGAAGTTTATAGACCTTTGGCGGGGTTTCCCAGCGCGACCCGGCTAAGATGGGTTCGGCGGCTACCGGAACCGGGACAGGGGTTGGTTCTGGCTGATAGGCCGCCTCGGTTTCGGCGGCAACCAGTTGTTTCATTTCGGTCAGGGCGATTGGGTCAAGCATCGCCGCAGGGCGAACCAGCGCGGGCGGGGGCGCAAAAGGATAAGGCTGGGCCTTGCGGACGGCCCGGTTTATACGCCGATTGCGCCACCCCGCCCGATTGCGTTTCTGACGGAGTTCGGTGCGGCGCAAATTGGCTCGGACAAAGTTAAAGCTGCGGGTCTGCTGTCGAACTGCTCGGAAAACCAGCCATAAAGCAAGCGCGATTAAACCGACTACCAGCCCAATCAACAAGCTGGGCCACCACAGGTCGTCGAACCAGTAACGCACCCGCAACCAGGTTACAGGAAAAGTCAAAGTCTCGCGCAGGCTGGTTTCGGGCTTGTCGCCGATTGCCAGCCCGTATTTACCGCTCTGTCCATCGCGGGTGTAGACCGCCAGATAATAAGTACCATCCACCGGGATTTCGGTTAAAAGACTCTGCCGTTCCCAGAAAGTCGCTTGCGTCCAGGGTTCGTCCTGGCGGATTAGGGTGGCTTTTTCGGGATTGTCGGCCTCGGAAACCAATAAGCCGACGGCGGCGGGCAGCGAGAAGGGGAGTTGCTTGATTTCTCCGGCGGTGGGGGTGGGCAGTTCCGGGCCGAAAAGGGCCAGCGAAGGGCGGAAAGCGTCCTGCCCGACCAAGCGGGCGGTACTCAGCTTAACCTTGAGAAAATCACCTTTGGTGGCCCGAAAAGCATAAAAATCGGGCCTTCCGCTCTGCAATTCAGCCAGAAACGACCTGAGCTTTTCGGGTTGGTCGAAACTGATGGCTTCGGTTGCACCGGGCGCACGATAATCGTGGCTAAAGATAATCTGTCCGGTTGAAGCCGCCCCAGACTGGAACAGCACCAGAATAATTCCGATGACGCAGATCGCTATAACGCTTTGCAGAAACCTGACTAGCAGCACCTATTTTACACTCGCTAAAGCTTCGGTTAAAACTCGATTGGCACGGGGCATCGCGTCCGCCAGACCTTCGCCACCGCGCTTGTGGTCAATCACCACCGCAATCGCAAACAGACGGTCTCCTTTGCTGGCCCAGGCCATATACCAGGCATTGTTTATGCCGTTGCCGACTTCGGCAGTGCCGGTTTTACCGCCGACCACTGCCCCGGTGCGGGGCAAACCGCCGCCATTCAAACCTACATAGCCGTCGGTTGCCGACGAAATCATTATATCACGAACTACCGAGGCCGTTTCAGGCCGCACCGCTTGGAGCCAGACCTGCGGGCCGGTCTGCTTTACAACCGAATTGTCACGGGTCTTGACCGATTGCACCAGATAAGGGCGCGGTATGACCCCATCGCCTCGACCCATTGCCGCCGCAATCAGGGCCACATGCAGGGGTGAAACCAGCAATTCGCCCTGCCCAAAGCCGGTGGCAGCCTGGGCCGGGCGGCTATTCAAGTAAGTTGGGTCAATCGCAATTTTGCTGATAGAGGTGGATAGGTCGAAGGGAATCCGTTGCTCTAGCCCAAAGCTGCGGTTGATTTTGTCCAAACCCTCTTTACCCAGTTGGACCCCCATCTGGGCAAAGACCGCATTGAGCGAAAACATATAACCCTGCCGGGTAGTCCAGGTGGTATTTTGGTTGGGCCGATTGTTATCGGCAATTCTGACCCCATCTATCGTGAAAAAGCCAGAGTCTTGCCAGGTAGCTTCGGGGGTGGTTTTGCCCGATTCGAGCATTCCCGCCAGCGTTGGGGTCTTGAAAATCGAGCCGGGCGTAAAGAGACCCTGGGTAGGTCGGAACAAGAGCGGCGAGGATTGGTCGTTATTATAGGCTTCCCACTGCTTTTGGACCTGCTCGTTATAGGCTCGGCGTTTGGAGGCATCTTCTATCGTCGGGTCGGCGACCAGCAAGGCCGGGTCATAGCGCGGGAAACCGCTCATTGCCAGTACCGCCCCGCTATTGCCGTCCAGCAAAACGATTGCCCCGAAAGTCTGGCCCAGGGCATCGTTGGCGACCTGCTGCAATTTGGGATCTATCGTCAGATAGAGGTCGTTGCCGATAGTCGGTTTATTCAAAAGCTGACGTTGAGCATCCAGCAGGGCATTGCCGGTAGTCTTGCCGTTCAGATAATCCTCGAAACTATCCTCAAGTCCAGTCGTGCCAAACCGCAAAGGATTGTAGTAGCCTAATAGAAAGCGAATCGAGGAGTTGGTATCATAAGTCCGCTTGACCACCCCGCTTTTGCTGACGAATGTCCCGGCGACCTCTTTGCCACTGGCATCGAAAATCCGACCACGCTGGACGGTCTGAATTTCGTCTATCCGGCGGGGGTCTTGTACCAGCACGGCTTCCCCGGCGGAGTTAGTGGTTTCAAAGGGCTTTTCGATTTCAGGGGTGAGAATATACAGGTGCAGTAGTTGGAGGGTAATCAGGATAAAGCCGACTGTGACCAGGCTGGCAACCCGCCAGACCAGATGCTGCAAGCGGGCCTCCGAACCCTGGATTTTGCTGTAGCCCCGCCCACTCCAGAAAATCCCCAAGAGGGCGATGCCTACTACCAGCAAGCAAAGCAGCCAGGTGGTGTCCTGACGAGTCTTGATTTCGGCGGCGGGGCGGTAGACCAACCCAAAGGTCAAAGCCGCAATCGCTACCAACCCAAAAAACACCCTCAACGCGCTTGCCATAATCTCTTTCTTTGCGTCACTCTTTACTTTGCCATGCTTTTAGCCTGCCAGTTCCGTTTATCGCAGGTGTATGGCAGATTGTAACACAAATCAGGTCGGTTCTTCCAATAGACCAAATTCTAAAATCTGAAATCTGAAATCTGAAATCTGAAATTCTATATAGCAAGATTTTCGCTTGAGATAAGTTTTCTGACATGTTATAATATTTTCACCTGAAAGCGCAGGGGCGATTAGCTCAGTTGGTTAGAGTGCACGGTTCACATCCGTGAGGTCACTGGTTCGAGCCCAGTATCGCCCACCACCCCAATAAATTTTATTCTCTGAATTCACGGAACATTTTTTATTGATATAGTTTAGCAGACAAGATTGGTTGCAATGGCAGCTTTAACTTCTATGCCGTCTATAAAGATTGATTCTGCCGTTTTAGCTGAATTTGGTAAAGTTTGGACTAAAAATGGAGGTCGTCTCAGTCGAACACCACCCTATTCATCGCTTGAATTAGGGAATTTGTTTGATAACGCGGTTGGTCAGGCTTTAGCTACAATGCTGGGTAATATTCCAGTCGTGAGTAGTGTAACCAGTACGTCGCTCATACCTTCGCTGCCGCAATGCGTCGAGGTTGGGCCAGTTCGAGTTGTGGGCGGGGTACGCCCTCAAAATTTTGATGTTGGTTATCGCCCTGATGGAATCCGTTTTGCTTTCGATAGCAAAACCTTGAATGATAAAGAGAGCATTGGAAAAAATTGGCAAAATATGATTAATGATTTGGCGACCGAAGCCACCACCGTTCATAGCCGCTTTCCTCATGCGGTTGTCGCTTTTATGGTTATTTATCCTGAACCTTGCGTCCAAACGGCTCAACGCAAGGCAACGATTGAAACCCTGGAAAGATTGGCGCGGCGGATTGGAGTAGATGGCCCGCCATATATGGCTGAAGCGATTTCGCTTGTGTTATGGAATCCAAATGATGGTACAATTGACCCGAACATTCCTACTACTTCGTCGCCTTTGAGATTAGAAAAATTTTCAGAGCAGGTTCAAGCAGTCTATATTAATCGTTACAAAGGTCTACCTCCCCATACTGATTAAATTATGAAACCATTAGCAACCTATCAAAAATTGCGGGGCGGTTATTACACCCCGAAACCGATTGCCGATTTTCTGACCAGGTGGGCTATTCAAAGTCCTGATTCTAAAATTTTAGAGCCAAGTTGCGGTGATGGAAATCTGCTAGAATCTTCAATTGAAGTCCTTCTCAAAAATGGTACAGACAGTCATTTAGCGATAAATCGGATTCAGGCTATTGAGATTGACCCCGCTGAGGCTCAAAAAGCCATCGAGCGGATAGAGCGGCTTATTGAATTACCCTTTGCGAAAAACATTCACGTTGGCGATTTTTTCTCCTATTGCAATGACCATTTATCTGATACCCATCATTTTGATGCGATTATTGGCAACCCACCCTTTATTCGGTATCAAAACTTTCCAGAAGAAAGCCGTAATATTGCTTTTTACCTGATGCAGCGGGCTGGTTTGCATCCGACCCGTTTAACTAACTCCTGGGTTCCGTTTTTGGTTGCGGCTACCCTGCTTCTAAATGAAGATGGGCGTTTGGCGATGGTCATTCCGGCGGAGCTGCTTCAAGTGAATTATGCCGCCGAATTACGCGGGTTTCTTAGCAAACATTATAGCCAACTCACTCTCGTGACCTTTAAAAAACTTGTATTTGAAGGTATTCAACAAGAAATTGTGTTGCTGTTAGGTGAGCGCAGTTGCCGTGAGCCGGGTGGTATCAGAACCATCGAGCTTGATGGTATCAATGACCTGGTAACATTTAATCCTTTGGCTTTTTCCGAAACCAAGCTCAAAAAAATGGATCATTCTACTGAAAAATGGACGATGTATTTTCTTGAGGAAGAAGAACTGGCCTTGCTCCGTGTTTTAAATGAGCATCCAAAATTGACCAGTTCCGGTCAGGTGATTGATGTAGATGTCGGGATTGTTACTGGTTTGAATGAGTTTTTTGTACTTAGTGAGCAACAGGTTAAGGATAACACATTAGAATCCTATACCCGGCGAATTGTGGGCCGCTCGGCCCATTTACCGGGCCTGATATTTTCTGAGGCTGATTATGTAGCTAACGTTGCTAATCAATCGCCAGCTTTTTTACTAATTTCACCCGATTTGCCGTTTTACAGATTGCCGGAGGAATTAAAAACCTACGTTTCCAGTGGCGAAGAAAAAGGATTACATAAAGGCTACAAATGTCGGATTCGACCGCGCTGGTATGTTGTACCATCGGTTTGGAATCCACCAGCCTTTATGCTACGGCAGATTCATAATTATCCAAAAATTATTGTAAACGATGCGGGTGCAACCTCCACCGACACGGTTCACCGGGTAAAACTTCGCAATGGCGTACCCGCTAGAACCATAGCGAGTGGTTTTCTTAATTCGCTTACTTTTGCTTTCGTTGAGGTAACAGGTAGAAGTTATGGTGGTGGAGTACTCGAACTAGAACCAAGAGAGGCCGAAAGATTGCCTATCCCGCTTATTGGGGCGGAAACTCTTGATATAAATCAACTAGATAAGCTTTTGCGGAAAGGCGATATTGATGCAGTTCTGGATATTACCGATGAAATTCTTTTGATACAAGGTTTGGGCCTAAGTCATTCAGAAGCCCGACTATTACGCGACATCTGGAAAAAGCTGAGAGACCGTCGAATAAATCGAAAACCCGAATCTGTGAAAAAGTAACTGTTCGCTACTCCACCCGTTATTTCTTTTAGAAAGCATTGCTTATAGCTTATTGGATGAGATTGCGTGAGAGCGGAACGGAGTTTGGACGGTGAAAAAAGGCTACTTTGGTGTATTTCTGGCGATTATCCTGGGTTTAAGTCTAGGTTTGGCGGCTTGTGCCGAAACTCCCAAGATTGTACCGCCCTTACCGAATACCTCGGCGGCGACCCCGCTAATTACTACCGCCTCGGCTACCGCTACGCCCGCGATTGCCGCCCCGACCCTTACCACCACCCCTGAGCTTCAAGTAATAATTCCGGCTACCGCTACTCCAGACCTGCCGCCGACTGAGCCACCGCCCCCGACTCCGGTTGTTGCCCCGACCCCTACTAGCGAAGTAGCCCGGCCCGTAACGGTGGCGCAAGTGCCAACCAGCACCCCAGCCTCGGTTGGGAATTCTACTCCGGCCCGGACTATTGCTCCCACCCTAAAAACTACGGCTGCTCCAGTTGCTCCGACAGCTACAGCCGTTCCCAAACCGACCTTTACCATTGGGCCGACGACGGTCAATAGCCCGCCCTATACCGGGGCATTGAGTGAGGTGGGACGAGGGCGAACCGGCAAGAAGCAGGTGGCCCTGACTTTGGATGCCGGGGCGGGGGCGCAACCTTTCCCGAAAATGTTATCAGCTCTCAGTCTGGCCGGGGTCAGAATCACCTTCTTTTTGACCGGGCAATGGGCGCAGCAGAACCCAGGCTATGTTCAGCAGATTGTCGCCGCCGGTCATGAGGTCGCCAATCATACCTGGAGTCATCCTGACCTGACCACCATTAGCAATGAAGCCATTCGGGATGAAGTGGGCAAGGCCGAGACTATTTTGAGCCGGATTTCGGGCCGAAGCACCAAACCGCTCTGGCGTGCGCCCTACGGTTCACGGGACAATCGGGTGCTACAAGTCCTCAACGAAATGGGCTATCGCTCGATTATGTGGACGATAGATAGTCTTGACTCGGTTGGAGAACCCAAAAGCGCCCAATTCCTGATTGACCGCATCACCAAACAGACCAACGCCCAGTTGGACGGCGAAATAATCTTGATGCACATTGGCAATGCGACTACTGCCGAGGCGCTTCCGGCGATTTTGAAGAATTTGAAGGAGCGCGGTTTTCAAATAGTGACGGTATCGGAGTTATTAAGCTAGATTTAGCGACTGACGGCCCACAATCGAACCGTATCATCACTGCCACCGGTAGCCAGCACTCGTCCATCGGCACTAAAGACCGCCGGAACGGTAAAATTAGAGGTGACGGCTAGGCTGCCGACCTGTTGTCCGTTGGTGATGTCCCAAAGCAGGGCTGTACCACTCGCCGCCCCGACCAGAGTTTTGGCATCGGGGCTAAAGTTTACGGCAGAAACACTCCCGCCTAGCCGAAAATTATTGACTTCCTTGCCCTGAGCTATATCCCAGACTTTGACCGAGCCATCGTTGCTGCCACTGGCAATCAGCTTGCCGCCGGGATGAAAGGCTACTGCCCGGACAAAATCACCGTGCCGCTGAAGCGCCTCAAGTTGGATGCGGCTGTCGGTTTCCCAGAGCTTTACATTAAAGTCGCCGCCGCCGGTCACAAATTGTTTTCCATCGGGGCTAAAAGCCACCGAATAAACTTGATTGGGATGCGCCCGAACCGAGCCTATCTCTTTTTTGCCTGCCACATCATAGAGCAGAACTGACCCACCATCGCCGCCCGTCGCCAGAATAGTCCCATCCTGGTTAAAAGCTACCGTCCAGACATTTCCACCTGCCCCGCTAAACGAGGCCACCTGAGCGCGAGTCGCCACATCCCATATCCTAACCGTAGTATCATCGCTGCCAGTTGCCAAAAGCTTGCTATCGGGGCTAAAGGCCATTGTGTTGACCTGACCCAGATTGCTGCTGATAGTGGTGGGTCGCCCGGCGCTGGTCGGGGTCTGGAAAGTCCATAGCTTTAGGCTGCGGTCTCCGCCCATTGTCGCCAGCATTTTGTTGTCCTTGCTAAAGGCTACTGCCCGGATTTCGCCGGTCTGCCCGATACTGATGGGGGTCAGGGCCGCTCCAAACTGACCCAAAGCCGCCAGGGTCGGAGTTGGCAGAGGCGTAGCAGTCGGCGGGATGGGAGTGGCAGTCACTACGACTACCACGGCAGTAGCGGTTGGGCCTGGGGTGAAAGTCGGCGGTATCGCGGTAGCGGTAGCTGGAATAGCGGCGGCGCTGGGAACTGCCGTTACTGTCACAGTGGCCTGGACGATTGGCGCAACGGCTACTGCCGGAGTGCTGGTTGCCACCGAAGGCGTTGTACCGCCACCTAGAGCTACTATTAACCCAATAATTACCGCGATTGCCACCAATGCCGAAGTAATGCCACCTATTAACAAACCTCTACCTTTTTTGGGCGGACTATTTTCACTAGCTGATAAATCGGTGGTAATAGGTGGCTGCTTTGGCAACTCACTGGTGATATTAGGGTTTTTGTTGACTAAAGCAGCATTTGATGAAGAAGCTGGTAATTTATCGGCAATAGGTGGTTGCGTTTGGGTTTGAGCCGCATTAGGTGGCTGTGCCGCCGGAGGGTTTTCGGGCAGTTTATAGGCTAATTCTTCTACCGGCGTGTTTTGTACCACTGAGCCGAGCGGGGTATAAAAATCGGCCTCATTTCCATCGTCGGCAACTTCTAGCGGGCGGTTATCGGTAATTGGGATGGTCGCCGAAAGTTCCTGAGTATTCTGGATAGTCGGGGCGGCTACCCCCGACCCCGGCATACTGGCTACCACTCGCTGAAAAGCACGGGCCAGTTCTCCGGCGGTTTGATAACGTTCTTCCGGCTTTTTAGCCAGAGCCTTTTCAATGACCTCCTGCAACAAGGGCGACAATTGCCCGTTGCTGCGGGCCACTATCGAGGGAATCGGTTCGTACAGATGGCTGGTCAAAACCTGTTCGGTTGGGCCGACGTAGGGCGGTTGGCCTATCAGAAACCGAAATAACAGACAGCCCAGGGCGTAAATATCGGTGCTGCGCGAAACGTTGCCTCGCAATTGTTCGGGAGCCATGTACGAAAGCGTTCCAATCGGGCGGGTTACATTCTGGGTGGCTGAAGCGCTGACAACTTTGGCTATCCCAAAGTCCGCCAGAAAAAGATGCTCGGTGTCTTCATCTTCGGGCTGTACCAAGACGTTTTGGGGCTTTATATCGCGGTGGACAATATTGCGACGGTGGGCATAGTCCAAAGCCGCCGCTAATTGAGTGAGGTACTGGCTGGCCTCAGCCAGGGTCAGCTTTTTTTTCTGACGCAGCATATCGTGAAGCGTGCCGCCTTCGACAAAAGGTGTCACCAGATAGGCCGTATCCCCGGACAGCCCATAATCATAGACCGGCAGAATATTGGCGTGATTGAGCTTGGCAACCGATTGGGCCTCGGTCTCGAACCGCTCCAAGAAGTTTTCTTCTTCGGAAAGGTCGGGTTTCAGGATTTTGACCGCGACCTGCCGCCGTAGCAGGTTGTCGGTTGCCAGATAAACCTGGGCAAACCCGCCCTCGCCGATTTTTTTAATCAGTTGGTAGCGATTATTTAGAATCGTGTCATCTGCGGCCATTTAACCCCCAACCAGCTATCCTGGGACAAGATTGGTTCACCGATAATTACCAACCTGAATGATAAATGCGGATTAACAAGAAGAAAGTAAAAATTATATCGGCTTCGTTAATAAAATAAGCTGAACTGGTTTTATTTTAGTATAGAAATAGTCAATTGACAAGTTTGAGGAAGGCGCTCAGGACTGTTACGACTAATTCGTGGTCTTCAGCTTGCGGCAAGCCGGACACGGTAATCGTTCCCACGACCCCCACGTTTTTAATCAAGATGGGAAATGCGCCGCCGTGCGCGGCATATTCCGTTGGGTCTACCAACGACTTTTCGTGGAAAACTGTCCCCTGGCTCTTGTGGGACATCCCGATATAAAAGGAACTATGCCCAAAGCGGTTGACCACCCGGTTTTTGCGCTTAATCCATTCGTCGTTATCGAGGGTGGTTCCCGGTAGGGCGCAATGAAACAACTGTTGCCCATTCCGACATATATCTACGGTTACGGCTTTGCCATCCTGCCGAGCGGCAGCTACCAGCCTTTGACCGATTTCAAAGGCGGTATCATTGGTGAATTCGGTAAACTGCAAATCGGCTTCTTGCTGTAATAAAGTTTCTAAAAGTTCGGGATAGTTTTCCATAGGTTTTTCTGATTTTCTTAATTCTAGGTTTCGGCAACGGTAATATCAAGGTGCGTCTGCCGAAATGCGAACCAGCACCCCGGCAATCAGGAAATTTATCAATACCGAGCTGCCGCCGTAGCTGATAAAAGGCAGGGTCATCCCGGTCAAGGGGATGAGTTTGGTGACACCGCCCAGGATAATAAAGCTCTGCAAACCCAGCAAAGCCCCGATGCCGATTGCCAGATATTGATAAAAGCCAAGTTTAGCCCGCATCGCAATGTGAAAACAGCGATATATCAGCAAAATATTCAGGGCAATAATCACAATTGTGCCTGCCAAACCCAATTCCTCGCCAATCGCGGCAAAGACAAAATCGGTGTGAACTTCAGGAATGTAATAGGGTGCGCCGTTGCCGATGCCTTTACCCAAAATCCCGCCGTTGGCAAAGCTGTAAATAGACTGGACAATCTGATAGCCCCGGTCCTGACCTTCGGGCCAGGGGTTGAGCCAGACCGCCACACGGGTTTGTACGTGGTCAAAGCGTTGATAGGCGATGACGGCAGCCACCCCAAAGGCGATAAGCCCGGCTAAAATGTACCATGCTCGACCACTGGCGATATAGAGCATTATTAGAAAGACCCCGAAAAAGAGTTCTGCCGGGCCGAGGTCTTTTTGGTAGACCAGGAGCAAAATCGAAATTCCCCACATAACACCCAAAGGCAGCAGATAGGGCAGAGGCGGGAAAGGGATAATTCCAAAGAGCTTGAAAGGGGCTTGCAGCAAGTCCCGTTTATCGTCCAGATAGGCCGCCAAAAATACTACCAGACACAGCTTGAGTAATTCGCCGGGCTGGAAGCTGAAAAACCCAAAGTTGAACCATAACCGCGCCCCGTTCACTTCCTGCCCGAAGATAGCCGCCGCCGCCGTCAGGCCAATACCCAGCACCAGAAAGGTATATTTGTAGCGTTTGAGAATATTGGGGTCGCGCAGAGCCAGCACCGTCAGAGCGAACAAGGCATAACCCAGCCCAATCCAGACGGTTTGTTTGATGGCAATATTATCGGTGTTCTGGCGGGTAGAATCGAGGCGGTAGGCCATCACCAGCCCAATCGCGGTCAGGCTGGAAATCAGGGGCAGAACCATCTGGTCGGCTTTGGGCAGGGCGAAAGTCAGTATCAGATGTGAAACTACCAGGAGGCCAATAAAAACGAAAGTCATCCACAGGTCTTTAGCTTCCCAGTTGACCGCCTTGCGCGGAACTAGAATGACCAAAAGCATTCCGACTACTGCCAGGAGTGCGGGAACAATCAGCAACTGGATTTCGGCGCGACGGATATTCTGGTTACGGGCTTTTCTTCGCATTTGACCTTATAAATGCAAAAACCGGGCAAACCTCTAAAAAAGCTGCCCGGTTCGGTTTAGCCTGCGCTAGGCGTGGTTATGCGCGGTTGCGTCCGGGGTTCAGGCCGGAGCAGATTAATGTCATCCAGATAAAAGCTATAGAGCCGGATTAGCGGCGCTTACGGCGCTCAAGGCGTGGCTCTTCCGAGCGGACCGGGATTTTGGCGCGGCTTTCTTCCTGGGCTTTTTTCTGCTGTTCCAAAGCTTTTCCGGCAGCAACGGCAGCAACGACAGCGGCAACGGCGGCGATCAAAATTTCCATTTGCGAGACCTTTCTAATAATCCAGCTTCAAGCGCATACAACTGCCGGAAACGGGAGAAAAGCGGCGACCAGAATTACCTCAAACCTATTTTTACTGGTACTATCTAAATAGTACGCTTAGTTCCGTAAAAAGTTGCACGGCGCGACCCTTTTACATGTAGAGTATAGTTTAATCTAATTTCGCGGTTCATGCAAGGGGTAAAATCACCCATTTGCAATATTTATCCGGGTTAGTTAGGTTGAGGAATAAGGTTTATTTTGGGCTTTAGTCCAAAGTTTAATGATTCTTTTTGCGGCGGAGAACCCCATAAATCGCAACGCTAAAGGGCAGCATAACTACCAACCCGCCGAGCAGGTATAGGTTTAGGCTGCCCTCGCCGGAATTACCGCCGAAACCGGAGGCCGGAGCGCCAGTGGGAAGGCTAGTCGCACCGCCACTAGCAGCGGCAGTGGTTGTGGCAGCAGTAATGTTTCCGCAAACGACAGCATCTCCGGGCGGGCTATCAGCCTGATGGTATTGGATGTAAAACGGAAACGGATTGCCTAGCACCTCGTCAAAACCTATATGATTGACCGGCCAGGAAATCGTAGCGTTACCACTAGCATCGGCTTTGGCAGCTTGTAATAGAAAAATTACCGCGCCTTGCTTTTCGCAAGTACCCATATGAATATGACCGGCGTGGGCGCTGTTAGGCTGGAAACCTTTGAAGGTTGCTTTTACCATAATGTCATTAGCCCCTGCCTCGGTGATAGTGAATGTGCCAGTCACGCCGGAGCTATTCACGGCGTTCATTACTCCGCTGGTGGTGCGGACGCTTTGGGCAAAGGTGAAACTCGTGCTGACTAACATCAAAACTACTACCCCTACAAGACCAAGCTTCTTCATAACAATTTTCTCCTACGGTATTTATCAGGATTAGGTTTATCGGGCTGGAAAATTTACGCCGTAAATTTTCCAGCCCGATAAACCTGTCAGGTTAATTACCCATTATCTTTTTTGGCCTTTTCGATGGCCTTGCCTGCGACATTGTGGCCCAGAGTTCGACCAGCGATTATGTCGCTGCGGAAGTGGATACCCCCCCACATGCGGGCTTCTGCCGCCTCGGCTGCAATCGCATCCAACGCTTTGGCATCTCGTGGGAAAATATAACCCAGAATATCCGCCGCCCCCGTCGAAACGCAGCCGTGGGCAGCAGGATAGCTAGGATGGTTGGGGGTCGTGAATAACGGCTTGAATTCTTTGTCCACCATAAACGGTCGCGCCGCCCAATAAAAATACTTGGCTTCCCAACATCCTACTCCGGCATCATAAAAAACTGTACTGAAAAGAGCGCTGGCACGGGCGGCCTGGACTGGATTGGAATCCAAACGATACTCGAACAGCTTTTTATGGAGTTGCCCCGGCCAATACTGGAAAATCCGGGTGCCACCCCCAGCATATTCCCAGAAAAAGGCATCGGCATTGCTCTTGGGGGTGCGCTGGAAGTTTTTCAGCTCGTTGAGTTCGGCTAGTTCCTGAGCCGAGTCGAAGGCCGGAGGTGGGCCAGGCCGGAACTCATTCGGGGTGCTAAGTATCCAGGTCTTCCAGGTGCCAGCCAGGGGCTGGACCGGATTAGTCCCGTTCCATTTGCCCGCCTCGGTCGGCACCGCCCCGGTCCACTTGGCATCTGAGCCATCAGCTTTGCCCCGGTCAATTACCAGGGCCGCCACCAGATGACCCAATTCCAGCCCGGCTTCAATATCGCTGGGATATTCTACTCCGGCCAGGAGACGAGATTTGACAGCTTCCTGAGCCTTATCCTGGAAAGATTTAGCCTCGTCCGGGAAGACATAGGCCAGAATATCGGCGGCGACGGCGGCAGTCACAGCATATTCGGAAGGGTAGCCGGGGTAACGGGGATTGGGTATCACCGTCGTCAGGCTGGCATCCAGCTCGCTGGGGCGGGGGCGATTAAAGGTATACTTGCTATCCCAGGCCGCTATCATCCCATCGTAAATCCCGACCTGCAAGAGGGCCAGATGGCGGGAAGCCAGATTAAACCCCAGATTGTTTTTGAGGGACTGGTTAATCAGCAACTCAGTCCACTGGTAGCCCGGAGCGCCACTATTCCAGAATGCAATCTGGTCGAGAGCGGCGGGAGTACGCTGGGCTATCATATCCTTGAGTTGCTTAATCTCAGCCTGAGTTGCGGCCTGGTCGGGGGGAGCTTTGCGGCGGAACTGGCTACCGGAAGTTAGAAGCCAGGTTTTCCAGCTCCC
>JBBRSG010000006.1:0-81157 GCA_038245615.1 Chloroflexia bacterium | reverse complement strand
TCAATAGTCTGGCCCTCATTTCGGATGCCGGTCATAATCTGACGGATGCGCTGGCCCTGGCCTTTAGCTGGGCCGCTATCCGTATGGCTCGCCGCGCCCCCAATTCCAGCAAAACTTACGGCTATCACCGGGCCGGAATTCTGGCCGCCACTCTCAATTCGGTCACGCTGGTGCTGATTGCACTCTATATTTTTTATGAGGGGCTTCAACGGCTGCTCAATCCGCCGCCGGTGGAAGGCTGGACGGTGGTAGGGGTTGCCAGTATCGCCCTGGTGGTCAATCTGACTGTCGCCGGGCTACTTTTGCGCTGGTCTAAAGAAGACCTGAACACCCGCAGCGCCTTTATTCATATCCTGGGGGATGCCGCCGCCTCAGTCGGAGTAATTATTGCCGGGCTAGTGGAAGTCGTAATCGGTTGGCGGACGGCTGACCCGCTCATTTCGATGGTCATCGGGTTGCTAATTCTCTATTCAAGCTGGGGCATCATTAAAGAAGCTACCAATATTTTGCTGGAAGGTATTCCGGCGGGCCTCGACATGGTGCGACTTATGCGCGATTTGATGGCCCAACCGGGAGTAAGCGATGTCCACGACCTGCACGTTTGGACAATCGGTAGTGGCTTTCAAGCTCTCTCCTGCCATATCCGCATGACCGATGCAACTACCTTGCCGGAAGCCAATCGCACCGTCCACAATATCAACGAGTTATTGGAAACCCGGCACGGTATCCGCCACGCCACCATTCAGGTAGATTGTCAGGCCTGCAACATCGGCGATGCTTATTGCTCATTGGAGTGAGGTCAAAGTCGAAAATCGAAAATCGAAAAGCTGAAATCCGAGGTCTGAGATTTTAGATTTTCGATTTTCGAGCGTTTAATCGAGGAAAAGATGGAAACCAAAAAGATGCCGCCCGGCCCAAAACCCAAAATACCAGGCCGGAATTTGCTGGCCTTGCGGCGTGATCCGCTGGGCTTTTTTCAAAATCTCACCCGGCAGTATGGCGATATAGTCTACTTCAAGCTTGGGTCGCAACCGGTCTATTTGATAAATCACCCCGATTACATCAAAGAAGTGCTGGTGACACGCAATGCCAGCTTTATGAAGGGACGTGGGCTGCAACGCGCCAAGAAATTGCTGGGCGAAGGGCTGTTGACTAGCGAAGGCGATTTTCATCGGCGACAGCGACGGCTTTCCCAACCAGCCTTCCATCGGCAACGGATTGCGGCCTATGCCGAGGTTATGTCAAGCCATGCGGCTCGTATCGGCGATAGCTGGCAAGATGGGGCAACCTTCGATATTGGGCAGGAAATGATGCGCCTGACTTTGGGAATTGTCGGCAAAACCTTGTTTGATGCCGAGGTCGAGTCGGAGGCCGCCGAAATCGGCGAGGCGCTGACGGCGGCTATTGAAATGTTCAAAACTGTCACTACCCCGTTTGCCGATTTGATGGATAAATTGCCTTTAGCCCGCAACAAACGCTTTTTTGAGGCCAAAGAACGGCTTGATACCACCATATACCGGATTATCCAGGCCCGCCGCGCTAGTGGCGAAGACCGCGGCGATTTGCTCTCGATGCTGCTACAAGCCCAGGATACCGAAGGTGACGGCGGCAGTATGACCGATTTGCAACTGCGCGATGAGGCGATGACCATCTTTCTGGCGGGTCACGAAACTACTGCCAACGCCCTGACCTGGACATGGTATCTCCTATCGCAGCATCCCCAGGTCGAGGCCAAACTCCAGGCCGAACTGGATACAGTATTGGCTGGGCGATTGCCTACTTTCGAGGATTTGCCGAAGCTGAAATATACCGAAATGGTTTTGAGCGAGGCGATGCGGCTTTATCCTCCGGCCTGGTTATTGGGTCGGCGGGCGCTGGAAGATTGCCAGATTGGGGGCTACGATATTCCGGCTAACTCGATTGTCCTGATGAGCCAATATCTGACTCAACGCGACCCGCGCTATTTCTCCAACCCTAACAAATTCGAGCCGGAACGCTGGACGGCGGAAATGCGCGGCAACTTGCCTAAGTACGCCTATTTTCCGTTTGGAGGCGGGCCACGTATATGTATTGGCGAAGCTTTTGCCTGGATGGAAGGCGAGTTATTATTGGCGACCCTAGCCCAACAATGGCAATTCCGGCACGACCCGACCCATCAGGTCGCCCTACAACCGCTAGTCACATTGCGCCCCAAATATGGAATGCGGATGCGAGTAGAGCGCCGCAAAATCCTGGCGGTAATTCCGGCTACTGAGCCATCAAGGATCGTTTGAACGGATAATTGCAGGTCAAGCGGGCAAATAAGCGGCACTGCGGAGCGAGCGCCCGAAGTAAAGTTTCAGGCTGTCTACCGGCCAGTTTTGCCCGACACTTTTGCCGGAGGCCGGGTCAGGATTGACAATCGCCACTGTCCCATCGGCATTAAAGCCGGTAGCTACCACGAAGTGACCATTGGGGAAATAATTTGGGTCGCGCACATTGACTACCACCGGAACTCCCTGTTGCAGAAATTTGGTTATCTGAGCGAAATGGCCTTCCAGGTCTTTATCCTCACTGTAGACCGCTTTTAGGCCATATTTGGCGGCAATCGAAGAGAATACATCGTATTTATAGAGACCGGAATTAGAGCCGATTGCATTCTGTTGCCGCAAATAGGCCAGCACCTCGGTAATCCGCACGCCTTTGCCATAGCCACTCAGGACACTGGTCAGGGCGGCGGCGGAGCAGGCGCTCCCGGCCCAGGTCCGCCACTCGGCTTCGTCGGCGTACTGGCTCTTATCGCGTTGCGAGATAGCCGGAAATTTGCCACTCTGCCCGCTAGTGACAAAACTTGGCCCGACCAGTGGCCCATTTGGGCCGATAATCTGGGCATTGATAACCCCGCCTTCTCCCGCAATCGTCCCCATCCAATCATTACCATCATCTTTCGGGCGGTTGAAAAACCAGACCGCCCCAAAAATTGTCAGCGCCACGCCAGCAATGACCAATAGCCTGGAAAACAGGCTGGGTTCTTTGCGATAAGGCTGATAGGAACGATAAGACCGATAGGGGTCGTAAGGACGCATTTTTTCCTCTAGCAGTGATCAGTGGTCAGTGTCCAGTGGTCAGAGAAATACTGGACTGAGGATTGAGAAAACCCGGCTAGTGATTGGCAATTTAGCTCAAAACTCAAAACTATTATACTGACTACTGGACACTGACCACTGACCACTGACCACTTTCAATCGTAAAGCCGATGTAAGTTGAATTTTTTGTTCTAAACAATTATAACATATCTGCCGCAATCTGCAATTCTGGTTTGACAGTCCTACTACATTCAAGTATTCTTATACAAGTTTGTATATAATATTGGATATAGCCTTATAGGATGGACTAAAAGGAAATGGAATGTCAACTGCCAGACTGCTAATATTAGGGGTATTACGCAAAATCCAGCCGATTCACGGCTACGATGTGCGACGCGAATTGGAAGAATGGGGCGCGGAAGAATGGTCGAACCTGGCTTATGGCTCGATTTACTTTGCCCTCAATAAAATGGCGGAAGAAGGCTTGCTGGAAACTTCCGGTGGAGAAGTGGTTGGCAAGCGCCCGGCCCGCACCCAATATACCATGACCGAAAAGGGTGAGCGGGAATATTTTCGGCTTTTACGGGAATACTGGTGGAAGGTTGAAGCTCTTAAAGACCCATTTCAGGTAGCAATGAGCTTTATGGACACCTTGCCCCAAAACGAACTGCTGGAAGCTTTGCGTTTTCGGGCCGATACAATGCGGGCTACAATGCGCTCACTTGAGGTTGGAATTGCTAATAATAAGTTTGCAGAAGATATACCCCGGCACGCTGTCGAAAATCTGCGCTTGTCTTATCTACGGGGACAGGCCCAAATTCAATGGTTGGAAGAAGTTATCGGCAAAGTCGAGCGTGGTGAATTACCATAAGCAAGATTGTTTTATTCAGGATTAATATTGTTAATATAAAAATCAATTTTCTTAACCTGCCAGCAAAGACCTATTGACTTTCGACATCACATTGATATAATGCAGTTAGGAATTAATATTATTAATCTAGGCTTTAACAGAATTAATAGCTATCAACAAATTTGTAAACTGAGAGAAAATTAGACCTAGACCTATTGACAGCTATACAAATTTGTATATAATGTTGAATATACAAATTTTGATAGCGAAACAGGGGCTAAACTGACCGATCTAGCGAAGCCAAAAAAAGAAATTTTGTAGATAGGAATAAGCTTGCCCTAAACATTGTTTGAGTAGATGAGTTTTTAACAATAGCTGATTGTGAGGTATTGAATGGCAATTATTGAGACCAAAGCACTGACCAAGAGTTTTAAGTCCGGCAAGAAAATTGTCGAGGCCGTCCGAGGGGTGGATATGACGGTTGAGGCCGGGGAAATCTTCGGGTTTCTTGGCCCAAACGGAGCGGGTAAAACCACTACCTTGCGGATGCTGGCAACCCTGCTAGAGCCTTCGGGCGGACAAGCCACCATTGCTGGGTACGATTTGTTGCGCCAACCATCGCAGGTACGCTCCCGCATCGGGTATGTCAGTCAGAGCGGTGGTTCAGACTTAGCCGCCACCGGACGCGAACAAATCGAGTTGCAGGGTCGGCTTTACGGCCTGAACAAAGCTACCGCCCAAAAGCATACCGCAGAACTATTGGTTGCCCTGGAACTGGAAAGCTTTGCTGACCGCAAGGCCAAAACTTACTCCGGCGGTCAGCGCCGTCGTTTGGATATTGCGCTAGGTATGGTACATCATCCCAGTCTGTTGTTTCTGGATGAGCCTACCACCGGGCTAGACCCCCAAAGCCGCGCCCGGATGTGGGACGAGGTGAGCAAGTTGCGCGAGAAAGGCACGACGGTTTTCCTGACTACTCATTATCTGGACGAAGCCGATGCCCTGTGTGACCGACTGGCGATTATGGATGAGGGCCGGATTGTGGCAGAAGGTACGCCCGACGAACTCAAGCGCCAGGTTGCCGGGGATGTCGTGACTATCGGGCTGGACACTCATAACGGGGCAGTAGGTCACGCCCAAACCTTGATGACCGCCCAGACTTACGTCCGCGAAGTACAGCTTAACGATGATGGCTTGCGGCTGTATGTCCAGAGCGGCGAAGAAGCCTTGCCCCAGATTTTACGGACGCTGGACGGCGCAGGGCTGATAATGCGGACTATCGAGCTGGCCCGCCCCAGCCTGGACGACGTTTTCCTACGGCAAACCGGGCGCTCGTTGCGCGAGTCGAAAAACTAAGGAGAAAAAAAATGAAATTGTTGCGAGATACCTGGCTGCTGTTTGTCAGCTACGTGCGCGAGACTTTGCGGAATCCGGTGTGGGTACTTATCAGCCTTTTTACCCCGATTATGTATTTGGTGCTGTTTGCGCCTTTGCTGGATGGATTAGTTGGGTCGCCCAGCTTTTCGGGAAGCAACGCTCTGAGCATCTTTACACCGGGCGCACTGGTAATGTTGGGGCTATTTGGCTCACTGTTCGTCGGCTTTTCAATTATATCGGACTTACGGGCCGGCGTGGTCGAGCGGTTACGGGTCACAACTGTCAGTCGGTTAGCCCCACTCCTGGCGCGGGCCTTGCGCGATGGGCTGATGTTGATGGTACAGGCGATTGTCTTTATGCTGATAGCCTGGCCGTTGGGCCTCAAGGCCGATTTTCTGGGAGTAGTCATTGTGCTGGCGCTGGTCGTTATAATGGGCATGACCCTGGCGGCTTGCTCTTACGCTCTGGGCCTGATTCTCAAGAGTGAAGACGCGATGGCCCCGGTGGTCAATATCTTCACCACCCCATTATTGTTGCTGTCGGGCATCCTGCTGCCGATGGCCCTGGCCCCGGAATGGCTGCGGACAATTGCCAACTTTAGCCCATTCACCCACGTGGTGAATGCTGCTCGCGCCCTGTTTGCCGGCAACTATGGCGATAACTCGGTATACCTGGCAATCGGCATTATGGGAACCCTTTCGGTACTGGCAATGATTTGGGCCGGGCGGGTCTTCCAGAAAGCGACTTCTTAGCGGGGGTCGGGGGTCAGGGGAAATGCGGTTCTAAGTACTGTATTTCCCCTGACCCCATTAATATTTATGCCGAACGGCAGGGCTTTGCCGCAAGCGTTCGCGCTGAGGTTGGTCGAGCTGGCGATAATCGTCGGCTTGCATCAAAATTGTGCGGCAAAGCTGGCGGTCAAGCAAGCGCGAGCGAATCCGTCCGTCAATGCTGTCGAGGTCATTATTAGTTGTAATCACCGTCGGCAGCTTGGCATTATAGCGATGATTGATAATCTGGTACAGTTTTTCTCGCGCCCAGGGTTTCGAATTTTCAGTACCCAGGTCGTCCAGAATCAAAAGCGGCACATTGCGGATAGCATCAAACCGCTCATCATAGCTCGACTCACTATTCGGGTCGAAAGCCGCCCGCAGATAGTCCAATAAATCCGGCACAACCGCAAAATAAAGTGGCACTCGCCGATTGAGCGACTCGTTGGCAATCGCCGCCGCCAGATGGGTTTTACCGCACCCATAGCCGCCGATAAACAACAGCCAGTCGCTGGGGTCGCGGGCGAAATTCAAGGCCGCATCATAAGCATCTTTGGTCTTTGGGACTCGCGGATTAAAAGTATCAAAATTCAGCTCTCGAAAATGGTCGAGATTGCTGCTTCGCTTCAACTCCTCGAAAGCTCGCTTCTCTTTGATGACAATCGTACACTCACACGGCACCAGCTTGCCAAAATTCGGGTCGCCCACTGGAACTTCCATCCGCAAGAAACCGCTCCCCTTACAATGTTGGCAGGCATCCTTCTCCACAAATGGCTCAATCGTTTTAGCAGGGGCGGGCAGATTAACCCCCGGTGGGGCAAAATCCACCAGCCGCACCACTTTGGGGACTGTTCCCTGACCAGCCCCCGAAGGCCCGACGACCTCAGCCCGATTGTGGGTTAGCGGGCCGTCATTCCTCTGGCTGGGGCTGGGTGAGGTGAGCGTATTTGCCGGTCGTGTATTTCGTAAAGTCAATAGGTCCTCTGGCGTTACTGGACGCGGCAGGTCTTGGCGGCTGCGCTGGGGCGGGCGATGGGGTAACTGCTGTCGCAGTCGTTCCATCTCCTGCCAGGCCTGCTCGTCCATCTCTTCCGGCTCGATACGTAGAGGGGTTATTTTGGGCGGATTTCGGTCGCGCCCGTTCAGATTGTCTATCTCGTCCATTGGCAGCCCAATTCTCCAATATCCGGGCGATATACGCCCAACTCCGGCGGTTATAGTTCACCGCCTCCGCAAAAGCTTCCTCGACCCAGGCGGGGGGATAAAGCCGCTCGGCCTCGCGCAAACGCTCCCCCAGGATCGGGGTCAGCGGACCGATATTCTGCTCGTACAAAGTATAAATATCCGGGCGGGAGGAGCGCACCCGCCAGCGTTGTTGCTCGCGCCAGCGCCGAATTTCCGCCGGGCCAATGCTTCCAGCGCCGACCGTAGTGGCCTCGGCCTCTGGTAAGGGCAGGGGCGAATCCCACAAGTCTAGCCCAATCAACAAATTAGTTTCTTCTATCTGGATTTCGCCGCCCTGCAACCGGGCCAAAAACTCCCGATTCCCGGCAGTATTGAGCAAAAACCAGGTAACAGTTACCGGCTCAAGGTCGCCTTTCGCCGGGCCGTTCCCAAAGAATTCGGGGGGCGGGGGGGCGGCTTCGACCCGCAAAATACTACCTCGTGCCATACACAATTCCAGTGCCTCGCGCAGATGCTCGACTGGAGGGCGCGGGTCGCCGCCACGCCGCAGCCCGGAAAGCAATTCCTCGGACTCGACCAGCTCCCAATAGCCGACCCATTTCGGGTCGCTCTGTTTGCGGCCCGCTACATACATTATGTAAAGTAAGGTCTTTAGCTCGTTGGGATGGGTAATCTGTGGCAGAAGTTGGGTAAAGAAAGAACCAGGTACGCCGGTAAACCGCTCGCCCCGCTCTCCCATAACCTCTGAATTTAAATCAAAACCTGCGAACTTTCGCTGCATTCTCAAGGCCCTCTCAAACGATTTGCGATTTAGAATAACGATTTACGATTGAGCTACTCCTACAACTTCGGGCCTGACTACCAATCTTTATTGAGGGCTAAACTGCATCCCTCTAAAAGCTACCTTCCGGCGCTGCGATATGGCTCACAATCGGCAAACCGGGTGGTTTTGTGGTGGAAAAAGAGTGGGACGGTATCCACCGGGCCATTGCGATGCTTGGCGACATGTATTTCGGCGATATTCTTCTTTTCGGTTTCCGGGTTATAAAGTTCCTCTCGATAAATAAACATCACAATATCGGCATCCTGTTCCAGGCTACCGGACTCCCGCAGGTCGCTTAACTGGGGAGTGTGATTGGTGCGATTCTCGACGGCGCGACTGAGCTGGCTAAGGGCTATCACCGGGATATTTAGCTCCCGCGCCAACCCTTTCAGGTTGCGTGAAATTTCCGAAACTTCCTGCACCCGGTTTTCGGTGCGGCTGCCGGTCATCAACTGCAAATAATCTATAATCAATAGCTCAAGGCCGTATTCCGAGTGCAACCGACGGGCTTTAGCCTTGAGTTCGTGAATAGTAAGGCCCGCCGAGTCGTCTATGTAGAGCGGGGCAGCCGCCAATCGCCCAAAAGCCCGGCTGACTCGATCCCACTCGTTTTCGTCAATGTAACCAGTGCGTAGCCGATGCGAATCTACCCCGGTTTCCATCGCCAGCATCCGTTGAACCAGTTGCTCCCGCGACATTTCCAGGCTAAAGACCCCTACCGGACGCTCGTACTTCATGGCGACATTATAGGCAAAGCCCAGGGCCAGCGAGGTTTTGCCTACCGAGGGGCGGGCCGCCAGAATTATCAGGTCGGAAGGCTGAAAACCGCCAGTCAATTTGTCGAGGTCGGTATAGCCACTGGGTACCCCAATCAGGTCGCCGCGATGGTCGTGCAGATAGGCCAGCCGATCAAAGTATTCTTCCAGAATCGCCCCAACCTTGACCGCATCGCGCCGAACCCCCTGTTGGACTACCTCATAAATCAGTTGCTGGGCCTGGTCTACCATTTCCTGGGTGTTCAACTGCTCGTCAAAGCCCAAAGCGGTGACTTGCGCTCCCGCTCCAATCAGGCGGCGCATTACGGCATAGCGCAAGACGATTTTGGCGTAATGCTCGGCGTGAACCGGGCTGGCCGTCACCCGCATAAGGTTCAGGAGATATCCGGCCTTGACCTGGCCTTCGCCCTCGCCCATCCGACCTCGACGGCGCAACTCATCGCGCAAGGTAATCAGGTCGCCGGGAGTCCGATTCTCATACAAATCGAGGATAGCTTCGTATACCGCCGAGCGTTCTTCGCTAAAAAAGTCCGCCGGACGCAAAACCGGGGCAATTTTAATAACCGTCTCGCGGTCAATCAAAAGCGCTCCGATGACGGCTTCTTCGGCTTCGGCATTATGGGGAATCGGTTTTTCACCGCTCAGATTAGTAGCGACACCGAAACCAGCCCCGCTACTGGAATTGCGGCGGCGACCATTATCGCGCTCATAGGCGGCGGTCTTTTCGGAAGGGGAAAAAGTGTAGGTTGTTTCGGTTGACATAGCCGCTACCTGTCCACGCCCGCGAGTTGGCGTAAAACATAATCCCGACTATCTCAAACCGATAGGAAATACTTGCCGCTTGAAACTGGATAGAGTCCACCCATAAAGGGCTTATAGCAAACATGCCCTTGTAACAGGAGTCTTAATCCGGGCTAAACTACGCGGGTTTTCAATCCAGCTAAGGATTAAATTGGCGCAATTTGCCCATGATGGCGGCAAGCATTTAGAAGTGCTTTCGGCGACCATTTCCTTGCGTCGGGTACAAAGAAATCATCGCCCAAAGGCCTCAAATGCTGGTTAAATTTTCAATGTTTAGTCTTTTTACTCAACTGCGAAAAAGACTAAAAGCTTGGCTACCTGAAATTACTCTTCGGTAGCTTCGGCCTGGACCGGTTCAGGTTCGGCAACTGGGGCGGCAACCGCTTCCGGCTCGCCTTCGGCCTCCACGATAACTTTCACTTTAGGAGCCAGTCGCCCTACCAGCCGAACTGGTACTTCATATTCGCCAATGGTGTGAATATTTTCGGGCAAATCCACCTTCCGGCGGTCAATCGTCTGGCCCAATAGGGCGCTGAGAGCGTCTGCTATCTGAGCGCTGGTAATCGAACCATAGAGACGGCCCTGCTGCCCCACTTTGGCGGTCAGCCGGATGGTCTGCTCCTCAATCTGAGTCGCCAGCGAGCGGTTATCGTCCTCGGCTTTGACAACCCGGCGCTGTTCGGCGGCTTGCTGCTGCTCGATTTCTTTTACCATTCCGGCAGTGGCGGGTTTCGCCAGGCCTCGCGGTAAGAGATAATTACGGGCATAGCCATTCTTGACTTCCTGAATGGTTCCGGCATCGCCCAGATGTTGTACCGCTTCGGTCAAAATAATTTTCATTTTAGAAACAATCGCTCCTTCGGCCTGTTGCACTTCTCGAAATCTATACCTGCCTGGATTAAAGCAGAATTAGAATTTTGGTTTCATTCTATACTTCTTGGTATTATATCATTTCACATGAAACTCGTCTAGTCAAAAATGGCACTTTTTTAGCGATTGTGGGATATGAATATTCTGGAAAGCTGGCTATTGGGGAATTTGCTGACATTTGTTCACAATTGTGGCTAATTTTTCAACAATTCATCCACCACCGCCATAACCTGACTGGTTTTGATGGTGCGGAGACAGTAGCCCCCCTTCCAGCAGGTGCGCTCGAAGTCCAGTACTCCACAGGGACAACACGGCAAATCTATTTCGGTCTGGACGACCCGGTGTCGGGCTGGGTCGCCCCACGGGCCGAAAATAGCCGGGTCGGTTGGCCCAAAGAGGTGGATACTGGGCGCACCAGCCGCCACCGCCAAATGAAGCGGCCCGCTATCCAGGCCAATCACGACCTGACATCGGGCGAAAAGCGCCGCCAAACGCCCCCACCAGCCGGAAGTATCCAAATGCAGCGGCTTATTTACGCAAGTTTTGGTGATATTTTTGATCAAAATTTTCTCTTTGTCGCTGCCGGTAAGCACCACCCGCGCCCCGTACTGTTCCGCCAGACTGTCGGCAATCGCCGCAAATCCCTCAACCGTCCACAGCTTGAGAGTCGCTCCAGTTCCAGGATGAATCGCAACCAGCCGCTCGTTTTGACCAATCCCCCATTCTGAAAGCAATAATCGAATATACCGCTCGTCTTCGGCGGTTGGATAAAAATGGGTTGGGGCATCGGCTTCCGGCAAAGCGGGGTTCAGGCCGTAGAGTTGCAGGGTAAAGCGGGTCAAGGCCAGATTCAGGGCGGCGCTATGCTGGGCGGTCTGCCCAAAAGGTATCATCGGCAGACCGGGCAGTTCGGTTTTGCTCGTACCGGGCAAAGCCAGCGGGTGCGACAAAAAGCCCTGCGCTTCGGGCCAGGCATAGCCCACCCGCACCGGAATATCCGCTAAATAAAGCAGCAGTGCGCCCCACCAGAAATCGTAGCGGAAATTTATCGCGGCATCGTAGCCTTGCGCCCGCAAGACCCGCGACTCTTCCAGGGCGTACATATAGGGTTCGAGCAAGTTGGTTTTGGGGACGCGACTAAAGCCGGGGAAGTTGCAGCGTTGTATCAGGTCGAGATGAGGGTTATTCGCCAGCGAGTCCGCGCCCCACGGCCCGACCAGGGCGGTAATTTCGGTATCGGGCAGCATCCGTCGCAACCAGGCCAGGGCCGGAGTCAGCCACAGGACATCGCCCAGGTGGTCGGGCCGCACCAAGAGCAACCTTTCGGGTGGTCGGGAAAAGTCGGGGACTGCCGCCCGGTAGCCTAAACTGGGCCGAGCCGCTATCTGCAAATTCCACAGCATCCCACGCCGGGCCATATTCTTGATTTGCGCTTTTCCAACCACTCTTTATTGGTATACCCCAAAAGCCTGTTTTTATAGCTTTGAAAAACTTTATTGCGTAAAGTTTTTCAAAGCTATAAATGTTCCGGGCTTCCACCCGACTTCAAGCCAAAGTCCTATGGCTAAATCTCTCAAGAGATTGGCGAATTGCCATAGAGCCGTTTCAGACCTTGCCCAACCGAATTGGCCCACATGGTAAAGTTATGACCGCCATTGTACTCGGCATAGTCTACCTTGTAGCCTTTCTCCTGGAGCAGGGCGTACATCCGCCGATTGCCTTCTAAAAAGCTTTCCAAGCGGCCTACATCTTGCCAGATTTGGATAGGCTGGGTCGGGGTCTGTAGTACTAAATCGAATATCAACATTGAAGCTCGTGGGTCATCTATCCAAAACCCCCCTGATTGACTCAATACATGTCCGAAAACTTGCGGCAAACGCAATCCACCAAATAAGGCCATAAGGCCGCCCATCGAAGCCCCCAACAGACCGTGAATTCCTGGTTGGGCTTGCTCGTCTATCAAATTGAGGGTTTGGCGGGCGAAAGGCAATACTTTTGCCAGAACGAAATAAAGCGAGGCTTCATTTTGCATATATTCAACTGTCCGGCTACTCTTGCCATTGTACAACAAGGCCAGAGCCACCGGGCGAATACTACCTTCGGCAATCAAGTTGTCTACAATCACGTTAAGTTGAGCGCGGGCCAGATAATCCGCGCCGTCCCAAACCACTACCAGTGGCACAGGCTCATCAGTTGGCGGACGGTAAAGCATTACCTGACGGTGGCTATCTCCCAAAAAACCGTCGGTTGGTATAAAATGCTCACTGACTGTTCCCCGCTTTACCCCTGCCCCGCGCCTAATTAGCGGAGTTGGAGTATAAGCCGGGCCACCAAAGTAATTGTTATAGGCAGTAATCCCGTTCCAGACTTTACGCAAATTAAAGGGGTCGAGATAACGCTCCTCAATATCGGGCGTAAGAACAAAAGCATATTCCGCAAAAACATCATCCGGCAAGTCAAGCGAGTAGGCCCAAACTTCCGGTTCTACTTCTTCCAAAATCGCCTGCCCCGGTTGCCAGTTGGTAAAATCCCCGATTAATTGAGGAATTGGGGCTACTCCCTGCCAGACAAAAATTACCTTGCAGGTGTGACCCTCACCCCGGTCTATCAAAGGTGTTCCTTCGGCGATAGCCCGTTCAATTAGACCTGACACTCATTTTCTCCTGTTCGCCATTCATCCTTTCATCAAATTATACCAGCTAATCCGACAAAGAGAAATTAGCGCCCAGAAGTTTGGACAGAGAGCGGCAACGAGTTATATAATTGTATGTAAGCTTATGATTCAAAACTCAAAACTCGCCCCCCAGGGGTGGTCTTGGACCAAAACTCAAAACGCTCTCATCACCGGCGGTTCAGGTTACTTCGGGACGTTGCTTCGTGACCGACTTTTACTGGAAGGGATAAAGGTCAGCGTTTTCGACCTGACCGATAGCGATGACCGTCCGGCGGGGGTTGCTTTTCAAGCGGGTGACATTCGCAACTATTCCCAAATTCGGCAAGCCTGCGAAGGAATCGAGGTAGTCTATCATTGTGTGGCTCAAGTCCCGCTCGCCAGAGATAAAGCCTTGTTTCAGAGCGTTAATGTCGGGGGGGCGGAAAACCTGCTCAAAGCGGCCCTCGAAACCGGGGTTAAAAAGGTCGTGCTACTTTCTTCCAGTGCGGTTTTTGGGATACCGGCCCATAATCCGGTCTCCGAAACCACTCCTCTCTATCCCCGCGAAGCATACGGACAAGCCAAGCTGCAAGCCGAACTGCTGGCCCGGCGCTATCATGAGCAACATGGGCTGGATGTCACGATTATTCGGCCTCGCACGATTTTGGGACACGGGCGGCTGGGCATCTTTCAGATTTTGTTCGACTGGATTGCCGAGGGGCGGCGGGTGTATGTACTGGGGCAGGGCCATAATCGCTATCAGTTCGTCCACGCCGAAGATTTAGCCGAAGCTTGTTGGTTAGCGGCCCAACAGCCCGGTTTTGCGGTCTATAATATCGGGGCGGAAAATTTTGGGACGATGCGGGAGTCTTTAGAGGGGCTGATTGCCCACGCCGGAACAGGTAGCCGGGTGCGCGGTCTGCCGATGAAGCTCACCGTGTTGGGAATGGAAGCGATTTCGCGGCTGCGATTAGCTCCTTTCGCCCCTTATCACTGGTTGATGTATGGCAGAGATATGTATTTTGACCTGACCCCCGCCAAAACCCAACTGGGCTGGCAGCCCAAATGGGGCAATGTCGAGATGCTCTGCCAATCCTACGATTGGTATCTGGAACATCGGGCCGAAATTAGTGCCAGTAAAGGGGCTTCGGCCCACCGCTCCCCGGTTAAGGCCGGAATTTTGGGCCTGCTCAAACGCTTTTCCTGAGAAGACGGCTATAACTCTACTTCCGTCCCGATACCAAGTTGGCGGGCCTTGCGATACAGATAATCAGCCATCGCTACGTCCTGGGCGGCGTTGCCTACCGACTTAAAAAAGCTGATTTCATCCAGCCCGAACCCTTCCCGGCCCGGCTTTAGCCCGGCGACCACTTCGCCAAGTTCGGCGTAAATGTGGTCGGCCTCGAATAAGCCCTCTTCGATTGGTATCAGCACATCCCCGGCTTCGGCTAAAGCGGCTTCGCGGGCATCCACCACCAGCCGAGCGCGGGCGACGGTTTCGCCCGGCACTTCCCGCATAGTGTGTTGATACGAACCAACCCCGTTGATATGGACTCCCGCCGCCAGTTGGCTATCGGCAAACAGGGGGGTGTAGCTGCTGCTGGCCGTCGCCACGATTTCGGCTTCCGCCAGAGCCTCGCCTACATCCCGAACCGCCCGCACATTGTAGCCAGTTTCGGCTTTCAGACGTTCAGCAAAACGGGCGGTCTTATCAGCATCGCGGCCCACCACCCGAATTTCCTCTAAAGTCGCCGCCCGCATCGCTGCGATTGCCTTTAGCTGGGTTTCGGCCTGCGCCCCTGTCCCAAACAGTGCCAGAAAGCGGGCCGTCGGGTTTGCCAGATGGTCGGTGGCTACGCCGCTGGCGGCCCCAGTCCGAATCGCAGTGACAGTTGCGCCATCCATCACAGCTAAAGGTCGCCCGGTATCGGCCTCGAATAGCGTCACCAATCCTAAAATCAGGGGCAAACCTCGCGCCGGGTTGCGATTATAGATGCTGACCAGCTTGACGGCTAACTGGCTGGCTTCCGGTTTGGTGGGGTCGGCCTGAATCGCGCCCGGCATCAACAGGGTGACGGCCTCCTGACCGGGGATGCTAAAGAAAGTCCGCAACGGCACTGCCGCCCGTCCCGTCGAAAGCGCCGCAAACGCCCCGCCCACTGCCTCCACCGCCTCCTTCCAGTCCAGCACCCGATAAATATCAGTTTTAGATAGAACCAGCATGGTTATTCTCCTAAATCTAAAATCTAAAATCTAAAGTCACGAGCGTCAAATGGCCTGAATTGTTACTCAGATTATTGTTGGGGTCGGTCAGTTTGGATGACGCAAAACTCGTTGCCATCGGGGTCAGCCATAACCACAAAGTCCACCTCCGGCCCGTAGTTCCAGGGAATACAAATAGCGCCTAGCTGTTCGAGGCGGGCTACTTCGGCCTCCTGTTGATTGGTGTAAAGGTCAAGGTGAAGGCGGTTTACACCCTGTTTTGGCTTATCGGTCAATTGCAACGAGAGGTTAGACCAGTAACGCTCAGGGTCAGTCAACACTGCAAAGGTGTCATCGGCACTCCGCACTTTGTAGCCCAGCGCCTGCGTCCAGAACGCTATGCCCTTTTCAACATCGGTTACATTTACCACGGTCGAACCAATATATAGAGGCATAAAGTTTTCTCCTTTGGCAAAGTGGTCAGTGGTCAGGGGAAATAAGGGCTGAGTGCTAAGTTCCCCAATCGTAAATCTAAATTTCTCTTAGTCCTGCATTTCCCCCGTCCCCTGACCCCCGACCTCCGCCTTGACCCGCTTTGGGGCGAATGCTATACTTGCCGTCACGAACCAGGCTGCTTTATTGATTACCAGGGAGATTATACGACTTTGCCCGATGCCTCCTCAAGTGCCGCCCGCAATCGCATTATGGCCTCGACTTTAACTCCCGCCATCACTTCTGAGGAAACTTTGCGGCAAGCCGGGCGCTGGCAGCGTCTATATCAGGGACTCGACCACCATTCCGGGCGGATTTTATTCGCCGCAATTTGCCTCTATATTATTGTCTTTGCTTCCGCCGCATCCTATAAATACGAAACCTACCAAACCGGCTACGACCAGATTTCCTTCGAGCAAGCCCTCTGGAACACCAGTGAAGGTCGCTTTATGGAGCAAAGCGATTTCGCCTACTCCACCAGCGTTTTTGCAGTAGACTGGATGCCGATTTTAGTCCTGTTCTCGCCGATTTACTGGCTGCTGCCTTCGCCGCACACCCTCTTTTTTCTGGAAACTCTTATTCTGGCGCTAGGGGCATTGCCAGTCTTCTGGCTGGCCCGCGACAAGTTGGACAGTCGTCCGGTGGGGCTAGGGATTGCGGCGATTTATCTGCTCAATCCAACCCTGGAATATTTTAATCTATTGCCGTTCAACTTGCGAGCGCCGGGGCTGGTAGCCCTATTATTCGCCTTCTACTATTTCGAGCGGGGAGCGGGGTGGCGGTTCGGACTGTTCGCGCTTTTGGCAATGGCAACCCGAACCGAGGTTTCGTTGGTCGTAGCAATGTTCGGGGTTTACGGCTGGCTGCACCGCGCCCGGATTTCGCCTAGATTGTGGTTGCCGCCGCTAATTCTCGCCCCGCTTTACTTTATTATCGTGTTCAGCTTTATTTTACCGGCTTTTATTACTCCTGGCACAATGGTCGTGCCAGCCGCCAGCCAACCCGTGCAGATTTCCGCCGAACAACGCGAGTATATCTCGAACACTGACACGATTATCTCAACCACCTATGGCGATTTAGGCAAGAACCTGCCAGATGTACTAAAAAACACTATAACCAATCCGCTCAAGACCGCCCAACGAGTCTTCACCTTCCAGAAGCTGACTTATCTGGCAATGATGCTGTTACCTTTCGCTTTTGTACCACTTCTCAGTCTGGATATTATGCTCTTTGCCCTGCCGATAATCGCCATCAATTTATTGAGTAGCCGGGCCACCCAGTTCGATTATCGCAGCCATTATTCGGCCCTGCTGATTTTCCCCTTGATAATCGGGGCGATATATGGTACGGCCCGGCTAGTCAAGTGGCTACAAAAGTGGCCCGCCACTCGTGCGCGACAAATCGGCTTTGGCAAGCTCAAATGGCCTGTCGCCAGCCTGGGAACGGTTTTTCTAGGGCTGGCCCTCTTTACTTTAATGGTGCAAATCGTCCAGCGCAACCCCTTGCCGGGGGTCGTCACCAATGCCGAAAAAGCCGCGATGGGCAACCCGACCAATGAGCTAGTCAACCGGGTCCCGCGAGAAGCGTCGGTGTCCAGCACCTCGTTTCTAGGGCCACACTTGATGCCGCGCCGCTATAGCTATCTTTTTCCGCTGGCCCTGTATAACCCGCCTTTGGAAGCAGTGCAGTATATTATGGTGGATACCAACGCCCAAGCCCTCTACTTAAAGGAAAATGGCAAGGTCTTTGGCGATATGCGCCCGATAGACTGGCTGCGGCAGACCGCCGATTATAAGTTGGTAGATAAAATCGTGGTCAAGGGCCAGAAAGACCGCGAAGGCAACCCGCGTGAAATTCAACTCTGGCAACGGGTCGGCCCAAAAGTGCCGCCCTACCTCAAATGCACCAAACCAGACCGCCCCGCCGGGGTCAGTTGCAGTAGCGGTTAGTCTTTTGAAAAGTGGTCAGTGGTCACTGGTCAGAAAATTTTGACCTTCGACCTTCGATAATTCTCATTGCCTGCTACCCTCCCACAGCGCACTCCTCATAATTGACATAATATGATAAAATGAGGCTGGGTGCTTTAACTTTTATAGCTTAGTAGTGATATTAGGATAGTTGGGCTAGATACGGGCTGAGGCTTGAACGCTAACCTATAATTTTAGGCCTTTAATCTTATCGCTAACTTTTTCTACTGACCAACCACTGACCACCGCCCATTGCCAATGGAAGAATTACCGCCCTCGTCCGGGCAATCCCCGGAAGCCGAGGAAACCAAAAATATAATTGACGATACCAAAACCCCTGGATTGCGCCTTCCGCCAGGACCGCGATTTTCAGGTTTGGGCCGAGGGTTTAAGCCTGCCAATATCAACCGAGCGGCAGAGCGGTTAGCCAATAGCCTCAAACCGGGTGGCGCGGCCTTAGCTTTATTGACGACCGCCAAAATCTGGCGGGGGTGGCATATCAGCCGAACCCGGCTATTCCTGAGCGGGGCTATCGCGCTGGCGGCGGCAGTGTTATTATGGCAGACTTTAGGGCTGTTGTTTAGCCCACCGAAACCTATTACGATTTATCAGCAAGGCCGTCAGCTTTATAATTCTGGACATTACACGCAGGCTGTCAGCCTTTTGCGAGAGGCAGGGCAAACCCGCCCGGCTGACCGCGAAACCAAACTATTGCTGGTCGAAAATCTGGTGGCCTTGCGGCAGTGGCCCGCTATCAGCGGCTACCTCAACGAATTGATTACCGCCGACCCCAACGACCCACAGCTATATTATTGGCTGGGTAAGGCTCAACTTGGGGCGGGGCAGCCTTTTTACGCCGAAAATAGCTGGCGGCTGGTGCTGGCCCGCGAGGATAAGGCGGTACAGACGGTGAAGCCACGCACCCAACTGGCATTTGGGGCGATGCGCTATCGGCAAGGCCAATATAGCGAGGCCAGCGATTTACTTTATTCGGCCCTGGCAGGACTGAACACCCTTGACCCGGTGGAACAGCAACAGGCCAATTATTTGTACGGGTTGCTATTGGCCCGCGATTTACGCTTTGACGATGCCCTGAGCTTACTCCAAAAAGCGGCTAAAGCGAGTCTGCCGGGCAGTCAAAGCGATAACGCCCCGTTGCAAATGAAGGTCGAGCAGACCGGGGCGCAGGCGCGAGCAATCGTGGCCCTAATCCCAGGCGCGGCTGCCGAAAAAACCGATAATGCCAAACGCGCCCGCCTTGCTTATGCCTATTTGATGGCGGACGAATATAGCGCCGCCGAAGAACAGCTGTTACAGGTCTTGCGGGCTACCCCGAACTACGCCGAGGCCCGCGCCTATCTGGGTCTGATTTACTGGCGCACCGGGCGCATCGAAGCGGCCCAGACGACCCTGGAAACCGCCTTGAGCCTCGCGCCCGGTAGTCGTTTGACCCGGCAAGCGCTGGCAGAATATTTGATTGACCGTCTACCGGCCTTGCAACAAGCCGGAGTCGCCGAATATAAACCGGCGGCTGACCGCGCCCGGTTGCTGCTAGATAGCCTGACTGCCGAGAAAGCTGACGATGCGACTTTGCAGATGCTGGTAGCCCGTTATTTTATCGCTCGCAGCGATTACCAGAACGCCCAGCAAGCCTACAAACAGGCCGTAGCTCTGAACAAGCAGCGCCCGGTGGCAGGGCTAAATCCAGGGGCGGCCCTCTCGCGCTATTATTCCGAGAATAACTTTGACCCCTGTACTCGTGGAGTAGATGCCGGTTTGGATGCTACCCGCGATTTACCGGCGGAAGCCGAAAGCTGGTACGTGGCAGGGTTGGCCTACAGCCGCTGCGGACATCCTGACTTAGCAATCCCCATGCTGGAAAAAGCGCGGGAGTTGCGCCCGTTTTCCGTCGAAACCCTCTATCGGCTGGGGCTGGCCTATGATGCCAGCCGTCGCCCAACCGAGGCTGACCGGATTTTTACGCTCCTGGCGGACCTCGACCCAGAGCGGCCTTACCTTCGTCCGGCAAAGGGATAATCAAAAAAAATATGATTGACATTGGGTAATTCAACCGTTAGAATCATTGGGCGAACTTCGCCCAGATATAACACAGATAATAAAGGCATAGACCGATGGCTATAAAGAGTAAAGCGTTAGAGCTGGCCGCTAGAAAACTTTCGTCTCACATGATGGTGGCTATTATAATCGTGGTGCTAGTCGGGTTTATGGGTCTTTTTATATGGCAAGCCCTCCAAATCAGAGGCATGGAAGGCGAATTCAATGCCAAAAAAGCGGAGTTGACGGCAGTCGAGCAGACTAACACCCAGTTGCAAGAGCATCTGGATTTTTATAAAGGGCCAGGCTATTTGCTCTATGTCGAGAAGGTCGCCCGCGAAGCCCTGGGTCTGATTAAGCCGGGCGAAACGGTAGTATTGACTGTTCCCGATACCGACCAACCTGGTGTAACCGCTCCGAATGGCACAAAGCCTGTCGGAAATAATAATGTCGTCGCCACTCCCAAGAAAAAACCGAACTGGCGCAACTGGCTCGATTTCTTTATCGGAACGTAGAAATCTGAAATCTGAAATCTGAAATCGAGGAAATATATCGAGGAAATAGAAGCAGGCTAAGAAAGTCCGTGGAGTGGTTGATATTTTAACTCAAAACTATTTCCCACTCTTCGATTTTAGATTTCAGATTTCAGACTCCAAAGGATACTTATGCAACGAGAGTTTCCTATCCTGGAATTTGATAGTACCCGCGAAGCGATGCTTGAGCCGACCCGCTTGGCGCGTTTGGAGGGTATCCCGGAGCGGGCGGTGATTTGTTTTTTTCAGGATGTGATTACCCAGATGTCGCAGAACCATACCACTAGAGTAATCAAACACCTCAAAAGCGAAATCGGTACAAACCCGGTGTACGAGCTGGAATATCACGGACAAAAAGTGGTCGTAGTTCATCCGGGGGTCGGTGCGCCCCTCGCGGTGGGAGTTTTGGAAGAAATGATTGCGCTGGGCTGCACCAAATTTATTGCCTGTGGCGGGGCAGGAGTGCTGGACAACACGATTGCAGTCGGACATGTGGTCATACCGACCTCGGCGGTGCGCGACGAAGGGACATCCTATCACTATTTGCCGCCTAGTCGAGAGGTGAATGCCAGCCCGGAAGGTGTCACGGCTATCGAAGAAACTCTGGCGGCCCATCAGGTCGCGTATATTAAAGGCAAAACCTGGACGACTGATGGCCTCTTCCGTGAGACCAAAGGTAAAGTTAAGCTTCGCAAACAAGAGGGTTGCCTGACAGTAGAAATGGAAGCGGCGGCCTTTTTTGCAGTCGCCCAGTTTCGTGGTATACAATTTGCCCAGTTGCTTTATGGCGGTGACGATGTAGGCAGCGAAACCTGGGACAGTCGGGAATGGATAACTCACTCGGTACGCGATAAACTTCTCTGGTTGGCAGTGGAAGCCTGTCTGAAGCTTTGAAGCGGGGGACGGGGGTCAGGGGACGGGGGAAAGAGAGGACTGAGGACTGAGGTTCTTAATCCCCAATCGCGACCTCGCCCCCTTTGGGGGTAAATCGTAAATCCCCTGCCCCCCGCCCCCGGACCCCCAAAAAATAATTAAGGAGCATATTCAAAATGGCATTATTGGGTGGTAATAAGAAGGTTGACCCGGCGATTGCCGAGCGCACGCCTCCCGGTCAATCGCTGACCGAGCGTTTTCCGGTCTTGCACTATGGCCCGGTGCCGCGCACCGACCTGGCTAAGTGGGATTTTAAGATTTTCGGGCTGGTAGATGAGCCGGTGCGCTTTAGCTGGGACGAGTTTATGGCCCTGCCCCAGAGCGAAATCACCCTCGATATTCACTGTGTTACCCGCTGGAGCAAGCTGGATACCACCTGGAAAGGAGTATTGGTCAGCGATTTGATGAAGAACGTCCAGCTCAAGCCGGAAGCCAAATTCGTGATAGCCCACGCCGAATTTGGCTATACCGCTAATGTGCCGCTAGAGGTCTTTACCCATCCCCAATCAATGTTGGCCCACACCTTCGATGGGAAACCCCTGGAACTCGACCACGGCTGGCCTTTGCGCCTGATTATTCCCGAAAAATATTTCTGGAAAAGCGCCAAATGGATTCGGGGCATCGAATTTCTGGAAAAAGACAAGCTGGGCTTCTGGGAGAAAAACGGCTACAACAATAGTGCCGACCCCTTCAAAGAGGAACGCTACTCTGAATCCAACTGGTAGCAGCAAATAAAATAATCGGGAATAGCAATCCTATTCCCGATTATTTTATTTACCAACCGTGACTGCCGCGCTATAGGAGCAAGAGGCTAGAAAGCCGGGTTAAAACCAGTGACTAAATATTTCTATAACATCGTCCGAAGCTTTTGGCGGCTGATTTTTCAGGGGCTGTATTATCCTCTAGCCCCGCTTTACGACAAAATCAGCTATTACGGCTTTTTAGGGCAGTGGCCCAAGTGGCAAAAGGCGGTTCTGCCCCGAATTCAAGGCAAGCGGGTTCTGGAAGTCGGCTGCGGCACTGGCACGCTCTTGACGACCATGCTGGAACGGGGCTACAAGGCCTACGGGGTGGATGCCTCCGGCGCGATGCTGGCCCAGGCCCGCAGGAAGCTGGAAAAGGCCGGTTACAAAGGCCGGATTATTCAGGCCCGTGTCCAAAAACTGCCCTTCGCCGATAACAGCTTTGAAACCGTCGTCAGTACTTTTCCTTCGGAATATATTATCAGCCTGGAAAGCTTGCGCGAAATTCAACGGGTGCTATATCCCGGCGGACGGCTGGTAGTGGTGGATACCGCGATTCTCAAGCCCTTTAATAAACGCAGCCGATTTCTGGTACGGCTTTATGGCGGGCTAGGGGTCTGGGGTGGCGGCAGCCCCAAGAGCCGCAATGTAGCGCGTGGAACTTTTCTGATGCCCCTGGACGAGGCCGGGCTAATTCGCCGGGATGAAACCGTCGAAGACGACCAGGGCGAAGCCCACGTTATTATTGCCCTCAAAGCCTGGTAATCAGGCGAATATCAGGCGAACATCGTGAGCGGCTGATTAAGTTGTCTAAAGATTGTAAAGCCTTTGGGACTATGCTATTATCGTAAAAACCGAGCTTTCGTTTCAGGCCAGATGCTCCCGTCAATCAGCTAAAATCAAACCACTCAAAGCCAGTCGGACGAAAGTACCTTTATCAGGAAACAAGGCTAAATATTAATCTCTCTTTTCCAATCCAATAAAGTAAAGACAAAACAAATGGTTGTTATGGCAAACGAAGAAACCACCGAGCGCCTGTTGGAAGGCGACAAAGTAACGGCGACAAAGGAAACCAAGACCCTCTCCTGGATTCAGCGCCCCTGGTTCAAGTTAGAGGCGATGGCTAAGGTTTTGATGGTCTTGCTAATTATTCTGGCCTCGATTGTGCTGCTTAACTTGTTGTGGCAGGTCGTGGGTACTTTTTCCGGCTTGCTGCTGCTATTTTTTGCGGCCTGGCTATTGGCCCTCATTTTGACCCCCTTAGTCCGAACTTTCGTCAGCTTTGGGCTGCCAAAAGCATTGGCGGTCACTGCCACCTTTCTGGTAGTACTAGCCGGGTTAGCGGGCTTTATGGTGCTGATACTGCCGGGGCTGATTATCCAGACGACGGCCCTGATAAACAATCTCGGCCCGTTGACCAACGACCTGACCAAAACCGTCAATACGTTGCTCAAAGAATGGGGCGTGACGATTGACCTCAATCAGCTTTCCAGCCAACTCCAGAGCTTTGGCACTGAAATCCTCAAAAACGCCCTGGGTTTTGCGACGGGGCTTGCCAGCTTTTTACTTCAATTGTTGCTCTTGTTCATTATCTCATTCAGCCTTTTGGCAGGGCGCGATTATGTTCGACCTACCCGCAAAGCCATGAAGACCAGTCCAGCGCCGCCGACGGAGCGAACTTCGTTCTGGCAGCGCCTACCGGAACGCTATCGGCGACGCTGGGAGTTTGTCCGTCTGAGCTTTGAAAGCAATTTCGGGGTCTTTTTGGGCGGACAACTCGCCGTCGCCCTGATATACGGCCTCACCACCTGGATTATTATGTGGATTGCCGGGTTTGATTATCCGCTTACCACTGGTTGTGTCTGCGGGGTGCTGATGATTATCCCGTTTTTCGGTGGGCCACTTTCGCTATTACCGCCTTTGATAGTCGGTTTCAGCCGCAACGACAGCCCGATTATCATTGTGCTAATCGTTCTTTTCGTGATTCAAACCGCCCTCTTAAACGTGCTACTGCCCAAAATGGTGGGTAGCACCAGTGGTTTTAGCCCGGTAGCGACTCTGTTTGTATTGCTGGCGGGGGCGCAAATCGCCGGGATTTTCGGGGTGCTGATGGCCGTGCCAGTCGCGGGGGTTATCAAGAGCCTGAGTACTCGGTTGCTGGCGGACTATGTGGCACGGGAGGAAATTTATCTTGCGTCACTTACTCCCAATGGGCCACCCACCGAAACCAAAATCGAGACCGAAATTTCCTCGCGTCTGGAAACGCAACAGCCAGTCCTAAAAACCTAAATAACGGAAGCTAATATCATGTCGCCTGATAACTTAAATCCCCAGCTTGAAGATAATTTTTTGGGTAGCCTGGTAGGGCTGGCAATCGGCGATGCCCTGGGCAGCCCGGTTGAGTTCAAGAGCCGTCAGGAAATCGCCGAAACTTACGGGCGAGTGCTGGATTATTTGCCCCGCGAAGATTTTACCCTGGTCGCCGGTCACGAGGAAATGGAGTGGCCCGGTCAGCCCGCCGGGGCAACCACCGAGGATACCTATCTAACCCTGCTCCTGGCGGAAAGCCTGATTCATACCGGCGGCAAAGTCGAGCCGCTCGATTTTGGCCCGCGTCTGGTGGCGGCCCTGGATAGCCCCATGCTGGAATTTATGGGCGCAACCACTCGCCAGGCCCTGCTCAAAGCGCGGGATACCGGCGACTATCAGGCTGGCCTCGATCACGAGCGGGCGGCGGGCAACGGGGTGGCAATCCGCATTACCCCCCTGGGTCTGCTCCATTCTTATGGGCGCTTTGACCGCTTGCGGTTTTTGGACGATTGCGAAAAAGTCGCCCGCCTGACCCATAATCACCCGATTGCGGTTGCCGCCGGGGTCGCGGTGGCTACGGCGGTACGGCTGTTGGGCCGCCGCGAGATTATGCCGGAAGACCTGATGGCGGCGGTACTGGATATGCTGCCGCCCGGCTATCTGGGCTTGCCATTGGCGGGCAACCCCTTGCGTCAGAAACTTTTGGCGGCCCAGGACTATCTGGAAGAGCGGCAAACCCTGGTGGATAACGTCGAGGCCGGAGATTTGTCGGTAGACTTCTTTCGGATAGACCTGAATAATATGGAGCGGTGCGGTACGAGCGGCTATGCCCCCGAAACCGTCGCTGCCGCTTTTTATGCTTTTACCGCCCGCAAAGATAGCTTTGAGGAAGCGATGTGGCTGGCGGTCAATGCTGGGGGCGACAGCGATAGTGTGGCCTCGATTACCGGGGCGCTGGCCGGAGCATATCACGGCCTCGCGGCTATTCCAGAGCGTTGGATAAGCGGCCTGCTGGACTACCAGCGCGTATCCGACCTGGCCCGCGCCTTGCACAAAACCGCCCGCAGCCGCGAACTGACCGATTATGTAGATTTGGGGATTTAGTAGTAAAGGATATATCTATGATAATGCAATTAGAGACCAGCGTACTTGTCGAAGAGCAAGTAGAAGAGCAAATCGAGGAAGTCGAAAAAATCGCAAGCATGGAACACGGCAGGATTGGGGTACTGTTGAGCAGTCATCTAGTGCAACACACTTACCCTCAAAAATTAGGTGAGGTTTTCGACTCCCAAACTACCTTCAAAGTAGCCGGCACCCCTTCCCATCGGCAACCGGATGTGGCCTTTGTCAGCGCCGCTCGTCTACCCGAAAACTTGCGCCGACCGGCCGACATTGCACCTGATTTGGCGGTAGAAATTATCTCTGAAAATGATAAAACTTTTGAGGTCGAGGCCAAAGTAGTGCAATACCAGGAATCCGGCATACCGTTGGTCTGGGTGGTCTACCCGGTAACGCAAACCGTCGAAATCTATCGCCTGACCGCCGGATTGCGCTCACAAAGGTTATGGGGCGATGATGAACTGAGCGGCGAAGATGTGATACCCGGCTTTAGGCTGGCGGTTAAAAAGCTGTTTGAATAAAATAAATTGGGTTTGAAGGGAATTTATGAATGAAGCGCAGGGCGGGCCGATTGAGGCGACGGTTAGCCGGATTATCGCCCGGATGGAACTCAAGAACAAGGCGCGGGAGCAGGGTTTATCCGAATCGCGGCAGGTGATTCGGCATGCCGCCAACTCGATTCGGGCGACCCATCGCCGTGAGTTTGAGGCCGCTATCGGCTTATTGGAACAGGGCCGCGAGCGATTGGCGACGATTAAAACCGTTCTGGCAGGGTATCCCGACCTGTATTGGGCCGGGTACGTCCAGGATGCTCAGAAGGAATACGCCGAGGCTCGACTGACCTATGCCCTGGTGCGGCGGGAAGCTTTGCCATCGCCCGAAGAATTGGCGGTGGAGGATGCGGCCTATCTCAACGGTCTGGCGGAGGCTGCCAGCGAGTTACGGCGCTATATTCTGGATATGCTGCGGCAGGGTTCGGAAAATAACGACTTGCCAGAGGAATTGCTGGACCGAATGGATGAGGTTTACAGCCAGCTAGTCACGATAGATTACCCCGATGTGTTGACGGGCGGCATCCGACGCACCACCGACCAACTACGCGGGGTGCTGGAACGGACTCGCGGCGACCTGACCCTGACTCTACGCCAGCAAGTGCTGGAAAAGGCGCTTGCGAAAGCCACCCGCCTGCAAACCGGCAGCGATAGCCCAGCTAAAACCGATTAAACAAATTTGCAACCCCACCGCCAATTTTTCCGTAGTATAAGCGTGTAACCACTTTTATCAGAGACAGGTTTAGAGGTCAATGGCAAGTTCCGAAAAGATGCCGCCGGTAGATGCCCCGATATTCGACAAGTTGCGGCAACTAGTAGATAAAATCTGGGAAATCGAGGGGTTGTGTCTTGACCCGCAAGGGCGACCCCGCTCCTATCCACTATACAGCTTGTTCGGGCCACTTGCCGCCCCCGACCAGCAATCGAAGGGCCGGGAATGGCTTTCGCAAACCCTGGTGGAGCTTCAAGAGACCGTCGAAGGCAATCTGGGCCAGTTAAGCCGTCAGGCCGCTTTGCTCTATTTCCGGCCTTTCGCCTGGCTCAAGCCTTTCAATTTTGACCTGTCCCGCCCCGAAAGCGAGCGTTTCAGGGCCGCCGCGCAAGGCGATATTATGCAACTGGTTCTAGCCGAATGGATTCGGCTGCATCCGTCGGCGGTGAATCGAGCCTTGTTGACCGAGCGGATCGAAACACTATTGCGCGGGCCGGGCGCTAAATGGAATCCCGACCTCTATCGCCCCACTTTGGTAGATTGTCTAAATATCCTTTTGCCAGACCGCGACGAGGAGGCGATTGCGATATTGGTACAATTGACCGCCGGGGAATACGGGCGGGCGCGGCGGGGCAGCTTGGAAGAGCCGGAATTACGCAGCCGCGCCCCAGTGGTTTATTTGCGGTTGTGGGAGGCCGGAAAGTTTGATTATGCCAGCTTCCGGCAGGCCATGTTCAATCTACCAGGGGTTTTTCACGATTTGAGCCGACCCCTGGAAAGTAACCCGGCCTTTTATCGGACGCTACCTGCCAGCTTTCAGATCGAATTGCAAAGTTTCGCCCACAAGCTGACCACCGATTTAGCCGAACACCTGACCACCGATGACCGCGAGGCGGCGGCCCTCTTAAAACAGGTGGCCTATCTGGAAGGCGCAACCTGGCTCTTTTTAGCCTGTAGTTATGTCGAGGAAAAGGGGTTGGCAAAGCTGCCGGACTTGCGCCGTCCCGACCCGGCCTCGGCTGCGACCCGGCTTTGTCAGACCCATCATTTTCACCACTTGGACGAAGATGCCGCCCAGACGGTAGATTTTTTGCGACATTACAAACCGGCGACCTTGCAGGCGGTTCTGCCCCATGCCCTTCATTATCGCAATTGGATACAACAGGCTCTTGAGCCGGACTAAATTCAGACTTAGCAAAGAGGTATAGTATGTTTAGCCGTTGGTATAAACCCCAATTTTCAAAAACCACTCCAAAAAGTATCAGCCTATTGCTGCTGGGTCTGGTGGTCAGCTTGTTGCTGGTGGCCTGCGCTGAAACCCCGACCCTCGGCCCAGCCAGCACCCTCGCCCCTTTGAATGCCACCCCATCCCCAGTTCCGGCTTCACCTTTGCCGGTCTATAATAGCGGAGTATTGGGGGCAACCGGGGTTGCAGCGACCCTCAATGGCGGGGGTTCGACCCGGCTGGATGCGATTTATAAGGGTTGGTTGCCGGAATATGCCAAAGTCGCCCCGGCTGTCAAGCTCAATTACCAATCTACCAATAGCGGAAACGGGCAGAATGGCTTTCTTGGTACGCCGATTGCCAGAGGTAGTTATGCTTTTGACCCGATTTCGCCGCTCGATTTCGCTGGGAGCGATTTCCCTTATAATGGCGAACAACTGGTTGGTAGCCGCAACCGAGGGGAAATCGTCCATCTGCCGATAATGTTGGGCGGAGTGGCGATAGCTTATCGGCTAGACGGCTTTAGCGGGCAGCTACGTCTTAGCGGCCCAACGATTGCCGAAATCTTCCTGGGCAAAATTACTAACTGGAGCGATGCTAAGATTACGGCTGACAACGAAGGCAAAGCCTTGCCTAATAAGCCGATTCTAGTGGCGATTCGCAGCCGAACCTTCAAGGGGAGTGGCACCTCCGAAGTTTTCTCGCGCTATATGGCTTTGGTCAGTCCCGAAATTCGCGGCAACCCGAAATTGATTGGTGGACAAATAGATTGGCAGGTCAATAGCCCACCTCAGCTAGAGGGCGAAAACGGGGCAGCCGTCGCCAAAATCATCAAAGACCGGGATGGCGCAATTGGTTATCTCGATTTGGAACAAGCCACCGGCGAAAAATTGAGCTTCGCCAGCATCCGCAACCAGACCGGGCGCTATATTCTGCCGACCAGAGAGTCGTTGACGGCGGCAGCTCAGGGCGCATCGGTCCCCGATGATTTCCGCATCTTTCTGGTAAACGCTGAGGGTGAATATGCCTATCCGATGGTCGGTTTCACCTGGGTACTGGCCTGGAAAGATTTTAGCAAGATACCCGGCGCGACCCCGGAAAAAGCCCAGGCTCTCGGCAACTTTTTGTGGTGGGGCTGGCACGAGGGTCAAAAGCTGTTACCCAATGATTTTGCACCCCTACCGGCTTCACTCATCACCCGCCTAGAAGACCGCTTCCTGAACCAGGATGAGACCAAAGTTTTTCTGTTCAACGGCAAGCGGCTCTTTAGTCCGCCGAAATAATGGGGTCAGGGGTCAGGGGAAATTCAGGACGGAAGACGGAAGACGGAGAACTGAGCTCCCCAATCGCGGCCTTGCCCCCTTTGGGGGTAAATCGTAAATTTACTGACCCCCGACCTCTGACCCCCGAAAAAGGAGATGCGCCTGTGGCAATCGAAGTGGATTTGTACCGCCGCGCTATAAAACTTCCGGCCACGCCCGGCGGAGAACCTCTGACTTTTAGTGTGGTAGATGCCGGGCCACGCGATGCCTTGCGGACTGTTGTCTTTCTGCACGGATTTGGGGGGCGGGCGGCCTACTGGCAATACCAGATTGAACATTTTTCGGGCGATAATCGGGTGGTCGCGCTCGATTTACGCGGTCACGGTCTCTCCGATGCTCCTCACAGCCGCTACACCGTGGAAGAACTGGTCGAAGACGTGTGCGGTATTTTAGAAGCCCTCAAAGTCCCCGAAAACTTCATCCTGATAGCCCATTCCTTTGGCGGAGCGTTGGCCTCCTACTTTATGAATAAATATCCGGGCCGGGTCGAAAAGCTGATACTAATCGCCTCGCCTCGCCGATTTATCTTGCGCTGGACTGGGCGCACGCTCTTGCGATTGCCAGTTCCGGTGCTACAGGCCGCCCGTCAGTTTGTACCGATTGTGCGGCTCTATCCTCCGGCCCACGTAGTCAACGCCTGGAATCGCAATGCCCTCACGCCCTGGGACGGCACAAATTATCTCCGACGCATCAGTGTGCCGACCCTGGTAATTTTGGGTCAGCGCGATTTGCTCTTTAAACAGGAATATTACCGCGATGTCGCCGGGCTTATCCCCGGTGCGTCCGAAATCATTATCCCGGTTTCGGCCCATCAAGTGATGGTCGAGCGGCCCGATGCGGTCAACCGGGCGATAGATCGCTTTATCGGCCCGCCCCCCAAAACCGAGGAACGCGCCCGCCGTCGAGATGAGCACCGCAAGCTGGAACAAACCCGGCCCTGGCTCAAATTCTACGACAACCGCACTCCCTATCAAATAGACCCACCAACCGAGCCGGTTCAACGCGCCCTGGAACTCGCGGCCCGACGCTATCCTAAACGCCCGGCCCTGGTCTTCTATAATCAGCCGATGACTTATCGGGCGCTGGACAAACAGGCCAACCGCTTTGGTCAGGGCTTGCGGCGGATTGGCCTCAAGCCGGGAGACCGGGTGCTGATTTTGATGCCCAATATTCCGCAGGCCCTCATCAGCTATTATGGCATCCTCAAGGCGGGCGGGGTGGCGGTCTTTTCCAACCCACTTTTTAATCAGGAGCAATTGCAAGCCCAGATGAAGGATAGCGGGGCAACGATAGTCATCTGCATGAGCCTGTTTTATCCGATGGTTCGCATGGTAGCCAAAACCAGTGGAGTTGAAAATATCATCGTGACTTCCTTTGGCGATTATATGAGCTTTAAAGACGGACTATTATTCCAGTTGCTGCGCGGACGGCAGCAGGGCCACCGAATGCCCGCCTCTAGTGAGACGGTCTATAGTTTTGGGAGCATCCTGCGGCGGGGTTCGCCTACCGTTCCCGACCTCTCCCCGGAAGTGAACGCGCTGGCGGTCATTCAGTATACCAGTGGGACAACCGGCGGAGTACCGGGCGGGGTCAAGCTGAGTCACCAAAATCTGGTCGCTAACGCCTTTCAGGTGCGGCATACTCTGGCGGAAGCCCGGCCCGGCGAGGAGGTAATTCTGACAGTGCTACCGTTCTCGCACTCCTATGGCCTGACCAGTTGCCTGAACCTCGCCCCGCTTTTGGGGGCGACGATGATACTATTACCGCGCTTTGAGGTACGCGAAACTTTGGAAGCGATTTCGCGCTATCGGCCCTCGATTTTCCCCGGCGTGCCGCAGATGTACATGAAAATCTCGCAGTTCCCTGGGGTGCGCCGCTACGGAATCTCCTCAATCCGGTATTGCGTTAGTGGCGGTACGCCGTTAGCGGTGGAAATCCAGGAAGCCTTTGAGAAGCTGACCAGAGGGCGATTAGTTGAGGGCTATGGTCTGTCGGAGGCCAGCCCCGTAACCCACGCTAATCCCCTCACCGGGCGGCGTAAATCCGGTTCGATTGGGATTCCCCTGCCTGACACCGAGGCCCGGATTATCGGTCTGAATAGCGGCAAGGATTTGCCGCCCGAAGAAATCGGCGAACTATTGGTACGCGGCCCCCAAGTGATGAGCGGCTACTGGAATCGGCCCGAAGAAACCGCCCGCGCCCTGGATAGCGACGGCTGGCTGCATACCGGCGATATTGCTCGCATGGACGAGGATGGCTATTTCTATATCATAGACCGCAAGAAGGACAGCTTTATGGTCGGCGAAAAGATGGTTTTCCCCCGCGAAATCGAGGAGGTGCTGTTCGAGCATCCGAAAATCGAGGATGTGGCGGTGGTCGGTATCCCGCCCGAAACTGAGCAGCGCCAGGTCAAAGCCTTTGTGGTCTTGCGGCATGGCGAGCGGGCTACCCCCGCCGAGTTGACCGAGTTCTGCCGCCAGCGCCTAGCCTCCCATCAGCTACCGACCAGCTTCGATTTTATCGGCGAACTACCCCGCAACTTTATCGGCAAGGTACTGCGCCGGGTTCTGGCGGAAAAAGATAGAGTTGGATGATGGGGATGATTAAGCTAGATAGGGGTTGGCGCTTGACCGCACCGGAGCTAATGAATTTTAATAAAATAATTCGTGTACCGTTAGATAAAGGCTGGCGCACGAGCGCACCGGGGCTAAAGCCGCCGGGCTAGGAGACGAAGCCCGATTAATCGGGCTGTTACCCGTGTATAGAAATTACGGGTTTTAACAAATAAATCCAAGTATCCCTAGCTCGGCTATACCGGGGTAACAGTCGGGTTTACCCGGCTTCGTGTTCTAGCCCGACGGCTTTAGCCCCGGTGCGCTCGAACACTTGGCACTATTTGCTATAATCAGGATTTACCTATATGAACAATAGATACTATACCCTTGAAGAATATTTTGCACTGGAAGAGAGCGCCGACCACCGCAACGAATACTATCAGGGCGAAATTTATGCGATGGCGGGCGGTAAATTTAACCATAATGTCATCACCTCGACTTTTGCCGGGCTATTCTATCAGGCTTTTTTGAATAAACCTTGCGTGGCCTTTGTCAGCGATATGCGCGTCCAAACCAAGCCGGACGGCCTTTACACTTATCCCGATGTGATGCTGGTTTGCGATAAACCGATTTTCCTGGAAGGGCGCGAGGATACAATTACCAACCCTCAAGTTATCATCGAAGTGCTGTCCGACTCCACCCGCAAGTACGACAGCACCGACAAATTTGAGTTTTACAAAGAGCTAAAAGCCCTCCGGTATTATGTGCTGGTCGAACCGGATAGGGCTTATATTCAATGCTTCCAGCGAATAGACCAAAATAAGTGGCTTCTGGAAACGTGTAAAGGGCTGGAAGATAGCCTGAAATTGACAGAGTTGAATATCGAGCTACCATTGGCCCAAATTTATGCCAGAGTAAATTTTCCGACAATCCCCGCTATCCAGCCCCAGGCTAATTAATTACTTCTTGTTGATGTTAAACAGGAAGTTGACAATATCGCCGTCCTTCATCTCGTAGGTCTTGCCTTCACTGCGATAGAGGCCCAGCTTTTTGGCTTCGGGGATAGTCCCGGCCTTGAGCAAATCGGGATAGCTGACGATTTCGGCCCGGATAAAGCCGCGCTCAATATCGCTATGGATTTCGCCCGCCGCCCTGAGCGCCGACGTACCGCGCTTGATAGTCCAGGCCCGTACCTCGTCCTCGCCCGCCGTCAGAAAGCTCATCAGACCCAGCAATTCATACGAGGCATGAATAATTTTGCTCAGGCCCGACTCGGTGATGTCCAATTCCTGCATGAATTCGGCGGCTTCCGCTTCATCCATCTGGCTCAAGTCCATCTCGGTTTTGCCGCGCAAGGCGGCGACCCCGGTGCGCTGCTTCCCACCCGACGCGGCTTTAGCCTCGGCTAGAAGCTTATCGGCATCGGCGGCTCGCTCTTCCCCTAGATTTAGAATCGTCAATAGCGGCTTGAGGGTCAAAAACTGATAGCCGCGCACCGCCTTGAGTTCTTCCTCGCTCAACTCGACATCGCGCAAAGGAGTATCGTTGCTCAAGGCTTCGTTCAGCTTATTCAAGACCTCCAGCTCGAACATCTGGGTCTCGCGCTCCGGCCCGGCTTTTGTCTTCTTGATAGAGTCTTCCAGACGCGGTAGCCGCTTTTCCAGCACCGCCAAATCGGAGAAAGCCAACTCCAAGTCCATCGTCTGCAAATCGCGGATAGGGTTCACGCTGCCTTCGGGGTGGAGCAAGTTCGCGTCATCGAAAGCCCGCACCACATGTACCAGCGCCTCGACTTTTTGAATCAAATTCATGCCCGGTAGCGCCCCGGTCTGGGCCGCGCCTTTCGCCATGCCCGCCACATCGGTATATTCAACCGTCGCCGGAGTAGTCTTTTTGGGAATAAACATCTCGGTCAAGCGGTCTAGCCGATCATCCGGCACTTTGACCGTCCCGATATTGGGAGCCTGGTTCGAGCTATAGGCGCTGGTTTCGGCGTGACCGCGAGTCAGCGTATTAAAGACGGTGGTTTTCCCACTCTTGGGAAAACCGATAATACCTAGTGTTAAAGCCATTTTTTCTCTCTTTACAATTATTTGGTATTGGTGATTTTGTTCAAGCTGCGGGGTTGGTCAGGGTTGTGACCGCGGGCCAAAGCCAGATGCAGCGCGAAAAGCTGACCCGGCACGACACACACCGCCGGACTGAGAGCTTCCGGTAGCCCGGTCAGGTCGAGCAGGAAAGCGCTATCGGGCGATGTCGCCAGCTTGAGCAACCCCTTATCATCGCCAATCGCCACGATTTCGACCCCCCGCTCATTGAGCTTGTCGCCCAATTCCAGAAGGCCGGGTATTGCCGGGCCATTCGCCCCTACCAAAATCGCGGGCAAACTCTTTTCCGCCAGCGCAAATGGCCCGTGCAGGAAATCCGCCGAGGAATAGGGGGCGGCAAAAACATAGCTGGTCTCTTTCAGCTTCAAGGCCAGTTCCAGAGCCGTCGAAAAATTATAGCCCCGCCCCAGGGTCAGACAATGTTGGGCATCCATATAAAGCTCCTGGTTTGCCAATAAGCGCAACCGTTCTTCCAGTTCCAAAGCCTTATTCATTGCAGCAGGCAAACGCTCAAGACCCATCCGTAGCCCGTTATCGTCCGAAATCTCCGCCGCCAATAGCCCAATCAGCCCTAGCTCGGTAGTATAGGTTTTAGTGGCTGCCACCGATTTTTCCAGCCCCGCATTCAGGTTCAATACCTCGCCCGCCGCGCTTGCCAGGGGCGAAGCCGGGTCATTGGTTAAGGCCATTGTCAACGCCCCTTGCCGTTTGCCCTCGCTGATTACGGCGACAATATCCTCAGATTGACCTGATTGCGAAATGCCAATTACCAGCGCCTTTTTCAGGTTGGGCTGCCGATGATAGAGGGTAAAGAGCGACGGGGCAGCCAGCGAAACCGGCAACCCGGTGTAGGCTTCCAGAATATAGCGGGCATAGGTTGCGGCATTGTCGGAACTTCCCCGCGCCGCAATAAAGACAATATCCGGGCGGAATTGATTGATGCGCCGGGCCAGATTGCGGGCGATGGCCTTGCCCTCTTTCAGGCTACGTTCCAGCACCTGGGGTTGTTCACGGATTTCGGCTTGCATGAAGGTCATGGGCTAGTTTGCTCCCTTCGCCATTCCATTCAGAGTTCGGACTTTCGCTTGTAAATCGCCTTAACCCTGGAATAGTTATCTTTGAAAAATTTACGCCGTAAATTTTTCAAAGATAACTAAACGCCGTTTGGGGTTTAGCCAGGTTATCCTCAAATCAGAAAAACCATTCCAAGCCAAAGTCCTAAAAGTAAAGGTAAAGTTTTCAGATGTTCCTATTTTATAAATAATCGCCAGAAAAAGCAAAAGGCCGGAGGTTTACTTCCGGCCTCGCAAACTTCTGATAAAAATTAATCGGCATTCCAGACCCGCCGAGCCGCAATTGCAAACAGCCCGGTAACAATAAGCGCGGACGAAACGCACCACCAGCAGATAGCGTGAATCACCCAGATTTCCATCGCCGTCAGATAGGCCGAAAAAAGCACCCCGATTAAAGTTGCCACAAACAGGGTCATATCCAGTCGCCCGACCACCAGTAGGCTTTCGTCGGTGGAGCGTCCTAGCTGCCTCCAGCGGGCGATTGCCAACCCCAACATCCCCACATAACCCAGCAGCCCCAGATAGGCCACCGGGATACCCCAGTTAGGCGGAAAGTAGGCATAGGCACTACGATTGACGGTATCACAACTCTGGTCGGCAGTGCAAATAATCGGGCTATCGGTCAGGTGGGTCCAGGTCAGGTAGCCGGAAACAATAATCCCCGCCGCTATCAGCCCGATAAAAACCCAATCCAGCCGGGAGACCCTTACCCCGCTTGAAGTTTGAGTCGCCGGGTTCGAGCGCTCGGCGGTACTGATATTCATTTTCAGGGCCACGTTATAACCTCACTCTTGGACAACTACGTCACTTGGCAGCCTTTACTTGGTAGCCGTGGTTAAGGCTTCGTCTACCGCTTTTTGGATAGCACTAAAGTCAGAGGTCGCCAGCAACTTGCCGTTTACCGCAATCGTCGGCGTACCAGTTACCCCCCGGCTGACGGCGGTGGTAGCATCGGTATTGGTCTTGTTGCGATATTTATTGCTATCCATACAGCTATTAAAAGTGTCGGTATTGAGCTTGAGGACTTTAGCCAACTCTTTCACGCGGTCAGTCGTCCAGTATCCAGTATTTTCACCTTTGGGCTGGTTGTCATAAAGCGCGTTGTGGTAGTCCCAATAGCGATTCTGGTCGCCCGCGCAGTAAGCCCCTTCCTGGGTCACATGCGACTCGCGGCCCGTCGAGCGCCCGTCCAGAAAAGGATAGGGCTTGAAGACAAACTTCACGTCTTTTTTAGCTTTGATATAGGTATCAATTACCTGGCCTTGAGTAGTAACGTGCCATTGCTGACAGGCCGGACACTGGAAATCCCCAAATTCCTCGATAGTAACTTTAGCGTCCGCCGGGCCGAGTTCAAAGGGCCGCTCGTCGGTGGTGGCAGCGGCTGGAATTTTCTCGAAGTTGGTCGGCTGCGAAATGACAATCGCAATTCCAATAATCACCGCCACTGTGACTGCCACCAGCCCGCCAATCACCAGCAATTGATTACGACGACGACGGAGCGCTCGACGACGGATTGCTTCCTGTTTTGGGGTCAATTTCCGCCCAACCGGGGGAGTAGATTTAACACTAGCCATATTTATGAGAGCGTCCTTCTATTTCAAATTACTTTAATCAGCTAGATTAATACCTAAACCAATCGCCTCACTACAAAGAGATGAAATTGATTAGGTAGGGGCAATCCCTTGTGGTTGCCCTGCGGCCCGCAGGCCGCTAATCATGAACATTCGCTCATCGTTAGTTCTTTAGCGTGTAGCAAGCGAATAAGCTAAAGAACTAACAGGTGCTTACCGTTTGTTGGGCAGCCGTCTGGCGACGGCAGGGCAACCACAAGGGATTGCCCCTACCAAATTCCATACCATTTTACATGGATAATGGCCCAAACCATTGAGGCCAGGCCGTTCCCAGATTATAGCATATTCAGCCTGCCGGTACTTTAAGAATTGATAATTATTTTGAAAGAATTTCCCAGTAAGTATAGGATTTTTTGGCTATTAGCGAGTTTTTAATCAACTGGTTGGACATTGCCGACCTGAAAAGGTAAAATCAAGGCGGCTTAATCTAAAATCTAAGGTCGGGGTTATAAGAGAATTCAAAACTCACAACTACCCTACTGACCACTGCTACAGGAGAAATCTATTTGGAAGCGCCGTTAATATCGGTGATTATCCCGGTCTATAATGGCGTGGCAACCTTGCCCTTTGTGCTGGCAGGTTTACAAACCCAGACCCTTGCTCCATCTCGCTTTGAAGTGATTATCGCTAACGATTGCAGCACCGACGACACCTCGGCTATCTTGCAAGATTTTGCAGAAAAGGCTAACTTTCGGCTAAAAGTGCTGGAACAGAACCTGAACCGGGGTGCATCCGCCGCCCGCAATCTGGCGGCCCGCGCCGCTACTGGCGATTATCTGGTATTTATTGATGCCGATTGCGTCCCGGACGAAAAATTGCTGGAAAGCCACCTTGCCGCCCAACACCAGCAGGGCGGAACGGGCATCGTCGGGCGGATAATCTGGAGCGCCGAATTCAAGGGCGGCCCGCTCTCGGAATATTACAAGCAGCTATATTTCCCCGGCCCGCTGATGCAAGCTACTCCGCTCGAACCGGAAGTCGTCCCCTTCACTTATTTTGTGACCTCAAATGCCTCCGTGCCGCGCCGGGTTTTCGAGCAATTGGGGGGCTTTGACGAGGATTTTCGCTATTTGTGGGATGATACAGTTTTGGGCTGGCGGTTGACCCAGACCGGGTTCAAGTTGATACTTGACCACCGGGCGGTGGTCTATCATCATCGCCCCCTCGCGCCGGGTGAGGCGTTGGCCCGTTTCCGGCGACAGGGACAAGAAGCCATGCGCCTCTTGGCAAAGTATCCCGAATTGATCGGGGTGGTCGCCGACCCCGCCGAAATTCTGGCGGACGGCTATCATCAAGAGGAATTGTATCGCCAAATCGCCCGCTACGGTCTGGGACTAGGCTATACTGAAGGTGCAGAGCGGTCTTTCGAGGTTAAAGAACTGGAAGAATTATTGGCCCGTCCCGAAATGGCGGCTAATTTCGCCACCTGGCACGATAAACGATTAGAGCTTTATCGGGCCGAGCTGAACGAGCTAAAAGATGACCAGACTAAAAGCCGGGCCTATGTCGGGCATCTGGAAGCCGCCTACCTGCGCGAGTTAGAGCGTTCCAAAGTCCTGTCCACCGAGCTTGCCAGCGAGAAAAAGTATAGCGCCAATCTGGAAAGCTCCTCCGGTCAGGCCGGAACAGGTCGCCGCCTGACCCAACGCCTGACCCGCCTCTACCGACGGGGACGCAGGGCAGCCAAAAGCTTATCAGCACGACGGTCAAGTAAGGGCTGATGTAGTAAGCAGGAATGACCTTGCAGAATTTGCTTAATGCTTGACCACCCCGGTGCGCCTGAACACCTAACCCCATTTAGCAATTTTACCCTTTATTCTTAAAACAAACGGCCCTGCACCGGCCCATCCTCAGTAGTGGGCAGGATTTCGGGGATAGGCAGGATTTCGGCGGCTTTGGAAATTTTGTCGGCAATCCGGGTTGTTTCCGGCAGCCGATAGCCGCGCTCGCATTTTAGCACCAAATCTACCGCCGTCGCCAAATCAATCTTATGGCCCACCGAAATAATCATCGGGTTGGTTTTCAGTTTGGTTCGCACTGCCATGCCAATAGTTTCGCCAGTGCGTTTATCAATCAAGGGCGCTTGGTCGCCGGGGTTTGGGCCAAGCTCTTCAAAATGACCGGTCAGCACCGACTTGGCGCAACCAATGCTGGGTATATCCAGAAAGACTCCCAGATGACAGGCAATCCCAAACCGACGCGGATGGGCATAGCCCTGCCCATCTACCATCAAGACATCAGGCCGAATTTTCAGCTTTTCAATGGCATCTAGCACCACCGGGGTTTCCCGAAACGAGAGCAAGCCGGGGATATATGGGAAAGTCAAGGGGCGGGTAGTTACCGCCTGGTCAATTATCTGTAATTCCGGGAAACTCAGCACAACTACCACCGCCCGACCTTCCTCTTTGAGCGAGCAATCAATTCCAGCGACGGTTTTTATCTGGGTCGGGTCAAAGCCATTGCTGGTCTGAACCAGCGGACGCAAGCGGCTCTGGATTTGGCGGGCTTCTTTTTCCGATACATCCCAGCTATGTTGATGGGGATAAGTCGCCATACTCATGCCTCATTTCAACTTTCTTGGTCTTTCTGATACGATTTTACCAGTCTCAAGCGGTGGCGCGGATTATAGACTTTATCGCAATAGCCGCACGAGCTACTGATTTTGCGACGGGTCTGGATTTCGCGCTGGCAAGTCGGGCAGCAATACAGATAACGATAAGGGCGGGGCGGGACGGGGAGAGCGCGAATCCGGTCAGGCAGACCCACTTCCAACAGCTTTTGGTGAAAACCGGAAGTATGACCGCTAGGCAAGCCCTGTTCGTAGAGCCAGAGATGTATCATTTCGTGCAGGAGGGTATTGGATAATTCAGTCGGGCCGTATTGTTGGTGATAAGAGACCGAGAGGCGGATAAGGCGGCTTTTGGGCCAGATTTTGGCGGCGGTACGCACCATTCGACGGCTAAATTCCAGCTTGCAGGGTGGCAAGCTGCCCGCGAAATGCTGCTGATTTAGCCGCTCATAAAGCAGAAGAGCCAGTTCCACACCGAGCGGCGCTTCGACGGTGAAACTGGCCTTTTCCGAAGTAATCATCTTAGTCGTAAAAATCTAGCGGCCTTCGCTTTTAATATCGCGGCGGCCTATGTGCTTGGAGTAGTTCTCGACATAATTGAGCAATCGGGACTCGGTGGCCCGGAACTCCCGCGAGCCAAGCGCCGAAATGGTGGTGGCGACATCCTCGCTTTCACCCAGGGCCATAATCTGCGGGCCATCCCCCGCCATTTTCAGCCAACCATCCGTGACATTGATTCCCAGCCGCGACATCGAAGGGAGATAGTCATTAAAGATAAAATCCATATATTCTTTATCTCTATCGGGCTTAATATCCCAGTAGAAGAAAATCGTACTCATGAACTTCACTCCCCTTTCTCCAGGTGTCGCAATTTTGTTTATCTAACCAATTTTAAACCCGATAAAGCTAATCAGGTCTCGCCAAAACTACTTTCAACGCATTTTTTATCGAAAGTCGAAAGCTACAGGAATAATAAGGACGAGGTTTTACTATCCCGCGTCTACCCCTGACCCGCCTCGACTTCCGTTCCTATGGTTAAGCCCGCCTAACCCCTCCGCTTTAGTATAAACGGAAACGGGCTTAAAGAGAAACTACATTGTCTCTATTATAATCAGTGCTGACCGGAACGCAAGGGCTTTTTGCATTACATTTTGCTATCCAGCTTTTTCCCAAATTTATACTGCCGTACCCGCCCGCCCCCGAAAGCAAATCGCCAGTCATTGACTCACACCAATACCCCCCCTATAATCAACCCATAGATTTACGGAGGCTACCACATTTTAAGATTACTTTAGCATTTGGTTGATTGGCTGGTCGGCTGGCCCGGCAACCCCGCTCCACTCTGCAACTGTCTGGCTTTTTTAGAATTAGGGCTTTCGCTTGAAAATTGGGGTAAGCCCGGAAAAGTTATATGTGAAAAATTTACGCGGTAAATTTTTCACATATAACCAAACCCGATTTGGGGGTTTAGCACGATTATCCTCAGATTCAGAAAATCGTCTCAAGCCAAAGTCTTAGGCACTCAAATCGTTTAATTATTCAAGGTAATTATTTACTGAGGAAGAAAGGTCGCTTCCGGCGATGACTGATGAAGACGCTACTTTTTACGATAGTGTAGGTTTGCACCGGGTAAAAACGCCGCGCCTATCCACCGTCTATCGCCATAGTGGGCGCGATTGGCAGGATGCCGAAAGCGTGCTATTTATTCATGGCAGCCTCGCTTCGGGACGCTGGTGGGAGCCTACGATGGCCGCTTTTGAAGAATTGATGCCCAATAAATATGCCTGTTATGCCCCTGACCTGCGTAGTCACGGACAGGCTGAAGCTTTGCCAGTGCAGGGCATGGAGAGTCTAGCCGAGGATATGCTGTCGGTGCTGGATGTCATTGGAGTCAAGCAGGTGCATGTGGTCGGATGGTCGTTGGGCGGCGGAGTAGCGACTCAACTGGCCCTGGATAATCCTCAGCGTTGCCTTTCTTTGACCCTGGTTAGCTCGGTTGCCCCCTTCGGGATAGAGCGGGGGTCGCTGCGGGGCGACCCGCAATTGACCGCCGAAGCAATACGGCGCGGCGATTTGGAAGCCGTCACCAAATTTATTCGGGCCAGCAACCTGCGGGAAGGGCGGTTTCCGCTGGATGGCAGCCCGCCCGGTAACGCTTTGCTGGCCTATCTGGTGCAAAGTGCCATGCAAGTCCAGAATTTCCCTGGCGATGAGCCAAACGGCGAGGGCGACTACGAAGCGATGTACCGCTTTAATGTCGCCGAGCGGTGCGCGGCCTTTCCCCACCCGGTTCTAGCCGTCCATGGCGACCAGGATGCGGTTGCGACTAATAGTTATCTAGCCGAGGCCGCCCGGCCCTGGTCGCTTGACCAATATCGTCGGATAATCTTTCAGGGAACGGGCCACGCCCCCATGGTCGAGCAACCCCGCCGCTTCGCCGTCACCCTGGATGAGTTTTTTGGGCAGATTTAGGTTTTTAAAAGTGGTCAGTGGTCAGTAGAGTAGTTTTGAATTTTGAATTTTCGGAGGGAAATTTTAACAGGGATGGACAGGATAGACAGGATTATAAGGGGGGTTAAAGTAAGTCAGGATTAAGGGCTTTTGATTTTTGACCTTAGACTTTTGACCTTAGATTTCAGATTTTAGATTAGAAAGCATTTCAAGAATGGAAAACCTAACGACTGGCAGTAATCAGCCCGAAAGCGGGCAGAAAACCGATAAAGGCCCGATGAAGCAGCGCCATTTGCTCTTTTTGGACCTGGAAACTACCGGCCTGAACCCCGGTCAGCACGAAATCACCGAAATCGGGGCGTTATTGGTCTCGCAGCCAGAATTCAAGGTGTTGCAAACCTTTGAGGCCAAAGTGACCCCAACTCATCTCGAAACCGCCGAACCTATCGCGCTGCAAATCGGGCATTTTGATGCCGCCACCTGGGAGCGGGAAGGCCGTCCCCTGAAAGCGGCATTGGAAGAATTGAGCGAGTTAGGGCGCGGGGCAGTGCTGGCGGGCTTTAATGTCACCTTCGATTGGGCTTTTTTGCAAATCGCCTTCAATGCGGTTGGGCTACCCGACCCCTTTTATTATCACCGCTTCGATGTAATGAGCGCAGCTTTTGGGATGCTTTATAACGACCCGGCCATGAGCAAATTCAGCCTGAACGAGTGCTGCCGCCGCTATAACATAACCAACCGCAATGCCCATACCGCCCTCGCCGATGCCCAGGCCACTTATGATGTGTTTGTAGCTCTGTTAAAATCGGCTAACCCACCCCAACCACTTTAGGAGCAACCGGCGATGTCGAGCGAAGTTCTGACCGCAATTCTAGCCCTGGTCGGTGGGGTGATAATCGTCGCTGCCCTACTTTCGGGGGCGGTGGATAAAAGCGGGCTGCCGCAGGTCGCGGTTTTTCTGGGGTTAGGCGCAATTCTTGGCCCGGCGGGGCTAAAGCTGGTCAATCTCGACCTGGATGCCCCCGCGATTCGGGTGGTCGCCACCTTGAGTCTGGTGCTGGTGCTGTTCACCGATGCCATCAGCCTCGACCTCAAGGAAGTTCGCCGCCACGCCCGACTGACCTTCCTGATAATCGGGCCGGGAACTTTACTCACGGCGGGCCTGATTGGGCTGACCGGGTGGGGTCTTTTGGGGCTTGCTCCGGCGGCGGCAGTCATTCTGGGGGCTTCGCTGGCCTCCTCCGACCCGGTGCTGTTGCGCAACCTGCTCCGCCGCCGCGAAGTCCCCGACAGCGCCCGGCAAGCCCTTCGTCTTGAAAGTGGCATGGGCGATGTCGTCTTGCTGCCTATCGTGCTGGTGGCGATGGGCTTTCTAGGCTATGGCTCTTCCGGCGAAGCCCAGGAAGCTACCAACTGGGGCAAACTATTTATTGACTTGTTCTTGCTAGGGCCGGGAGCGGGGGTCGCCGTCGGAGTGCTTTCGGTGGCTACCCTCGATTTAGTGCGACGAAGGATAGGAATTCGGCGCGACTACGAGTCGCTCTACTCGCTGGGGGTAGCATTCGCGGCCTATGCCGCCGCTGAAAGTCTGCACGGGAGCGGTTTTCTGGCGGCTTTCGCGGCAGGGTTGACTATTTCGGCCCTGGATGTCGAGATGTGCGATTGTTTTCTGGAATACGGCGAAACTACGGCGGAGATGGCCCTGCTCTTTGCCTTCGTTCTGTTTGGCACTTCGATTATCTGGAGCGGCTTTGAACTACTGACCCTGACGATGGTAGCCTTTGCGGTGCTGGTCATGTTGATTCGTCCGGTGGCCTTATTTCTGGCCCTGGGCTGGCTAAAACTTGACCGCTTTAGTCTGATTTTAATTGGCTGGTTTGGGCCGCGTGGCCTCAGTACCTTGCTTTTGGTGCTGTTGCCGGTCTTCGAGGGCTTGCCGGGCAGCAAGCAACTTTTCCAGATTTGCTGTCTGGTAGTCCTGCTATCGGTAGTCTTGCACGGCTTCTCGCCTATGTTCCTGGGGCGCTTTAATAAAGGAAAAGGCAAAGAAAAAGGCTCACCTGCCAAATCGGGCGGAGTTCCGGTTATCGCCCCGGTAGTCATTATCCCGCCCGCCAGGATAGCCCCTATCACCCTTGAAATTCCCCGCCCTAAACCCCGGCCTGAAACCGCTAACGCCTCAGACGGAGGCGAACCTGCTCCACCCGGAATAAGAGTGACCGACGCTATTCGGATTTCGATTGAAGAATATCAAAACCTGGTTGAAGCGGGTGCGCCGGTGGTGGTGCTGGATGTACGCACCGAGCGCAGTTTCGGGGGTAGTGAGGCCCAGGCCAGCAGAGCAATCCGGCTACTGCCGGATAATGTGGTCGAAAGAGCCACCGAACTGGGCTTACCAAAAAATAGCTGGTTAATTGCCTACTGTGGCTGAAACGATGAAGCCACTAGCGCCCGTGTGGCGCTCGAACTCAAACGGGCCGGATGGTCACTGGCCCGCGCCCTGACCGGGGGGTGGAAGGCATGGCAGGAAGCGGGCTTGCCAGTTGAGGCTATCGCTAGTTAAAAGTCCCCTCGATTTCAAGACTGTGCTGGAAGAAAATCGTATTGGAACTATTGGAATTGAGCCGCAACAGAATGCGACCAGTCTGCGGGTCGGTAAAGCGCCCGGCATCTTCCATCACATTTTTGATGGGTGGCGGTTGATTGCTGAAATTGCTCCCGATATTGGTCTGTAAGGCGCTATTGGTCAGCCCGGTCCAGATTTCCCAGCTTTTGGACTGGAAGTTGTAAAGCTCGACTGACTCTGGAAGGGTCGGTTCACGCCGTCCGGTCTGGGTAAAAGCGTTGACGTACAGGGTCAGTTTTTTGACCTTTAGCGGGCCGCGTTCCGGGGGCATTAGAAATTGCACTGTCACGCTACCCCGGTTTAGGCACACCTGATCCGTGCGGTCAAAGCGGTTAGTAAGCGGCAGATTGCCAGTCGAAGAAGTGACGCTCTGGGGGATAAGGCCCATGGCCGGGATGACAAACCGTCCGTCCCCGCTCCGCGCCTCGAAATCTACCGGCAACCGGGCAAATAACACCTGACTGCTTTTGGACTGGCTCGTAACTCCATTGACCATCAGGGGCATCGGGTTCTGGTCGAGCCAGCCGATTAAGTCCAAGCCGCGCTGAATGTTCAGAGGACTATAGCGCCCACTCTCGTAGAGTTTACGCACGAAACTAGCCCTGGTTTGGGTCACTTTATCGTCCCGCCGGTCTTGCAGCATGGTCATCGCCAATCTTTCGCCGGGGGTAGACCCGGAAAAAGTGCTGGTCGTGGCGCTGACATTGGTGGAACAAAAGGCCACTACTGCGGCAGTAGGCGAAGGCATAGCAAATTCCACCGGCACAGTCTCCCCGGCTTCGATAACATCCTTGAATTTTACTATCTGGTCGCCCAGCATCAAAATAGTATTACGGATAGCTCCGCCAGTCTGATTTCGTACCGTCCCGACAATTTTATTGTCCTCGTAGCGCAAATCGGCGACAAGCTGGAAATTACGGGCCGCCACCGTACTTTCCAGGCTCAGACCCTGGGCGCTCCACTGTCCAATCTGGAAATCATCCATGCGCGGTTTTTCGCCTTGCAGCGCCCGCCGAGGCGGTTCACCCTCAATCAGGGTCGAGTTATAGCGATTGAGCGGGGTTATCAGGGAGCGCACCGTCGCGTCGGCTAGATTCGGGCCAACATCATAATTCCGATCAGTCGGCGAAAACAGGGCAGCATACGAGCGGACTTGAGCTTGTTCCTGGTCTATACCGGTCTGAACTACACTCAACTGACTGATAAGCACCTCGCCCGGCGGCTGAGAGTTGGCATAATTGAGGGCCACCCCCATAAAGAGTATCCCTAACACCGGCAAAGTGACCCAGGCGTATTCCAGATGACCGATTTTTTTCAAAACCAGAAAGTTTAGCGGCCCGGCTATCAGCACGTACCCAAGTATCAGCAAGAAGAAAAGGCTAATATCCGGCAAACGCAATTCCGGTACATTCGAGACGAAACCGAGCATATCTTGAGAGTTTTTGATTTGGGGGTTAGGCTCCTGATAAAGCGGGTTAAAGGGCGTAATGTTAAAGTTGAAGAACTCTTGCCAGACCTGCGAGCCACCGCTCCAATCCAGTAAAGGCGGGACTGAGAAATCCAGGCTACTGGCTACTATGCGCCCCGTCCCCAAGCGCCGCTCGGCGGCTACCGGCAAGACATTCGAGCCGTCCGGCAAATAGCTTAACAGCCGCGCTCCCTGCAATACCTGTCCCCGCGCCATCGTAGCCGGGCGGCTCAAAGGGGTGGAAGCTTTGATTTCATCGCCGTTGGGCGAAACCAGCCCATCCAGGCTGGAAATATTGGCATAGTTGGTGACATCCAACGGCAAAATCGCCGGAGGAAAGGCCGAGCGCACCTTGCTCCAGCTATTCCCACCCAACAAGATAAGCTGACCGCCGGCCTCGACCCATTCTCGCAGGGCGGCCCGTTGATCGTTACTCAGGGTTTCGGTACTGACCTCGCCGATTATAAGGCTGTTGAAAGAGCGCAAGCCAATTCCCTGGTCAGGAATATCGGCCAGCCCCATTCCGACTGCCCCGACCCGGATACTTCGTCCGCCCACCTTGAGATTGCTGAGATTATTGCTAAGGGTATTGGGGTCCTGGTTGATTACTCCGACGATATAGTCAGTCGGGTTGACCGGCAAAAGCTGGACTTTTTGCTCCGAAAGGCTGCGCTCGTTGCTCCGCAAAGTGATGGTGGTATCATAGGTAATCGAGCGAGAAGGATTGGTGGTTTCGACATAGGGTATCAGATAGAGGGTAAAGCGTTTGTTGGCACGCTCGCCCAGGGCTACTTCACGCTGATAGTTGGTAGTATAGTTCGAGCCACTGATGCGGGTCACAACCTGAGCTTCGACCCTGACGGTGGCGGCTTCCCCATAATTTTCAAGCGAAATTTCTACCGGCAACCAGTCACCATATTTAAACCAGCCCTGGAACAAAGAGCGGGCGGTCATCTTGACATTGGTGGTAGCCCGGGGGCTGGCAGCCTGGACTGCCGAAGAAAGGGGGGTAAAGGCAAGCACGGCAAACAGCATCAACATTATACACGAATATACTAATAATCGAGCGGTGTAGCCGGATGAACCAGCCCGCCCCGGAAGCAAGGAAGAGTGTTGCATTTGGTTGCTACCTCAGTACTCTAACAAACCATTTGACCTAGTATAACTCAGTCAAACCGGAAAGTGAAGATGCTGTGCGATGTATATAAGATTCAGACGCACAATCGCTTATAAAAGATGCATTTCTACCAGTAATTTATCTATCTCGGCCCGGCCTGCCGCGCTCAAAGGCAGTAGCGGGGGTCGCACCGGCCCACCATATAGCCCCAGCCGTTCCATGGCGTGTTTCAGGCCACTGACCCCAAAGCGGGTGGTGACCGCCGCGTTTATCGGCAAGAGAGCCTGTTGCAGGGCGCTGGCGGCCCGGCTATCTCGCTCCTCATATAGCCGAATACATTCCAGTGGAGCGATATTGGCGGTAGCCGCAATCCCGCCCTGTCCCCCAACGGCGACGGTAGCCTGCAAAAAAGAGGCTGACCCTGCCAGAACTGCAAAATTCAGCCCACCCACTTCGACGGCCCGCACCATTTCGGCGATTTTGACGATATTGCCCGAACTTTCTTTAATTCCGACAATATTAGGGTGAGCGGCGAGTTGCACCACGGTTTCAGTCGAAATATCCAGCCCGGTATAGGCTGGCATATTATAAATCAGGATGGGAATCGGCGAACTATCCGCCAGGGTGGTAAAATGGGCAATCAGCGCCTCGGCGGTCATGGCTGATTTATAATAGGCCGGAGTAATCACGATAGCGACATCCGCCCCGATTTCGGCAGCCGCCAGGGTCAAGCGTAAGGCAGCGCGGGTAGATTCTGCCCCGGTCCCGGCGATAAAAAGCTTTTCGGCGGGGATAGCCTGGCGTGCCGCCCGAAAAAGGGCCAGCTTTTCGTCTTCGTCCAGATAGACGTATTCGCCGTTGCTACCCATAATAATGAAACCGCGTAAGGCGGTGCGGGCCAATAATTCCAGGTTGGCTGCCAGCTTTTGAGGCGCAACCTCGCCTCGGTCGTCAAAAGGGGTCGGGACGGGTGGGTAAACTCCGGCCAATTGCGCGGCTTTTAACATATTCCTACTCCTCCAGGTTGGTTTTCGCTGAAACATATTATAGAGTGTGATATAATCAGACGCAAATTACCAGGAAATTCCGTTCCGGTTTGGTCAAAGAAAAATTAATAGAAACGTCAAAATTAAGAAGTAATTATTAGACAATTTAATGCGACCTGCAAAAGAAATCTTGAAGGAATCTTTAATGAGTAGCACAACTACCTTGAACCCTGCCGCTAAACGAGCGGCGGCGCTATTGATAGCCCTGGGCCAATGTCGGCTCGACATCGAGGATTTGCTGGCTTCGCTCGTTTCGGACGACCTGGCCCGCCCCACCGTCTGTATTGGCTGGAGCGTGCGCGACCAGATAGGCCATATTATCGAGGCCACCGAGATGCTCTCAAAGGGTCTGGAAGAAGCCGCCGTCGGTTCAACCGAAGGCGTTTTGCGCCCGCAGGAGATGGCAAAAGCGATGCAGGCCAGCGCTATCGAGCGGGTGGCCTTGCTGCCAGTATCACGCCTGATGGCCGAGTACCATCGCGCCGCCGAGCGGTTGCTGGACTTGCTGGAAAGCCGTGACCCCCAAGCCTGGGAAGAAGATGTGCCGCATCCTTATCTTGGCACATGCCAGGCGGTGCAATTTGCCGGGTTCGCCTTGCTGGATTGGATGATTCATCCCTGGGATATTCGGACCGCCCTGGAACAGACTCCCCGCATCCGGGCCGACCATGCCGCGCTGCTGGTGCCAGGTTTAATCAACCTGTTACCCAAACGCCTGGACGCTTCCCGCGCCAGAGGGCTACGAGGTCGCTTCCGCTATCAAATCGAGCAGGAAAACGACCCGGCGACCCTCATCACTTCGCTGGATGTGGTGCTGGTGAAAAATGTAGCGACGATTGAAAAAGAGGTTGCCGAGACTATTCCCGCCGACCTGACTTTTAAAGGACGGGCGGGCGACCTGGCCTTAGCGATGCTGGGCCGCAAGGGGATTTCCAAAGTGGTACTGCCCGGCCCCGGCAACGAATACTGGCTACCGCGCTGGGGCTGGCTGTGGATTTCGCTTTAATCAAACCTCTGTCCGTCGCGCTTATGGCCCTGCTGCTGAATAAGCTTGGCTACCAGACCAGTCCAGCCGGTCTGGTGGCTGGCCCCAACCCCCGACCCATTGTCGCCATGAAAATATTCGTGGAATAAAATCAGGTCGCGCCAGTGCGGGTCGTCCTGGAAATACTCATTGCCGCCATTAAAGGGCCGCTTCTCGCGGTCAGGTTCGCGCAAGAAAAGCGCGGTCAGACGGTGCGACAGGTCGTCGGCAATCTGGTCAAGGGTCTGATAGCGGCCTGAGCCAGTCGGGGTTTCTACCTTAAAATCCGGGCCGTAGTAATGATAAAACTTTTGGAGCGACTCTATCAGCAAATAATTAATCGGGAACCAGACTGGCCCGCGCCAGTTTGAGTTACCCCCGAACAGCCCACTGTGCGACTCAGCAGGTTCATAGCGCACGGTATAGACCATATCGCCGCTATTAAGCTGATAGGGTTGGCCCTCGTGAAATTTACTCAGCGAGCGGATTCCGTAATCGCTCAGAAATTCCTGCGGGTCGAGCATCCGCTTTAACAGCCCTTTCATGCGGTGGCCGCGCACCAGGGCCAACAGGCGGCGCTCGCCCTGGCCTGGCTCTTGCCAGCGCGAAACCAGGTTCGCCAGGGTCGGGCGGTTGGTCAAAAACCATTCCAGCCGCTCCTTGAAACCGGGCAGTTCGTCCAGCACCTCGGCTTCGATAGTTTCCACCGCCAGCAACGGAATCAGCCCGACCAGCGAGCGCAACTTGAGCCGATAATGCCCGCCTTCCGGCAACCTTAATACATCATAGAAAAACTCATCCTCATCATCCCACAGCGAGTGACCATCCTCGCCCATGTGGTTCATTGCCCCGGCAATATAGAGAAAATGCTCAAAAAATTTGGTGGCAATATCCTCGTAGACCGGATTGGTACGGGCCAGTTCGAGGGCGATTTGCATCATATTCAGGCTAAACATCCCCATCCAGCTAGTGCCATCACTCTGTTCCAAATGTCCGCCCGTCGGCAAAGGGGCGCTGCGGTCAAACACTCCAATATTGTCCAGCCCCAAAAAGCCGCCCTGAAAGACGTTATTGCCCTCCGAGTCCTTGCGGTTGACCCACCAGGTGAAATTTATCAGCAGCTTGTGAAAAAGATGCTCCAAAAACATCCGGTCTCCTTTAAAGCCTTCGCCCGCCCGTTGCTTTATTTCCATTTTGTAGATGCGCCAACCGGCCCAGGCTAAAACCGGTGGGTTGACATCGCTAAAGGCCCACTCGTAGGCCGGTATCTGCCCGTTGGGATGCTGATACCACTCCCGCACCAATAATTCAAGCTGACGCTTGGCAAAATTGACATCCACCAAAGCCAGGGGGATGCAATGAAAAGCCAAATCCCAGGCCGCGAACCAGGGATATTCCCACTTATCCGGCATCGAAAGCACTTCGGCATTGTTGAGATGAACCCATTCCCGGTTGCGTCCGCGTTTGCGGTCAGCGGGTGGCGGCGGTTGGGCCGGGTCGCCATCAAGCCACTGAGCCACATCATAATAATAAAATTGCTTACTCCACAACATCCCGGCTATCGCCTGCCGCTGCACCTGGCGCTCATCTTCGGTCAGGCTGGCGGGTTGCAAGGCCCTATAAAATTCATCGGCCTCATGTTGGCGCTGCTTGAAAATAAGGTCGAAATCGGCGAAAGGGTCGGAGTGCAAGTCGTGGTTTTCGGGGGTGATTGCCAGCCGCAGCCGAATAATTGCGGTTTCACCCGGCTCAATCGTGCGAAAGAATTGGGCGGCAGCTTTGGTACCTTCCAGCCCGTGATTCACCGCTTCGGGGTCGCCGTGTACCACGCAATCATTAATGCTATCTTTGACATAGGGCGATTGAGACCGCACCCCGAACAAACGCTGGCTATTGGTTTCGTTTTCGGTAAAGAGCAACTCGTCCGGCCCTTCGCAATAAAGAGCGTAGCTGCCCAGCCCAAAATGGTCGGCCCGAATAATGGCCTGTCCATCCCGGCTTACCTCGCCTTTGAGGGTTGGGCGGCGCTCATCCCGCCCCCAGGCCCAGGTATTGCGAAACCAGATAGTCGGGAGCAGATGCAACTCGGCGGCCTCTGGCCCACGATTGGTGGCGCTGATTTTTATCAGAATATCATCGGCCTCAGCTTTGGCATACTCGATACTCACATCAAAATAGCGGCTTTCGGCAAAAACCCCGGTATCTATCAGCTCGAACTCGGCCTCATCTTTGCTGCGCCGGGCGTTCTCCTCGGCTAACCGAGCGTAAGGAAAAGCGGCCTGCGGATATTTGTACAGCATCCGCATGTAGCTATGGGTTGGGGTGCTATCCTGGTAGAAATAATATTCTTTGACATCCTCGCCGTGATTGCCCTGCGACCCAGTCAGCCCAAATAGCCGCTCCTTGAGAATCGGGTCATGCCCGTTCCAGAGCGCGACGGCAAAGCACAAATATTGCAAATCGTCGCTGATACCGCCCAACCCATCCTCGTTCCAGCGGTAAGTACGAGAGCGAGCCTGGTCGTGCGGAAAATAGTCCCAGGCTTCCCCGGTGGCGCTATAATCCTCCCGCACCGTTCCCCAGGCCCGTTCACTCAAATAAGGCCCCCAGTGCTGCCAGGGAACGACTTTAGCCGCTACCGCTTTTAATCGCGCCTGCTCCGGGTTCATCTCGCCTGTGTTTGGCATTAGTCGCTCCTTTGGGAAATAGTGGTCAGTGGTCAGTAAATAAGGTTTGAGTTTTGAGTTAAAATACCCAGCCCTAGCCGGATTTTCTCAGCACTCAGCACTCAGCACTGTATTTTCTAAGCACTGCTCACTGCTCCTGATAAAACTGGCTCAAGCCGCCATCCACAAAATAGGTGCTACCGGTGACATAGGCCGCTTCGTCCGAACCCAGGAAGACCGCCAGCCCCGCTACGTCCGAGGTCTGGCCTAACCGCCCTAATGGAATTTGCCCGACTAGAGAATTGAGTTTGGTGGGGTCGTTGAGGAGTTTGCGATTAATTGGAGTTTCGATTGCGCCGGGCGCGATGTTATTGATGGTAATTCCATGCGGGCCGAGTTCTACGCACAAATTGCGGGTCAACATGCGGATACCTCCTTTACTACAGCAATACGCCGTAAAGTTGGGGAAGGCCATATCTTCATGGGTCGAGCTGATATTCACAATCCGTCCAGGCCGTTTGGTGGCCATCAAGTGTTGGACAAAAGCCTGAGTGGTAAAGAAAACCCCTTTAAGATTGGTATCCAAAACTTTATCGTAGTCCTCTTCGGTGACATCCCAAAAGGCCGCATTTTTCTCGACCCCGGCATTATTTACCAGAATGTCTAGCTGTCCGAAATGACTGATAGATTCATTGACCATCTGCTTGACCTCGGCGACTGAACCAACATCGGCCTTGAGGACAAAGCCTTCTCCTCCGGCAGCCTCGACCTGGGCTAAAGTTTCATTCGCCCCGTCCAGGTTGCGACTATAATTAATGACTACTTTTGCGCCTTCTTTGCCGTAGGCCGCCGCTATAGCCTGCCCAATTCCGCCACTACTACCCGTCACCAACGCTACTTTACCGGCTAACCGCATGAGTTTTCCCTCTCTTTGTAAATGGGTTTGAAATCTCAAATCTAAAATCTCAAATCTCAAATCGGGAGAGAAACCTTTGACCCTTGAGCTTCGATTTTAGATTTCAGATTTGAGATTTACTACCAACGACCTTCGGCAATAGCATAGCCTAAAACTCAGCCCAATGCCAGCCCAAAAGCTACCCATTTATTGCCCATTTTAGCGGCTTAAAGGGTATCAACTCACGGCTTTGGCTTGGGATTTTTTTCTAATTTGAGGATAAGCTGGCTATACCCTAATGCCAACCCAAAAGGTAAGATTTTTGCTTGAGCAATGGACAGAAGTGCTAAAATGAAGCAATGATGAAGAACCTCGCTTCTTAGTCTTGTAGAACATCCGCATTTTTATATACGAAAGCAGGCTCTATCACTTTATAGCGGTCTAATCGGTTCTCAACTATTCGGGGGATTTTAGTTAGAATTCCGAAAACATTTGGGCCTGAAAAAGGTGGAGTTGAGCATCCCAGGTCAGGCTGGTTTTGTCGCGGAGTGCGACTTTCAGCGGGAAATTATCAATTCCAACCTGGGTGAGACAGGTATTGATAATTTTCATGGCGTTCCTGGGGTCGTTATTTTCTTCCGAGAGATGAGCCAGCCAGACGGTATGGCTTGTTCCGCTATATTCCAGCACCCGGCGCAGGATGGCGGCGCTCTGCAAGTTGCTCAGGTGGCCCTTGTCGCCCGCCACTCGATGTTTGAGCGAATTGGGATAATGTGGGTTCTGGTGCAATTTTTCCAACTCGTGATTGGCTTCCAGTACAATCAGGTCGCTATGATAGAGCGGCTCGAAAATTGGCTCGGTAGCGCACCCCAGGTCGGTCAGAATCATCCCCTGCCGACCTTCGGCTCGAAAGACATAGCAGACCGTTTCGGCGGCATCGTGCGACACTGGCACGCTGCTGACTTCCAGCCCACCAAAGCTTTTCACTCCGCCTACCGCTAGTTCTTCTAGATTATATTTGGCTTTGTCATCCTCGGTTTTAGCTTTTGGTTTCGATTTGGGAGTGGTACTAAACCCTGAGCTGGAGAGGTCGGCTTCGGCGGCGAATTGAGCGGCGCGGACGGCTTCCATACGAGCCATTTTATCCCAGCGCGGACGAGCCTCTTTCAAGGTGCGCTGATTAGCGATGACTGGCACGCCCCATTTGTGCGAAATCGTCCCGGCACTTTTGAGATGGTCGCCGTGTTCGTGGGTCAGAAAGATAGCCGCCAGTTGCTCCATCTTCACGCCCTGCTTGAGCAGACTGCGCTCGGTTTGTCCGGCGGAAAGGCCGCAATCTATTAAAATATTGGTCGGCCCGCTCTGCACCAGGTAACAATTACCGCTAGAGCCGCTTGCCAGAGATACAACTCGCATTTATGATTTATATTCAGGCTATTAGGTACGATTAATTTACGATTGTTCGGCGATTATAGCAGAGCAATCTAAATAGCACAAATGAGCCGATAAGACTTTTGGGACAAATAAAAATCGGGTGGTAAAGCTTTACCACCCGATTTTTATTTAAAAACTACTTGACTTCGACCACAGCGCCGGTTTCGGCAATCTTGGCCTTAGCAGCTTCGGCTTCCTCTTTGGTCACGCCTTCCTTGACGGCCTTCGGCGCGGCCTCAACCAAGTCCTTGGCCTCTTTCAGGCCCAGGCTGGTCAGTTCGCGCACCACCTTGATGACGTTAATCTTGTTCGGGCCGATTTCCTTGAGGATAACGCTAAACTCGGTCTGCACTTCTGCCACCGGAGCAGCTTCCGCCACCGCCCCGCCCGCCGCCGGAGCCGCCGCCATCGCGCCCATCATCATCGGGGCGGCAGCGGTTACGCCGAAGGTTTCTTCCAGCGATTTGACCAACTGGGAAACTTCCAGCACGTTCAAACCCTTAATGTCTTCTACAATCTGTTCTACGGTAGCCATCGTTCTCAAATTCCTTTCTTGTCTTGATTACTCAAGATTCAATCAATCTATTATCTTTATAACTTTCGCTTGTAAGCGGTGCTAAACCCCCAAAAGTTATAAGCGAAATCTCATATCCATCAGCCACAGGTAGCACCCGTGACTTTCGACTTTTCCCTCAGTCCTCAGTCCTCAGTCCTCAGTCCTGAAGTTAAGCCGCAACTTCTTCCTTCTGCTTCTGAATCTGGGCCAAGACATTGACCAGGTTGCCGGTTATCCCGGAAAGGGCCGTAACCAGGTTGCGCGGCGGTTGAGCCAGCACATTGACCAAATTGGCGGGCGGCGCTTTGAGCGAACCCAACATCTTGGCGATTAGTTCCTGCTTGCTCGGCAGCTTGGTCAGAGCATCTAGCTGGTCGGCAGACATTAGCTTGCCCCCCAGAATTGCGCTCTTGATAACAATCGTCTTGTTAGTCTTGGCGAAATCCAGGATAGCTTTAGTACCGCCCGAAATATCCTCCTTGACGAAAGCTACGGCGGTTGGCCCGGCTAGAGCCTCGTCCATGCCGGTATAGCCGAGATGGTTAGCAGCCCGCAATAGCAGGGTATTCTTGGCGACGTGGTATTCCGCCCCTTTCGGGCGCAACTCGTTGCGGAACTTGGTCAACTCCGCTACGGTCATACCACGATACTCAGTCAGTACCGAAATAATGCTACTGCCCATCAAATCTTCCAATTTATCAATCTTTTGGGCTTTACGTTCGGTAGGCATCTTCTTTTCTCACCCCCCTCTTTTTAAGTTTTGAGTTTTAAGTTATGAATTTTGAGTTAAATAATTCAAAACTCATAACTCAAAACTACTAAAAAACCCTTGTCAGCCGAACCATCGCTGCCGGGGCAGACGAGGTGGGCGCAAGGGGTTTCAGTTCCTCAAAGGTCAGGGGCGAGATGCACCAGCCCACCTGCTATTTTGAATAGCAGCAAGCTACCTTTAAAGCTGAACCACTTTGCAACATTCACCTCGGCTGGCTCGGATTATCCGATTTAGGTCGCCCCTTGAAGGGCTGACACCGGCTGTCTTTGGTTGGTTACAAAACCAGTTCTATTCTATTGTAGAAAAAATTTAACCGCCGACCTCGGCCAGGACCGGAGCTACATCCAGATGGATGCCAGGCCCCATGGTGCTGGTCAGGGTGATGGACTTGACGTACACGCCTTTAGCCCCAGCGGGCTTGTTGCGGACGATACCATCAATCAAGCTCAAGACATTTTCTTTAATCTGGTCGTCCGAAAAGCTCAACTTGCCGACCCCGACGTGTACTATGCCAGTCTTATCGTTGCGGAATTCGACTTTACCGCGTCGGACTTCCTGGATAACTCGCGGTAAATCTTGAGTCTGAGCAATTGTACCACTCTTGGGGTTAGGCATCAAGCCGCGCCGTCCCAAAATCTTACCTAAACGGCCTACTTTTGCCATTTGGTCGGGGGTGGCAATTGCAATATCAAACTCCATCCAACCCCCTTCGATTTGCTTAATCAGGTCGTCGCTTCCGGCAAAATCCGCCCCGGCACTGCGAGCCAGGGTTTCGCCTTCGCCCTGGGCGAAGACCAGAATACGGACGGTCTTACCAGTCCCGTTGGGCAAACTGGCGGTGCTGCGAATTTGCTGGTCGGCGTGGCGAGGGTCAATCCCCAACCGGAAATGCAGCTCAACCGTCGAGTCAAACTTCACGAAATTAGTCTGCTTGAGAAGACCAATCGCTTCGTCCAACTGGTAGAGCTTTTCTTCATCTACCAGCTTGGCAGATTCTTTATATTTCTTACCGTGTGCCATCTAAATTACCTCCGGTGGTATTATCGGGCGGGTGCGCCCTCCCACTATTTAATTACGTCAATCCCCATACTGCGGGCAGTCCCGGCGACCATCTTTATTACATCGTCAATTTCGACCCCATTAGTATCCTTGATTTTGCGCTCGGCAATCTCGCGGAGTTGCTGCTGGGAAATCTTGCCGACCTTCTCTGTATTCGGCTTACCACTTCCTTTGTCAATCTTGATAGCCTTCCGCAGCATATCGGCGACGGGCGGGGTTTTGGTGATAAAGGTGAAAGAGCGGTCTTCAAAGACGGTGATTTCCACCGGGATAATTTCGCCAACCGATTGGGCAGTTCGCTCGTTATATTCCTTGACAAAGCCCATCAGGTTGATACCGTGCTGGCCCAAAGCCGGGCCGACGGGCGGGGCAGGGGTCGCTTTGCCCGCCGCCAGTTGCAATTTTACGATTGCCTTTACTTTTTTCGCCACTTCTATACTCCTTTGTGGTCACAGGGCGATTGCCCCGCTTTGGCGAAGGCGTTTTGCAGCCTTCTCCCACTTCTAAATTTTGATGATAACCATTAGCCGGGGTTAATAACCCGACTTTTCTTACTACCCCAACTGGTGTAGGGGCGACCACACAGGGTCGCCCTTCGATGATGGAGCACTCGCCCAGGGGCTAAACTATCCGTTCCACCTGCAAGAAGTCCAGGCTCAACGGAGTTTCCCGTCCGAAAATCGAAACCATGACCGTGATTTTGTTCTTCACGTTATCAATCGTATCAATCGTGCCGGTAAACTCGCTAAACGGCCCATCCACAATCTTGACGGCCTGCCCAACTTGAAAGCTGGTGCGGATTTTGGGAGCTTCCTCTTCCATCTGCTTCATGATTTTGAGCATTTCATCATCAATCAAGGGGGTCGGCTTGTTGCCGCTCCCCACGAAGCTAGTCACGCCCTGAGTGTTACGTACTACATACCACGACTCGTCGGTCATTTCCATCTCGACCAGCACATAGCCGGGATAAACCTTTTTCTGGACGGTATGGCGCGCCCCATTCTTGATTTCGGTTTCTTCCATCGTCGGCACGACCACCCGAAAGATTTTGTCGCGCATGTCCATGGACTCGATTCGGCGTTCCAGCGCCCGTTTAACCTTATTTTCGTAGCCGGAATAAGTATGGATGACGTACCAGCGCCGCCCCATGTTCTCCTGCTGTCCGGTACTGGGAGCTAGAGACGGGCGTTTGACTCCACTGGAAGAAGTCGCGCCTTCTTCCTGCTCTTCTAATTCTTCTTCTTCCGATTGAGTTACAGAAGTATCAGCCATTTCACACTCCTTGTTGGACGCTATCCCCCGACCAAGCCCTGGAAAAAGCTGTAAACCAAAGTCAAGATTAAGTCGAGCAGACCCAGGGCCGCCGCCATCACCGCGCTCAGAGCCAACACCACAATCGTCAGATTGCGGGTATCTTTGCGGCTAGGCCATTCCACTTTTCTAACTTCCGCCAACTCATCCTTACTAAAGCGCACTAAGCCAGGTTCTTTAGTCGGGTCGTCCAGCAAACTTTTCTCGGCCATAGTATACTCTTTCTGCGTTTAGCGCCTGGAATCCTATATAACTTACTTGGTCTCGCGGTGCATTACATGGTCGCGGCAACGGCGGCAGTATTTGTTAAACTCCAGCCGGTTGGGGTCATTCCGCTTATTTTTGGTGGTAGTGTAATTGCGCTCCTTGCAAGTAATACATGCCAGGTGAATTACAATCCGGTCTTTCTTGGCAGCCATTTCTTTTGTTCGCTTTCTTGCTTAAAACTTCCGCGATAGAAATCTAGCGGCTAAACATCCAACCATCTGGCTTTAATTTCAGGTTCAGAGGCGAAAGTTGGTCGCTGTAAAACAGTCAAAAAAATTCGGGGGTTTTCCCCCACGAATGAAGGTAAGTATACCACAACCACTCTTTAGGGTCAAGTTGACCGCGCCATCTTTAGAATATTCTTATAAAGACCAACTTATTCCGGGAGGGATTTGGACGGTTTCTGCATCCGATTCAACCAGCCCTCGAACTTGTCGCCATACTTGAAGAAGACTAAAATCGCTACAAGTGAGAGGCCGCCAAAAATAACCCACCCCCAAAAAGAGAGGGTGATAACTCCACCCCCGACCAGACTGGTCAATAGCACCCCTGGCAACCGTCCGATAATCAAAAACAGGATATATAAGCGGAGCGGCATGGAGGATAGCCCTGCCAGCAGACAAAGCGCATCGTCGGGAAAGAAGGGAACCAGAAACAGAACTAACAGACTAAGGGCAAATTTGCCGTTAAAGAAGCGGTTATATTTGTCAAAAACTTTCTGCCCGACCAGTTTTATCACCAACTTTTGTCCGAAGCGGCGGGCCAGATAGAAGGCCAGCAGCGAGCCAGTTAGAATCGCTACTCCGCTCAAAAAGAAGCCCGGCAGCGCCCCGAAGATTGCCCCGCCCGCCAGGGTAGTGACGTTGCCCGGTATCGGCGAGATTATGACCTGCGAAACCTGGATTAAAAAGAAGATGACCGGCGACCAGAAGCCGAAGCCTAGAATAAACTCTTTGAAAGCTTCTAGTGAGGAAAATATCCTGCCGACCTCAGCCCAATCTGGCTTTACAACCAGAATAAGCCAGGCGGCAAGCAGCCCGGTTGCCAGAAGTATTCCGCTTATCCACCATCCTTTTTTAGACATTAAACTTACTTTCTCGATATGACCAGGATTAGGCAAATTGGCGCTTGTCATTTTGCCTCTCCAATTTTACGATTCGTTAGCTCCATTAAGATGATTTCAAGATTAGAAGAAGGAGAGAAAATGGACACCATTGAAACAATCGAAACCACTGACCGCGCCGCGAAAATCGAACTATACGCCCGCGCCTATGATTTATTGATCGAAGCTCTGCCCCAGTTTCCCCGCTCGATGTGGCAATTCAAGCCCTCGCCGACAGAGTGGAGTATCCACGAGATTATAGTCCATATTGCTGACAGCGAAGCTAACAGCTTTGTGCGTTGCCGTCGCTTTCTAGCGGAACCCGGTAGCCTGGTGCTGGGCTACGACGAAAGTCAGTGGGCCAAAGTGTTGAATTATCATGAGCAAGACCCGGCGGAGAGCCTTGAACTCTTCAAGTGGTTGCGCCTGACCAGCTATCGGCTGATAAAGGATTTACCCGATGGCATTTGGGCCAACACCGTCGAGCATTCCGAGAACGGCCCGATGACCTTTGACGACTGGTTGCAGGTCTACGCGGTTCACATTCCCGACCATATCCAACAAATGCACCAGGTCTACGCAGTTTGGCAGCAACTCAGTAAATAGCTCCAACCGCCCGAAATTAAATGGGGACGCTTTTACACGTCCCCATCTTAACCCGCTAGAATTAGCTACTGGCGCGGCGGTTGTTGACCGGGCTGCTCAGGTGGCTGGGTCTGGTCATTGGTATAATTATAGTTGGTCGCCTGACGAGTAGGATAAGTCTGGGACTGGCTTGCGGGTGGATAGTTGTAAGGCGGGTTTTGCATCTGAGTCTGATTCTGCATCTGGCCCTGATTGTAATTGGCCTGCTGGGTCGCCTGATTGTAGCTCGCGGGGGTCGGATATTGGGCTGGCCCACGTTGCGGCTGCGGCTGCATATTGTTAGCCGCCTGCTGCGCTTGTAGTTTGGTTTGCTGGGCCTGCCTTTTCATCCCATCACTCAGCTTGGGCAAATTCTCCTGGGCCGCACTGTAAGTGTTTTCCCAGATTTTGGCAGCGGTATCTCGTCCACCCAAACCGAAGGCCAGCCCAAAAGCCAGGGCCAACCCTGCGACAGTCGCAATAAAGAGGGCATTGATAATATTGGAAGCTACCCCGATTTGACCCAAGGCGGCGATAACTGCGACATACAGAATGGCATATCGAGCAATGTTCGATACCATGCCGGCATTTTTGAACCCGGCAGAGGTAGCGGCACCCTTGACAAATTCGCCCACAAAGTTAGCCAGCAATCCGCCTATCAGGATGATAACCAGGGCGATTGCCAGATTGGGAATAAAGTTCAAAATGCCGGTCAGCGCGGCGGTTAGGGCCGGAAGTTGCAGGACGCTGAAAGCGGCAACCAGGGCTATTACCCGGAAAAACCATTTGACGATTTCGCCCATCACTTCGCTGGCATCTTTGCTTACGCCCGCAGACTTGAGAAACCGATTTAATCCGGCTTTTTCGGTCGCTTCGTTAAAATGAATCTTCCGCAAAAGATTAGTTACTAATTTAGCCAAAATTCCGGCGATAATCCAGCCAATCCACAGAATTAGCAAAGCGCCGATAAGGTCGGGCAAAAATCCGAACAGCTTGCTAAAAGCGTTGCTGATGGATGTTAAAAATGCCTCGCCCCAATCACGAACAGCAGCCATAATTTCCTCCTAATATCGAATATCTGATTAGCCCTTCGGCTAATTACACCAACTAATTTCATTGTAGAAGCAGAAATCTGGCGCATCTGTTCAGGTAATTAATCAGATTTCTATTTCTACAATCAAATCCTTTTTCAAACCCCTTTTAGTAAACTCTTCTCAAACTCTAAAACTTGTTTATCAACTCGCCGCCTAACGTTGACCGCGAGCTTTGTCCCAGGCGTAGTGAACACTATCCTTGAACTCGTCCCAGGTGCCGGGATTGGTTTCTTCCCAACCCTGTCGAGCATCCTTTTCAACGCTCTTCCAATCACTTTGACCGTAATGCTTGTCAGTCCCCAACGAGTAGCCATACTCGTAAATCGGGGCGTACTGCTCGTAGGTATAGCCACTGTTAGCGTTCTTGCTCTGAAAGTGACGTTGGTAGTCATTATCGTAGGTGTGGTAGCGGCTCATATCGGCTCGGCTGTTCATGGCGGGGGCAGCAAGCTGCTCAATCTGGACATCGGTGCGGCGAACCGAATCGCGGACAGTTTCGGTATGTTGGGTCGCGTGCTTGCCAACCCGAACCTCTTCCACTACCCGCGCCTGCTTGGAAATCATGGCTTCCTCGCCGGTGGTAGTGACTTCGATAACTCCGTTCTTAAAGGCGGTCATGTCAGCATCGGTTACGGCCCGATTCACCGGGCGACGTTCGATGTCTATTTTCTCTTCCCGTAGGGTAACTTGCTCCTCGACCGGGGTTGACTTTACATCAGTAGTCACCCGTACTCCGCCACTCTCGACTTGACGTTTGCCGACTTGCAGCTCTTCTTGAATCACCGGCAGAACTAGCTCATCCGTCTCTAGCATTTCAGCACGACGGCTGGGGTCAGATTGAGCTTTCCGGGTATCATTTCGCTCGTTTCGGTTTCCCACGTTACTGTCTCCTCTCATTTAACCACTGACAGAAGGGAGTTTACCCGGTTTGTCAGGGTAAACTCCCTTCTGTCACTTACTGACAAAGTATCGGGGCTTATCTGCCGCCGGTGACTTTCTGCCAGGCGTACTTCACTTCCTCCTTCACGGTATCCCAGGCATTACCGGGATTTTTCTTCTCCCAGTCAGCGCGGGCCGAAGTCTCGACCTTGTTCCAGTCGCTCCCGGCGTACTGCTTGTCGTTAGCCAGGGTATAACCATATTGGTAAACCGGGGCGTATTTCTCGTAGCCGCCATTCTTGCCACTGGTCTGGAAGCGATTGCGGAAATCGGTCTCGTAGGTCTCAAAGCCGTTAGACATCTGCTGACCATTACCAGCCGTTTTCTCCACTTCTACGTCAGTGCGGCGAACCGAGTCACGGATGGTTTCAGTATGCTCGGCAGCCGTCTTGCCAACTACCACTTCTTCAACTACCTTCGCCTGCTTGGAAATTACGGCTTCCTCCGCCATCGTATTAACTTCGATTGTGCCAGTCTTCATTGCCGCCATGTCCGCATCCGTTACCGCTCGATTTGCCGGGCGACGCTCGACATCAACTTTCTCCTCGTGCAAGGTGACTTGCTCTTCAACCGGAGTTTCGGTCATACGGTTGTAGACCTTGACCCCGCCGCGCTGTACCTGGCGTTTGCCAACTTGCAGTTCTTCCTCAATTACCGGCAACACTGCTTCGCCGCTATCTAGAGTACGGCTGGTGGTCGGAGCAGCTTGATTGGTTTCGGTGCGAGTATTTTGGGACATCGGCACCGCCTGGGTGTTGGTAGCGCCGTAGCTCGACGTATCATTCGGGTCAAATTTGGAAAAACCGGCCTGACGATACTGCGCGCCGCGCTCCTCGATGTTGACCGCACCATGTTCTTCCATAATGTCGTAGGCCTGTTGACCACGCTCGTCGTCCGCGTCTACCATTACTAAAGTTCCGCCCTGCTTGACCCCTTCGGCGTAATAATTAGCGTCCTCATCCGGCACACCTGCGCCGGTCAGACCACCAATCAAACCACCGGCAGCAGCGCCAATCCCAGCCCCAGTGATGGTAGCGAGAATCGGGCCAGCTGCAATAATCGGGCCGATTACCGGTACGGCTACGGCCCCAATCAAACTTAGCACCAGGCCAATTCCACCGCCGACTACCGTTCCAGTGATTGCACCCGCGCCCGCGCCTTCGGCAGCGTGGCTATCGCCAGCTTCATGGGCCATCTGGGTAGCTTTACCCTTCTCGTTGTTGGCAAGCAAGCTGATATGGTCTTTGGTAAACCCATCGCTCATCAAATCTTTCACTACCGATTGAGCCTCGTCCAAAGTATCGAACAGGCCTACTACTGTCTTTGCCATTGCTGTAAATTCCTTTCTTATGTTGATGCGTTTAAAGCATTCTCATCTTGAGTTGACTAAAACTATCTGACGAAACCCGCCATTTAGCTGGTCAATCGTTAGGGTCTAATTCACGGTCTACTCCTGGCGTAACTTGTACAAGCTACCCCAGCAGTTATCTAACTGAGGGATAGTCATACAGGCAAAAAATGAGGTCGTAGGGGCGTTGCTTGCCTCGCCCTTATCGAGGCGCTCCGGGAGAGGCAAGCAACGCCCCTACCAGAATGACCAAGTGTCATCTAACTACCTGGCCTGACCAGCCGTTACAAACTGGGTTCAGGCCGGGGTTGGCCCTCAACTTGAGAGCCAGGGATAATTTCTTCTAAAGCGATTTCCTCGCGGCGAAGCATTACTTGTTGCGGCTGGCTATTGACCACCTGCCGTTTAGTCACTCGTATTTCTTCGGTCAGAATTAGCTGTTTTTGAACTATCAGCCGTTCTTCCATCACCGGAATAATCATTGTCTCGCCTTCGTAGCGTAGCTGGGCCGGGTCATTCAGCACCTGGTTCATAGCTATCCGCTCGACTTGTACTTCATCATGGGTTAGGGGCTGGTCTACGGTCTGGGCGAATTCCTGAACGGTTTTGCGAATCCGCACCCCGCCAGTATCAACCGTCCGTTTACTAACCACCAATTCTTCCTCTATAATTGGCACGACCAGATTTTCCCCAGCCGCTATCTCAGTTTGGCTTTGATTGCGATTGCCATTAGAGCGGTGCTTGTCCAATTCGGCCTGCTCAATTGCCAGATAATAGTTGCCGTCATCTAACGTGACTAGCAAACCGACTGGAATAGTGACTTTAATATCTTGCTCGAACTGCACCAGCACTTGCGGCTCACCATTCGGCCCTGGGGCGGCTGACCCTATAATCTGACCATGTATTCCGTTCGGGCCGGTGACAACCCGACCGGTTTCAGTTTGGCTCATCTTGCTCCTTTCCTGTGCTTCAGGTTGGGCTTTGGCAAATAGCCAGTATTAAGGCCGCCCCTTTTAGTTGAAAAATTAACTATGCAAATATAATAATTTACAATTATATTATTCTCATATTACATTTATCTTTTTAGTAACTGGCGAAATATTTTATTATTTCTAATAAGCTAGTATTGCAATATCTATACCAGTATGGCAGGAATCGGGTATAGCCTGGTAGTACTATTTACCGCGCCTCAATTTTGAGGTAGCATAAATTATCTTTGGATTGGAAATAAGTTGGAAATGAGATAGAAAAACGAACACAACGGAAGTGAGATAGAGCTTGAAAACCCAAGTTGGACGATACACCCTGGCGGGGCTGCTGCTAATGGCGGGTTTGCTGCTGATAGCCTTTTTTTATGCTCCTCAAATTACCACCGCGACTACCCCCACCGATTTTGTAGATAGCAAAGTAGTGGATACCACCGATAGCTCGAATCTGGCTTCGCCGACGGCCCTGGCTTTCACCCCCGATGGGCGGATGCTGATTACCACCCAGCCCGGCAAGCTGATGATTTACCAGAGTACCGGGCTGGTGACGACTCCAGCCCTGACCTTCCCCGGCACCAAGATTTGTTCTAACGGCGAGCGGGGTCTGCTAGGAATTGCGGTTGACCCGAACTATGCCGCCAACGGCTATATTTATGTGTACTACACTTTCAATCGGCTAAATAGTTGCAGTAACGATGCGACCAATAGCCCGGTCAACCGGGTATCGCGCTTTACTTTGCCACCGGGCAGCGACACCATAAATATTGCCAGCGAACTGGTTTTGCTCGACCACATTCCCTCGCTCAACAGTAATCATAACGGGGGCGACCTTCATTTCGGGCCAACCGACGGCTATCTCTATGTTTCGGTGGGCGATAGCGGTTGCCAGATAAAAAGCGATGGCAGTGGTGATACCACTAAATGCGCCGGAGGCAATGCCAACGCCACCACTCGTAGCCTGATATTAGGCAAAATCTTGCGGATTAAGACCGATGGCACAATTCCGCCCGAAAACCCTTTAGCCTCGGACAGCAATGGGGTGCGCTGCGCCAATCCCGCCAATTCGGGGATTTATCAGGGGACCGGCTTATGTCAGGAAATGTTCGCCTGGGGCTTACGCAATCCCTTCCGGTTTGGCTTCAAGCCGGGGACGAGCCAATTTTATATCAACGATGTCGGGCAAGGCATCTGGGAAGAAATAGATAATGGGCAGATTAACGCTAATTATGGCTGGAATGTCCGCGAGGGGCATTGTGCCAATGGCTCACAAGAACCCTGCTCGGCGAACCCGGCTGGGCTGACCCCGCCGATTTTCGATTATAACCACAATACCGGTTGTGCCTCGATTACCGGCGGGGCATTTGTCCCCAACGATGTCTTTGGGGCAAGCTACAATAATAGCTATCTGTACGCCGATTATGTCTGTGGCAAAATCTTCAAGCTCACTCAAAGCGGCAGTACTTTTACCAGCACCGAGTTTGCCAGCAATCTGGGCGGCCTCACTACTCTGAGTTTTGGGCCATATCAGTCTACCCAGGCCCTCTATTACCTGAGTTATGCCGGAGGCGGGGAAGTGCGCCGGATTCATTATGCCCCGGCGACCAATCACGCCCCTTATGCTTCGCTGACCGCTTCGCCGACCAACGGCCCGACTCCTCTCACGGTCAATTTTGATGGCAGCGCCAGTTTCGACCCGGATGCCGGAAATACGATTGCGGCCTATCTGTGGGATTTCGGGAACGGGATAACTCGAACTACCACGATTGCGACTACTTCTTATACCTATAGTGCCACCGGAATTTTTACCGCCACTTTGCGGGCCAGAGATAATTACGGGGCGACCTCCGACCCGGCGAGTATTCGGCTTGGGCCGGGCAATACCCCACCCGTCCCGGTGATAAACCCGACTATGCCGCTAACTTTCGCGGTAGGCCAGAACCTCACTCTGACCGGCAGTGCCACCGATACTCAGGACGGCCCTATTCCGCCCTATAATCTATCGTGGCAGGTGCTGGTTCACCATATACCCTTTACGACCCCGGCGACGGCTCACACCCATCCGTTTTTAGGGCCAGTTACCGGCAGCGCGATCAACTTTAGCGCCCCGACCCCGGAAGACCTCGACGCGACCACTCTGAGCTATCTGGAGGTGAAGCTGACGGCGATAGACTCGTTTGGAGTCAGTGCTACCGTCACCAAGACTATTTCGCCCCGTAAGGTAAATATGAAGTTCGTGGCAAACCCAACTAGCGCCAGCGTGGTAGTGAACGGCGATTCGTTTACCAATCAGAAGACTTATGTTTCGTGGGAAAACTGGGGATTAGTCGCTCAGGCGCTGACCCAGGATGCGGGCGGCGGCAACTGGCTGGTTATCAATAACTGGTCAATCAACGGAACTACCGATAGCGGGCCATTCGCCAGCTATGCCACTCGCACGATTATTACGCCTTCTACTCCCGTTACTTACACCGCTAATTTTCTGTCTCAAGCTTGCAACCCCGTGAGTATCACTATAATGACCGATAACCTTGCCACCCCTTATGGTTGCGGCAGTCTGCGCTATGCCCTGGCAAGTGCGCCGGGCGGCGAGGTTATTACTCTGCCGGGCGATTTCCTGCCCAAAGATACTTTAACGGTTGGGCGGGGCTTGACCATTCAAGGGGCGACTTGTGGCAGCGCCCCGGTGATTTCGCCGGACCCAACATTGAATTCAGCTCCTAAAGACCTGATAGTTTTGCAGGGCGGAGCGATTTTGAGGAATCTAACCGTCCAAGCCCCCCCCACCTATTCCAAAAAGCCGGTAGTAACCAACGCCACTGGCAGCACCGGCGGCGGCAAATTTACGGGGTGTGTCACAGTAAAAAGAACCTAATTTTGTAACAACTCAGCCTGTATATTTATTGGATGGAGGCAGGCGTTCAACCGCACCGGGGCTACAGCTAGTGTGCCTTTTGGCAAAGCCACCGGGCTACGACACGACGCCGGGTCAACCCGGCTGTAACCGCCTTTCCAGCCCGATAATGACTTTTAAGAAAATAATCCGCGATTAATATCTAAACCGCAGCTTACAGCATTTGTTCCAGCGCCACCAAAAGCCGCTCGACTTGCGCGACTGCCGCCGGGTCGGGGGGTGGCAAATCTGCCAAATTATCGTGCAGGGCGGTATAGCGGTTGCCCAATGCGGTGGCCTGTCCGGTCAGGTTCGCCAGCAGCACCCCCCAACACCGGGCGACTGCCTCCGGCTCATAGCCACCCCCGCCGACTACCAGCATTTTTCCGCCGCACAACTTGTTAGCCAGGGCCAACGTGCGCCGGACGACTTCTTCATAGAGATAGGTCGAGAGCTTGAGGCCCACCATGCGGTCAGTGTAATGTCCGTCCACCCCATATTGCAGGATAATCGCTTCCGGCTGATAAGCTTCCACCGTCGCCAGGGCTATCTCCAGGGCCGGACGGTATTCGGCATCGGTGCTGAAGCGCGGAAGCGGCAGATTTAGGGCATAACCTAGCCCCGGCCCGTCGCCCCGCTCGGTCAGCGCCCCGGTGCGCGGGAAAAAGCGGCCATCGTACTGGTGCAAGGAAACGGTCAGTATCGGTTCGTGATATAGCAGACTTTGGGTGCCGTCGCCGTGATGTCCGTCCACGTCCAGAATAGCAATCCGCTTGTAGCCGTAGGCCTGTTGCCAGAGCCGCACCGCCCCTACGATGTCGTTACAGATGCAAAAGCCCGAAACCCGATCATAATGAGCATGATGCAGCCCGCCCGCCACGTGAAAAACTTGCCGGGCCTGTCCCTCGGCGATAAGTTCCGCCGCCCGCAACGTGCCGCCAAAGGCCAAAGCTGCCCGCCGAAAGACCCCATGCCAGGCCGGAGTATCGTTGCGGTCAAACATCCCTTCGCCCTTCGCGTCCATCGCGTGAATATGCTCGATATGTTCGCGGCTATGTACCGTCGCCAATTGCGCGTCAGTCGCTTCATACGCCCGGTAGATTGCAGCGGGGGTCAGGGGTCGAGGGTCGGGGGTCGGGGAAACTGCCTCGCCTGACAAGTCGGCAGCAATCAGCCCCAATTCCCGAAATTTGTCGAAACCGGCCCGGTAGCGTCCCCAACTGCGGGTTAGCCGCGAGAAGCCGCGCCCATCGTACATTTCGTGGTAGATGACCGCGACTTTTGGGGATGGCAAGACGGCGGACGGCTCGAACTCCATTGGGACAAAACCTTTCTGTGAAATTTTGGACTTAGACTTACTTTACTTCCAATCCAACTTATCCTATTCTATACCAATCAGTCGCACCAAACGGGTCAAAAAGCGAAAGGATTAATAGCCAGCATGGATATAGATGTAATAGAAGTAAAAGATAAGCCGGATACCGAATATTTTGGCAAATTTGCGATTATCGGGGCGGGCTTTTGCGGGCTAGGGGTTGCCCTGCCGCCTTTGACGGCTACTATTGAACACCTGCGAATATTTTGCCCTTTAGCGTAAACGTAGTCTTGAATTGGTCAGCTAAAGAGTCAAATTGGGCCAGGACTAGGTTGGGTAGCGGCCTGCGGGCCGCAGGGCAACCACAAGGGATTGCCCCTACTTTTACGGCACTTAGACTTCCGCTTAGGCTTTGTAGCTCTCCATATCGCGCCAATTATCGCCTACCTTCAAGTCGGCTTTGAGGGGGACGGAGAGGGTCACGACGCTCTCCATATTGCGCTTGACCAATTCCGCCAGCACTGGCAACTCGGTGCGGGGGGCTTCAAAGACCAACTCATCGTGGACTTGAAGCAGCAACTTGGTTTTTAGCTTCTTTTGGAGGATTTCGTTGTAGATGCGGGTCATCGCAATTTTCACGATGTCCGCCGCCGTTCCCTGCACCGGCATATTAATCGCCTGTCGTTCCGCCGCCTGGCGGACGACCGCATTCGGGCTGGTCAAGTCACTCATATAGCGCCGCCGCCCGAAGATAGTTTGGACATAGCCATCTTTGCGGGCTTGGTCGGGGGTCTGGTCGAGATAAGCCTTAATCGCGGGATAGCGCAGATTGTAGGCTTTGATAAACTCGCTGGCCTCGACGCGGGTGAAAGTAGTGCGTTGGCTCAAGCCGTGGGCGCTCAGGCCGTAGATAATCCCGAAATTCACGGTCTTTGCCAACCGGCGCATATCGGGGGTCACGGCGCTTTCCTCGACCCCAAAGACATCGGCGGCGGTAGCGGCGTGAATATCCTTGTCGTGCTGGAAAGCGTCCACCAAACGCGGGTCGTTGGTCAGGTGGGCCAAAATCCGCAGCTCAATTTGAGAATAATCGGCGGCGAACAGGCACGACGGAGTATCAAACATGCGATTGGGCGAATGGTTGTCCACCACAAACGCCCGCCGGACTTCCCCCCCGATTTCGGTTAGCACCGGAATATTCTGCAAATTCGGGTCACTGCTGGAAATCCGCCCGGTGCTTGAGCCGATTTGATGAAACGAGGTATGCACCCGCCCGGTTTCGGAATTTATCAAGAGCGGCAAGGCATCCACATAAGTAGATTTGAGCTTGCCAAGTTGCCGATATTCCAGCACCGCCCCGACCAACGGATGCTGGTCGCGCAAACCCTCTAAGGTCTCTTTATCCGTCGAATATTTTTTGGTAGCGGTCTTTTTGCCGCCCTGTAAACCGAGTTTCCCAAAAAGCACCTGCCCCAACTGGTCGGGCGAATTGATATTAAAGGGGTAGCCGACCTCGCCATAAATCTCTTTTTCAAGTTCCTGCATGCGCTGGTAAAGGTGGGTCGAAATCGTCTGTAAGCTCGATACATCCAGAGCGATACCGCAAAGTTCCATCGCGCACAAGGCTGGTAGGAGCGGCATTTCAATTTCGGCAAAAAGCTTGTCGAGGCCGTCGCGGGCCAATTGCGCTTGCAAGTCGTCCACCAACCGCAGGGTCATATCGGCATCGGCGCTGGCATAATCGGCGGCAACCTCAATCGGGACTTTATCCATCGTAATCTGTTTTTTGCCCGTGCCAATCAAGCTCTCGATTTTGGTCATCTCGATGCCCAGCCGATTAAAGGCCAGGTCTTTGAGGCCGGGGCGCAATTGCCCGATAAGCTGGGCCGCCAGCATAGTGTCACACGTCACCGTAATATCGTGCAAATCCAGCCCGGCCCGGTGCAACACTTCCAGGTCGTAGGTCGCGTTGTGGGCGATTTTGCCGATTTTGGGGTCGGTAAAAGCCGGACGCAAAGCTTCCCGCACTTCGGCCCAATCCAGTTGACCGGGCGCTTTTTCCGACGCGGCGGCTGCCTCCAAAGGCTGAATATGGCCTACCGGAATATAATACGACTCGCCCGTAGCGGGAGAAATCGAAACCCCAACCAGTTCAGCCTTGAGCGGAAATTGGGAAGTGGTTTCGGTGTCAAAGGCAAAGCGGCTGACCTCTTTGAGACGATTAACCAGCGCGGTCAGGTCGGCGCGGGTGCGTACCGCCTTATAGTTCGCGCCGGGAATGACGGGGGAAGACGGAGGACCGAGGGCGGAAGGCGGAAGAGGTGCATCCTCGTCAGTTTCGGGGGTGGGAGCAGCCTCGAACATGGAGAGTTGCCCGTTTTTGGCACTCTTGGCGGCTTTGGGGGCGGACGCGGAAGCCGAGTGCGGGCGGCTGGCGGAGGGAGTCTCGCCCGGCTCAATCAGCTTGTCCAACTTGCCGAGCAGCGAGTTAAATTCCAGCTCCCGAAAGATTTCGACCACTTCGGCCCGCTTTATCTGCCCGGCGCGAGTGCTTTCGAGACTCAGTTCCAATGGCACATCAATTACAATCGTGGCAATCCGCTTGCTCTGAATCACCTGGTCACGATAGGCCAGCAAAGCGTCGCGGACTTTGGGTTTTAGCTCGTCCAGATGCTCTAAAATATTCTCGACATGCCCATACCTCACAATCAGGTCGGTGGCGGTCTTGTCGCCCAGACCGGGGACATTCGGAATATTGTCGCTCTTGTCGCCGACGATAGCCTTATAGTCCGGCACATATTTTGGCTCGAAACCATAGCGCCCGATGACGGCTTCAACATCGAAATAGCGGGCATCGCTAAACCGGGCATGCGGGCCAGCCCCCGGCAGTACTGCTCGCGTCTGGGGGTTAACCAGTTGCAGCAGGTCATTATCGCCGGTCACAATCAGGCTCTCCAAACCGCGCTGATTGGCCTGTTTCGCCAGCGTGCCGATAACATCGTCGGCCTCAAATCCGGCCTGCTCATAGATGGTGATGCCCATAGCCTCGACCACCTGCCGGATGCGCCCCAACTGGGCCGCCAAATCGTCAGGCATGTCGCCCCGATTGGCTTTGTAGGCCGTAAATTCCTCGTGCCGAAAGGTATGTCCGCCCTCGAAAGCCATGACGATATAGTCGGGGGTATCGCGCCGCAGCACTTCCAGCAGCATCGAGGTAAACCCGAAAGTGGCGTTGGTTAGCTCACCTTTGCTCGTAACCAGCCCCGATTTTATGGCATGGTAGGCCCGGAATATAATCCCAAAGCCGTCTATCAATACTACCCGCCCGGTGGTGGGGGTTTGCGCGTTATTCTCAGTCATAGTGAAAACTCTCAGCCTCAGCTATCGGCCTCTAGCCGGTAGCCAAATAAATTAATCCAAAATAGCCCAATTTCTCTAAAGTGAGGGCATTATACACCATGCCTCCCCTTGAGATATAAATATCCCCAGCTTTTCAAGGAAAGGCCGGGGCGGGTCGCAAGTCGAAAATCGAAAATCGAATATCGAATATCGAAGGTCAGAAATACGGGTAGATAAAGAGATGAGTAAATCCGGCAAGGGGTTGATAATTCAAACATCAAGCCCTCCTACCGATTTCAGATTTCAGATTTCAGATTTTAGATTTTAGATTTCTACAGATGCAATCCGCGCCGGATTAAATCTAGGCCGACAAGGAGCAAGGCGGCGAGTACCAGCCGCTCGAAGAGCTTTTGGCTAATTTTGTCCTGGGCCTTTGCTCCGGCGATAGTGCCTAAAATCAGGGGAATAAGATATGAGATAGCGTAGAGCGCGATTTGGGGAGTATAAAAGCCGTAGGCCCACAGGCTGATAGTTTGCGCCCCGGAGAATATTAGAAACATCAGGCTGATAGCAAAGACAAAATGGCGTTTTTCGAGCCGCAAGCTGTAAAGATAGGCCACTAATATCGGGCCGGTGATACCGCTTACTCCACCTAGCAGCCCGGCGCTAAATCCGGCAACCGGGGCGAGGATTGGCTCTTTTTCGGGTGGTATACGCCAGTTCTGCCGCCAGCGTTCGGTCAGCACAAAAAGCACCGTCATAATCCCTAGCCCAATCGAAATCAGGTCGGTATTGAGCAAAATCAGCAGAACTGAGCCAAGCAAAATGCCAACCAGCCCGGAGGCCATGAGCCGCCAAATCCGCCGGACTAAGGCAAGCGAGGTGTTATCGCGGCGTTGGATGACCAGAAAGAGGTTATTGAAGAAGCTGGGTAAATTGACGATGGCGATAGCCGCTTTTGGCCCGACAAACAGTGACATAATCGAGACGCTGATAATATTTACCCCAAAGCCAATCATGCCTTTGGTAAAAGCGGCGAAGAAAAACAGGGCGAAGCCAACCAGATATTCCCAGAGGTTCAAGCGATTTTATTGAAAACTGAGCGGACGGCGGCGGGTCGGGCCAAGTACCAGCACCAACATTACCGCCAGCCCGACCAGGCCACTCAGGATTGACGGTAGCCAGATACCATAGGCCAGCCACACTTCGGCCCAGAAGCCGATATAGCCATTCCAGAGCGATTGCAGGGTTTCCAGATGAGCCTGGGTCGCCGGGTCACTGGATGGCCCGAAAACCAGATTACTGATAGCGGGCCAGATCGCCCACAATGCCAACAGACAGCCGCCCAACCACATTCCCATAATCATAAAACCCCAGGCCTGACGGCGCTGGCGTTGGGGGGTCAATTCGAGAGCTTCCGGCGCATCGGGCAAAGGCAAAGCCGCCGGGGAGACATATTTAATGACCGGGGCAGGATAGCGGGTGGCTTTGATAAGCGCGGTTTCGGCCTGGGACATGGCGGCAAGCCGGGCCATCACCCTGGCGCTGGTATGGCGCGGGGCGGACAGCCTGGGCCGGGCTGCCAACGCCTGCTCGATGGCATCATATTCGGGCCGGGACGAGTGAGTATTTAGTTGGTTGAAATCTGCCATAACTCTTTCCTGCTTACCTTTTCTCTGCTTCGAGAATCTCTTGCTATTATACCACTTTTGGGATACAAATCTGAAATCTGAAATCTGAAATCTGAAATCTGAAATCTGAAATCTGAAATCTGAAATCTGAAATCTGAAATCGGTAAGAGCGCCTTGATTTTGATTTAAATTACCAACCCATAGCTGGATTTTCCTAATCCTCTACCCCGCATTTCGATCTTCGATTTTCGATTTTGCCCCCGTCCCCTAGTACCCAATATCCAAACTACCCTGGTCATAAAGTTCGATTAACCGGGCTTTCAGCAAGGCTTTGGCTCGGTAGAGATGAGTTTTGACCGTGCCGACTGGAACTTCCAGGGCGGCGGCAATCTCCTCGTAGCTCATTTCTTGCTGATAATAGAGCGCAATAATTTCGCGGTACTTGAGCGGCAAGCTATCCACCTGTTGCCAGATAATATTGCGGCGCTCGTCGGTATCAAAGCGCCAGGCCGGTTCTTCGGTTTGTTCGCCCGGCAGGTTGGTGATAATCTCGCGCTCCTCTTCCTCACCCTGGGCAAAACTGGTTTCCACCGATACCAATCGCGGCTGGCTCTTGGTAGAGCGCACCCGATTCAGACAGGTATTGCGGACGATACGATAGGCCCAGGTCGTAAAACGGGCCTCCCCTCTAAAACCGGGAAGAGCCTGCCAGATTTTCACGAAAGCTTCCTGGCTGGCATCGTCGGCTTCCTCATGGGTCTGCAAGATGCGATAGGCCAGGTTATAGACGAAATCCTGGTGCAGCTCGACTAATTCTCCAAACGCGGCCTGGTCGCCCGTCTGCACCCGTGCAATCAGAGCCGCCTCGGTCTGGGCCGCCGACACGGGCGACACCACCGGCAAAGCGGCATCCACTTCTCTGGCGGTATATTCAGCCTGGGCCAACAACGCTTCCACCCCGGCGGGCGATTTTGGTTCACTCATTAAGCTACTCTGGGCTGACCAATTGCGGGTAACAGTCGAGTTTTGAGGCTTTGTGACCGGCGGAACTTTGATATTAAGTTGTCCGGGGGTCGCAGTATCTTTGCAATTCCCCCGATTGTTGCCAAACCACCCTTTAGCGGTTGTCGCAATGTTCAACACCGGTTGTCCTCACTTTGGTGTTAGCAGGTCGGCCTATTTAATCAAATTGCTTTTGAATTGACCCTGCAAGTTAGGCCAAAGCCCAAGCTCACTTAAATACTTCATACTTTGCTAAGTTTAGCACAATCGTTTCCGATGATACATTAGACCTTAGACCCATTTCAGGCTGGCAGATTGTGGAAGCGATGCTCAATCTAAAATCTAAAATCTGAAGTCTAAAATCTGAAATCGGCGTAACAATTCAGCCAACCCTCGGAGGGCGACCCTGCGTGGCCCGCCCTTGAACGCTGGGTAGTCGCGCCGGGGCTGATAGATACAAATCGGAAAGTGTTAAGCCTGGGCGACCCGAATTGACCCGACCTGACTAACGACTTTAAGGGGCGGGCCACCGCCGCCGATTTGTCCGTTAAAGCCGTTGCGGGCTTGATAAGTTACGGCGCTAACTGGCAGATAAAGCTCGACTCCGCCCACACTGCTCTGGGCTTCCAGATTAAAGGCCGCGCCAGTAGCAAAGAATAATTGCACATTGCCGACTCCGCTAGTGACTTCGCTGGCAGCGGCGGGCGCAACCCCGCGATAGAAAATCGAGCCGGTGGTAGCATCCAGCCGAAACGAACCGGAAGTGATATTGTCGGCGTAAACTCGGCCTGCCCCAGCTTTGAGTTCTAACCCAAACTCGATATGAGCCTCGTACAAGTCCACGCTGCCAGTCGTGGCACGGGCGGTATAGCGCCCACAATTGATGCCCCGTCCGCGTATACTCCCGGCGGTAGCTTCCAGCTCGATTTGCTCTGCCCCGACCCCGGTCAGTTGAATTGCGCCCGCTCCAGCCTTGACTCGCAGATTGCCCGCCGCCACCGATTGCAAACTGAGCCGCCCGCCGGTGCTTTGCAAGTTGATATTATGCTCACTGTTGAAATCGCTGACCGCCAGAGTCCCGACTGTCGTCCGGGCGGTCAACTCCCCATGAAATTGCTGACAAATCAGGTCGCCGGTAGTGGTCGTAAAATTCGCCGCCAGTTCCGCCGGAACGAGCAATTCGAGGTCAATCCGGGGCGCACGCCCGACCACAAAGCCCTGGGTCGGGTCGCCCGCTTCGACTCGCAAGGTCGCGCCTTCCCGCCAGGTACGAACCTGCAATCTATCCAGGTCGAGCCGGGCCGAAACCGTATCCTTAGACCAAACTCGTCGGGTAGCATTCAGCTTTATTTCGGCAAGATTTTCCTGCCCGGTGACGCGCAGATTGCCGCTCAAAACATTGACTGCGAAGTTTTTAACCCCTTCTTCCAGGGTCAAGGTCTGGCTCATCACCTCGATTTGTTCCGGGTAGTTACCCAAATTTATCGAAAAATTGCCAAAATTCCAGTTGCCAGGATTATTATTGGGCGGATTCATTTTAGTTCTTCCAGTCTGATTCGGATTATTCGGGTCGGTTGGCGGATTAGGGTTAGTCCCAATTTCAAATTCATAATTGCGGGGAGTTCTACCATTCCAATTCACCCGTTTGATCGGCGAACCAGCCCCAAAATCTACCGACCATAACCCTAAATAACGGGCCACAAAAGCGATTGCCCCTAGAAAGCCCAAAATTAAAAAGATTATGATAAAACTGCCAAAAGACCGAACTACCATACAAAATAAGGCAAAAGCTATTTCTATTCCCAGGACTAGCCATAAGATGCGGACGGTTTGCGGGTTGCTCATTATCTAACCTTTATCTGACCTTTATTTACTCAGCGATGGTCGCTGTTATTTTTACAAGAAAGCTATTCTAAACCAAAATCTTTACTTTTACAGAGAGATAGACACCCTATCCTACCCTATTGTTTCAAGTTGTTTCAAAATTAACGGTGATTTTTTGGATTTTCCATAAAATTTGCCAAAATTTGTCATTAAAGACCCAATTTGAACCAGAAAGGCATTTTCACTCGTCCATACCTTATAAGTCCTTTTAGGAGAGGATTGACAGATTTTACTTGAGACCGCGCCAAACTGGTATGGATCGGATTGGTTGGTCTCAAGTAAAATTCCTTTATTTCCCCACTTGCCCAATATTATACCCAGTTATTTATTATAATAAACTTTCGCTGACACTTCGGCCCACGTGAAAGTCCTGATTTAGTATCCCCTATAGCCGAAATCACCCAGTGGCAAAAAATTAAAAATGTAGTATAATAGCTCAACATAACAAGACTGCCTTATTCGTATATTGCTAGTGCTGGTGCAAGAAAGCGGAAGGAAAAAGCATATAATGTATGCCATTGTGCTGGCGGGCGGAGTCGGCTCACGTCTTTGGCCGCGTAGCCGGATGAATAGCCCCAAACAGCTCCTGGATTTGGTGTCGGAACAATCGCTGATTCAGGAAACAGTGTCTCGCCTCCAAAAGTTGATGCCTCTGGAAAATATAACGATAGTCGCGGGTGAAAACCACGCCGCCCAAATTGCCGCCCAACTTCCCGATTTACCCTCCGAAAATATTCTGGTCGAACCAAGCGGACGCGGAACTGCCCCGGCGATTGGCCTGGGGTTGGCCTTTATTCGCCGCAAAGCCCATGCCGCCGGGGATACCGACCCGATTATTGGCTCGTTTCATGCCGACCACGTTATCAGCCAACCGGCAAATTTCGAGCGGGTCGTGCGGGCCGCGGCCCACGTCGCCCAACAGGATTACATTGTAACCCTGGGGATTACCCCCGATGAGCCGCACACTGGCTATGGCTATATCGAACGCAGCGAGCAGGTCGCCGAAATCGAGGGCTTGCCAGTCTATAAAGTAGCCCGGTTCGTGGAAAAACCACCGCGCCAGGTCGCCGAGGAATACCTGGCTACCGGGCGCTATAGCTGGAATAGCGGTATGTTCATCTGGAAACTTTCGGTCATTAGCCAGGAATATGAGCGTTACCTGCCCAAGCTGGCGGCGCAATTGGGCGAAATCGAAGCCACTTACGAGCAACCGGATTACCCGACCCAACTGGCTAATATCTGGAACGATATTCAAACTGAAACCATAGATGTCGGGATTGCCGAAAAATCACAGTTGATGGCCGTCCTGCCCGCCGAAATGGGTTGGAGCGATGTCGGGGATTGGTCGGTGGTGGCGGATTTGATTGCCGCCCAAAACCCCCAGCCGGATGGAAATGCAGTAGTAGGCCAGCATATCGGCCTGAATACCACTGGTTCGCTGATTTATAGCCACAACGCTCAGAAACTGATTGCGACGATTGGGCTGGAAGATATGCTAATCGTGGACTTGCCGGATGTATTGCTGGTTGCGCCCCGCAGTCAGAACCAGGAAGTAAAAAAGATTGTAGAACGGTTGAAGCAAGAAGGTCTGGACGGCTATCTTTAATAATAGAACTTTCGTTGGCAGATCGAGGTAAACCCGGATTAACCAAACTCGTTTTGGGATTTTAGCCGAAGTATCCTCAAATCAGAAAATCGGCCCAAGCGAAAGTCCTAAATAGATAAAGTACTCCTGGGGAATTAGTTAGTTAAGGCTTTATACCCGCTATGGTAAATCGGCTGAGGAACACCGATACACGACTCTGGTGGATATTTATTGGCGCAATCGTGCTGCTGGCCCTGGCTTTTATTTTGGGTGCAAATCTGCAACGCAGCAACGCCGAGGCTCTGCCAGGTAGCAGTCGTTTTTATATTGTCAGTCGCGGCGACATTGAAGAGAGCGTCCGCGCTCCTGGCGAAGTGGTGGTACGCAGCACCAACCTTACCTTTCAGGCTTCCGGGGTCATTACCGATGTAGTCGTCAAACCGGGTAGCGTGGTCAATGCCGGGCAGGTTCTGGCAAAGCTCGATAGCCGCGAGGCCGAAGCCGCCATCGCCGCCGTCAAAGCCGACCAGAAAAAGGCCCAGGGTCGCCTCGAAACCGTCCAGACTGGCCCGGCCCGTGAACTAATCACCGCTCAACAAAACCTCAAGGTCTCTCAAGCCAAACTCAACCAGATTAGCAGCTCTAATGCCAAGCCCGAAGAATTACAGGCGGCCCAGGCTAATTATGATGCGGCAGTCTTTCGCTATAACGCCCTCGTGACCAAAGTTACCCAAAAAGACAAGGATGCCGCCGAAGCTAATTTACGTAAAGCCAAAGCCCGACTGGAACAACTGCGGGCCGGGCCAGGGGAAGCGGCCTTGCGCGAGGCCCAGGCGCGGGTGACAGCGGCAGTGCAGAATTGGGAAAAGGTTAAGCTCAATACCGCCGAAGCGGTCAAACAGGCCGACCTTGCCGTCCAGAAGGCCCAAAAAACCCGCGACCAGGCCAAAGATAGCTATGATACAGTCCATAACGCCTTTTATAACTCCGACGGCAGCCCCAAACGCCCTCTGACCCCGGCGGAAATAGACCGAGATAAACAGGCTAAAGCCGCCCTTGAGCAGGCCGAACTGGATTTGCAGTCCAAAGTATCGGCCTTGGAAGCCGCCAAAAATCGGCAGGTAACGAATGTGCGGGAGGCCGAGGCCCAAATGATTGAGGTCGAAGCCGCTCTGGAAAAACTCCAGGCCGGCGCAGCCCAACAGGATTTGCTGGCAGCCCAGGCCGCCGTAGACCAGGCCCAGGCTCTTTATGACAAACTCCAGGCCGGGCCAAATCAGGATGAAGTAAACGCATCTCAGGCCGATATTACCAAAGCCAAATCTTTGCTAGATGCCCTGAACAAAGGCGGCACCGACAAGGATATTCAGGTGGTACAGGCCGAAATCGAAAAATATCAGAAGCTGGTGGATACCCTGAGCAAAGGCCCGGTTGCCAGTGAACTAAACGAGGCCCAGGGCGCGGTGGACAAAGCTAATGCTCAACTCAAACAGGCTCAACTTAAAGTCGAGCAATTGAGCTTACTTGCACCCTATAACAGCGTGGTCGAAAATGTTTTTGTGGCAGCCGGGCAGACCATCAATCCCGGTCAGAACGGCTTCACCCTGGTAGACCTGGCAACCATGATGTTGGATGCACGGGTCGGCGAGGCCAGCATCCAACGCATTAAAATCGCGCAGGGAGTTCGGGTCTATTTCGAGGGCATCAGTGGGGTGCGGGTCGAACCTTTCAAGGGCAAAGTTACCTTTATTTCAGCCTTACCCAAACCCGGCCCGCTGACTGCCGCCAATAATAATCCGCCCCTCGCAAATGGCAGCCTGACTCCTGCTCCGCTCGCTCTCAGTAGCACCCCGCTCTACCCGGTCAGCATTTTGATGGATACTGACCGTGACCTACAAACCCTCAAGCCGGGCATGACCGGGCGGGTACGCTTTGTGCTGGCAAGTAAAAAAGATGCGCTGCTCATTCCAAAAATCGCAATGCGCTTGCTCGAACCCGGCCCGGTGGTAGATGTAATGCTGGCGGATGGACAAATCGTGGCTACCCCGGTAACATTGGGCTTGACCGGGGATGATTATGTAGAAGTGCTGGAAGATGGGCTTTTGCGGGAAGGGGATAAAATCGTATTGAGCAATGATGCGATTTTGCCGACCTTGCCCGCCCCCACCGCTACGACTTCACCAGGTGGAATTTCGCCAACCCCGACTTTGCTGGCAGAACCGACCCTTATCGGTGCGCCCGCCAATACCGGGCCACCAACAGGTCAGCAGCCAACCGGACGACCCGGTTCACCAACCAGCAATACCCCAAACCCGTCGGCAACCTCGCCAGGGTAAAGTATCGGGGGTAAATCCAAAATTATTGGAATTGCGTAAAGATTTTGGACGGCCCAAAAATCCAAATCAGCCTGTTTGGGGGATGCTATCTTGCGGTTTGATGCGGTATAATACAATTTATGATGGAACAGCTTCCAAAAGGTGATAAAGGCGATTCGGGCAAACGAGGTAATTCGTTGCGAAGACTTCTTGCCGACAATCCCACCCAAAATCCTGCGCCCTTTAGTGGCAAACCGCGCCGCTTGAGCGATTTTGTAGTGCCTTTGGCTTTGGTGCTGGTAATGATGCTGGGAGTTGGTATCCTGGCCTTTAGCTTGGGCATCAGTCGGGGCAAAGCCGCCGCCAATAGCGAGCGTGACCGCTTCTATGAAGGCCGGGCCGCCTCCTGGATTGCTACCGCCACCGCCCAAGCCGCTAACCCGAACCTCACCCCCGGCAATGGCTCTAAACCCTCCGCCGGGTTTGCCAATGCCACTTATGGGCGCGTAGACCGCTTCGAGGGCGAACAGGTCACGATTTTATTGCTCAATGAGAGTGGCTCACCCACCGGCACAAGTCTAGTAATCACGGTCAATCCGCAAACCAAAGTCTGGCGCAATACCCCCAATCAAACTGCTTCCCTAAAGCCCGGTGATACTATTTTATTTACCGGCGAGCGCAATGACCGAGGTACTTTCGAGGCCAAAAGCGTGCTTATTCTTCCCGCCAGCTAATCTTAACGCAATTGTACCACTTCAGCCAGCCCTAAACGGGCTACCTCCATCGAAAGCAGCTCCCTCACGGTGAGGGAGGTCTATCGGGTTATAAGCTTTGGTTTGATTAGTCGTCATTTATTCTGATTTCTAGTCTTCACCTTCGGCCTGAGCGTCCGACATCATCATAGCTTTAAACTCCCGAAAGTCCTATAGTTAAAGATTGGGATTGGGCGGACGGGTTTGATAAGCAGTATAAGCCTCCCCTCCGACTACTTTAAGCACGTCCTGTGCAATCGGCAAAGGGGATTGCCAGAGCCAGTCCGGTTTGAGCCAAAAACCGGGTAGCGCCTGGGAATAGTAGCGACCCGCCCCATCGAGCGGTTGAGCCTGATACTGGCCTTGAGCGTCCCGGCGGTAGAACTCGG
>JBBRSG010000005.1:0-85921 GCA_038245615.1 Chloroflexia bacterium | reverse complement strand
GGTATTAAGTGTACGTGCAACTTGCCAAAAACAAGAGCGTAACTTTCTGGGCTTTGTGAGAGAGTGTTTGAGTGCCAAATGGTTCAATTTGACTACTCCCCAACTCTTTCCACCTGCTCCAGCCTTGTGAACGGATACAAAGAATCAAGCTCCCCGTAACTATAATTCCCAGATACTCGATTTAAAACGCAATCTGATAATGCTGCGGCGGGTAGCGGCCCCGGAGCGGGATGTGATTAACATTCTGTCGCGTCGGGATAATCCGATACTTTCAGAAAAAACCAGAATCTATTTTCAGGATGTGTACGACCATCTAGTACGAGTCACCGATGCCGCCGACAATTACCGGGATTTCTTGAATAGCGCAGTGGATGCTAATCTGGCAGTGATTTCCAACGACCTGAACAAAGTAATGCGAACCTTGACCGCGACCTCAATCATTCTGATGACTAATGCCCTGATTGCCGGAATATACGGTATGAACTTTGAGAATATCCCCGAACTAAAATGGCAGTACGGCTATTTCTATTGCCTCGGCCTGATGCTAACGGTCTCGGTCGGGCTGTATTATTTCTTCAAGCGCAAGAATTGGTTTTGATAGTGGAGGTCGGAGCGGAGGCAAGGGGCAGGAAAAATTTTACAGGGATGTACAGGATAGTTTTGAGTTTCCCAATCGTGGTCCCGCCCCTCTTTGGGGCTAAATCGTAAATCTCCCATCTTCCGTCCTATACTCCTGTTAATCCTGTCTATCTCTGTAAAAATTCTCTGACCCCCATCCCTTGATTTTAGATTTCAGGCCGCATTAATGCTGGGAACGGCGACATTGAGACGTTCCAGCAGAGTGCGGGTTAATTCGGGATTCCAGGGGGTAGGTTTGCGCGATTCATTGTGGCTATCTGACCCGGCGCTGATTGCCAGATTGTTTTGCTTGGCAAAGTTTAGATAGCGGGCTACTTCCGCCGCCTGATGGGAATGATGATAGACCTCCAGGCCCGCCAAGCCCATATCCACCAGTTCGCGCAAAGTTTTTTCGGTGGCAACCGTAAAGCCATACTCCAGCCGACCAGGATGGGCCAGAACCGGAATTCCCCCCGCCGCCAGGCTCACTTCCAGCGCGACATCGGCGGGCTGACTGCAAATCCGGCCCAATCCAAAACGGGTACATTCGTTAATAGCCTGGTCGAAAGTCGCTATTTCGCCACCCTTGTAGAGGGCGCGGGCAATATCGGTTGCCAGATAGCTGCCATCGGCTCTTTTTAGCTCGGCTAGTTTCGTCAGCTTGTAGCCCTGCTTTCGCAGACCAGCGATAATTTCCTCTTTTTTGGCGGTAGTCTGGTCTTCAGTGTTATCCAGCAGATTATTCAATGCGGCATTATGCGGGTCAAAATTATAAACCAGCATATGATACATGGCATCTTGCCAGTTAATCGTAATTTCTACTCCGGGAATAAAGCTAATTCCGCGCCGGGCGGCAAAAGCCTGCACCGGGGCAACTGATTTAATCGTATCGTGGTCACTGACCGCCAAGAGCCGCACGCCCTGGGCGGCAGCCGTTTCGACCAATTTTTCGGGCGACCATGCTCCATCGCTCGCCAGAGTATGCATATGAAAGTCCACCCCATAGCCGGGGGTCTTTAGCTGACCGTGCAAGTCATTATTCATCCCGCTCATAACTTTTTAACGATTCTCCTGCCTCCGGGAAGCCCAATCCCGGTTGATGTAGTACAATATTTCACATAGTCCACTTCTATTGTAACATAATTTCATCTTAAAGTTCTATAATTTACGAATTGTTAAAATAAGTTTGACCAAATGTTAAACAGCTTGACAGGCTTTCGGTGGTGGTGCATGATGAATTATTCTTACAGGATTCCGCCTGTAAAGGTAAGCTCTATAATCTAAGGTTGGGGACCGATAATATTAGGGAAGCAATTACGTGGAAATTTCAGCGATGAAGATTGGTCAAATAGCGGTGGTAGCGATTAGCGGTGAGCTGGACGCACTGACTGCGCCCGCCGCCAGCGATTTCTTTAGCCAGCAGGTTCGGGACGGCAATCTCAAGCTGGTCGCCGATTTCAGTCAGGTCGAATATGTCAGCAGTGCCGGACTACGAGTGCTATTGGCAACCATGAAAGCGGTTCGGCTGGTCGGCGGGGATTTGCGTTTGGCGACGGTGCGCCAGGCTGTGATGCTGGTGCTGGAACTGGCAGGCTTTACCAGTTTGCTAAAAATATACCCGCAACTGGAACAGGCTATTGGCAGCTTTGCGGAATGAGCAGGGGTAATCTAAAATCTGAAATCGAATATCTGAAATCGTAAATCCTGATTACCGTCCTCGCTGTGGTAAAATATAGTCGGTACAAAAGCAAAGGTGAGCTTGACAGGATGATTTAAGAATAGCTTATAGAAGAATGGATATTGTGGACGCTGAAAAATCTCAAAAACCCAAAAAATTTTCGTGGTCGGACTTGCCGGAGGGCTATGAGTGCCTTTCGCCGATGGCGGGTGTGACCGATACGGCTTTTCGGCAAATTGCTAAACGGCACGGCGCAGATGTAGTCTTTACCGAAATGGCCAGCGCCAATATGATGCTGAATGCCCCAACCCGCAACGAGGCTTTTTTGCATTACGAAGAGTGGGAGCGCCCGATTATCGGACAGGTGATGGGCGGGGATGAGAAAATCATGGCCGAGGCCGCCCGTATGATTGAGGCGATGGGCTTCGACGGGGTGGATGTGAATATGGGTTGCCCGGAAAAGAAAATCGTGGGTAACTCCTGTGGCTCATCGCTTTTGCGGGATGGCGATACCGCCGCCCGAATTATCGAGGCAATGGCAAAGGCGGTCAATATCCCGGTGTCGGTCAAGATGCGCTCCGGGTTTTACGATAGCCAGATTGTACAGCCTGAATTTGCTATTCGGATGGAGAACGCCGGAGCGCAAGCCCTGGCAATTCATCCTCGTACCAAAGAGCAGGGGTATCACGGAGCGGCGGATTGGACGATTACCCGCCAGATTGTCGAGCATGTAAATATCCCGGTTGGCGGGAGCGGCGATGTGACTGACCGGGCCGCCATGCGGCGGTTGCGGGCCGAAACCGGGGTACAGGGTATCTGGGTGGCACGGGGCGCAATGGGCAACCCCTGGATTTTCGAGCGTGACCGCACCGAGCGACCACCGCTTTCGGAAGTTATCGCAACGGCCCTGGAACACGCCCGCCTGATGGTACATTACAAAGGGCCGCACGGCATGATTGAAATGAGGAAGCACCTGACCTGGTATTTTAACGGCTTTCCAGGGGCGGCAGCCTTGCGCGAGCAGGTGAAGACCGTCAGCACTTATGAGGATTTGCTGCGGCTGATTGAGGAACACCAGCTTTTAGACCGCGCTGCCGCCTAATCATAGCCCCACTTTTCAGGAGTGAAGTATGACCACTGAAACAATACCGATAGACTTGACCAAATCCTATACGGTGGCGGAATTCATGGCCTTGCCCGATATTGAGGGTTACAACCTAGAGCTGTGGGAGGGTATGATTAGAATGACACCACCACCGAGTGACGGGCATGGTCGGGTTGCAAACTGGATTTGTACTTATTTGACCAACTACACTATGCTAAACAACCAATTGGGCCAGGTTTGGGATAATGGGGGTTTTGTCATTCTGCGTGACCCAACAACCCAGAAAGAAACCGTCCTGGCCCCGGATGCCGCTTATATTGCTCACCCGAATGTTCCTGCCAACACCTATACCGGCCCAGTTCCTCGTCCGCCTGATTTAGCGGTAGAAGTGCAATCGCCCAGTGAAACCGTGAATGATGTAATAGACAAAGTCCGAAAATATCAGCAGGGCGGGGTAAAGCTAATCTGGGTCATCCAGCCCAGCCAGCGTATTGCCGCGATTTTCCATCAAGGGGATGATTGGCCTGCCACGATTCAGCCTGATGGCTGGTTGGATGGGGAAGATGTTATTCCTGGCTTCAAGCTGGAATTAAAAACGCTGTTTATCTGATAGATTTCTGATAGCCCTATCCTAACTCTATTTCAGGAGTGAAGTATGACCACTGAAACAATACCCATAGACTTAACCAAATCCTATACGGTGGCGGAATTCATGGCCTTGCCCGATATTGAGGGTTATAAATTAGAGCTGTGGGAGGGAACGATTAGAATGACACCACCGCCGGGCGATGAGCATGGTAGTATCGCTAATTTGCTGGGTACTTACATGACGATGTATGCTATGTTTAGTAATAAGCTGGGGAAAGTTTGGACAAATTCCCGCTTTGTGATTTACCACGACCCGGCTACCAATAAAGAGACCAGCTTAGGCCCGGATATAGCCTATATTGCTCACCCCAATGTTCCGCCGAGTAGTGCTGGCGCAATTTCGAGAGCGCCCGATTTAGCGATAGAAATCCAGTCACCGGGCGATACGGCGGCAGAAGTGCTGGATAAAGTTCGACTATATCAGCAAGGTGGAGTGAAGCTAATCTGGGTCATCCAGCCCAGCCAGCGTATCGCGGCGATTTTCCATCAGGGGGATGATTGGCCTGTCACGATTCAGCCTGATGGCTGGTTGGATGGGGAAGATATTATTCCCGGTTTTAGGGTAGAATTAAAAACGCTGTTTGTCTAATAGCACCGAACATCACTAAATAGTTTCTAATTAAGAATAGCTATTAACAAAGAATTATTGCAAATATTGGGCAGTTTTGGTATAATAGGGACACCGGGGCAATCTGGAAGAGATTTAGCTGAAATTCAGAAGGCCGTCCTGGACGGCGTATAAGGGGAGAGCAGCCAGATGGCAGAGGGTGAAGAGGGTTATATCCTGGCGGTTGACCAGGGAACTACCGGCAGTACCGTAATCATCTTTGACCGGGAAACCCGGATTATCGGGCGAGCTTATGCCCCCGTCCGTCAGATTTATCCCAAACCGGGATGGGTCGAACACGACCCGATGGACATATTGGACGGAGTTATTGCCGCTATCCGGGAGGCTGTCAGTCGAGCTGGAATTGGCTTTGACCGGATTAATGCCATCGGTATCACCAATCAACGCGAAACCGTCGTGCTGTGGGATAAAGAGACCGGCGACCCGGTGTATAATGCGATTGTTTGGCAATGCCGTCGCACCGCCGAAATGTGCGGGAAATTGCGGGAGGAAGGGATTGAAGGCGAAATCCGGGCCAAAACCGGGCTGGTGCTTGACCCCTATTTTAGCGGTACGAAAATTGCCTGGCTTTTAGAGAATGTCGAGGGGTTGCGCGAAAAGGCGAATAATGGCGAAATCCTGTTTGGAACAATAGATAGCTGGCTGATGTGGAATTTGAGCGGCGGGCGCATCCACAGCACCGATATGACTAATGCCAGCCGCACCCTGCTCTTTAACATTCACACCAAAGTATGGGACGAGGATATTTTGAATTATTTCAATATCCCCTTGACCATGCTCCCGGATGTACATCCCAGTTCGTTCCGGTTTGGTGAAATCCCGGCGGCGCTATTGGCGGATGATAGCCCGGCTATCCCGATAACCGGGGTGGCAGGCGACCAGCAAGCGGCCCTGTTTGGACAGGCCTGCTTTAGCAAAGGCCAGATAAAAGCGACTTATGGCACCGGGGCGTTTTTGCTGATTAACACCGGGGAAGAGCCAGTCGAGTCCCAGAATGGGCTACTGACGACGATTGCCTGGGCCTATAATGACAAGGTGGAATATGCCCTCGAAGGTAGCACTTTTATTGCGGGGGCGGCGATTCAGTGGTTGCGCGACGAGATGAAGCTCATTTCCAGCGCCAGCGAAACCGAACAGATGGCTTTGAGCGTCCCCGATAACGGTGGGGTGTATATTGTCCCGGCCTTTGTCGGGCTGGGTGCGCCCTACTGGGACCCTACTGCCCGTGGCGCAGTTTTCGGGCTGACCAGAGGTAGCAATCGCAATCACTTGGCGCGGGCTGCCCTGGAAAGTATTGCTTATCAGGTGCGAGATGTCCTTGAAGCTCTCAAAGAGGATAGCGGTCTGGATTTTGACGAAATCAAGGTGGACGGGGGCGCGGCGGCCAATAACTTTTTGATGCAATTTCAGGCCGATATGATGGGCAAGACCGTCATCCGCCCCGAAGTCATCGAAACTACCGCCCTGGGTGCGGCGTATTTAGCAGGTCTGGCAGTCAATTATTGGACTTCCCAGAAAGAGATTACTAATCTGTGGCAGGTAGACCGAAGTTTTAGCCCCCAAATGGACGAAGAAGTCCGCGAAAAGCAATATATGAGCTGGAAAAAAGCAATTTCCCGCGCCCTGGAATGGGAAGAAGAGACCGAATAGTTATCTGAATTCAATTCTATATTTAAAACCCGTTACCTTATATTTACCAATATTTAAATTAGCTTAGAAAGGCATAGTAAAATGAGCGAAGAGAAAAAGGTGATAATCATCGGCAGTGGCCCGGCGGCCTTGACCGCCGCGATTTACACCAGCCGCGCCAACCTGGATACTACCGTTATCGCGGGCTACCAATCCGGCGGTCAGCTAATGTTGACCAGCGAAGTCGAAAATTTCCCCGGCTTTCCGCAGGGGATTATGGGGCCGGAGTTGATGGACAATATGCGGCAGCAAGCCGAGCGGTTTGGCAGCAAGTTCATTGATACCGATGCTACCAAAGTAGATTTTTCAGGCCGGATGCACAAGGTTTATACTGATGATGCAGTCTTTGAGGCCGAAGCGGTCATCGTAGCGACCGGGGCTAGTGCGATGTGGCTGGATTTGCCCAACGAAACCCGATTGCGGGGCCGCGGGGTATCGAGTTGTGCCACCTGCGATGGCTTTTTCTTTCGGGGCAAAGAGATTGCGGTTATCGGCGGCGGTGACAGTGCTTTAGAAGAAGCTCTGTTTCTGACCCGCTTCGCCAGCAAAATCAGCCTGATTCATCGCCGCGACAAGTTCCGCGCCTCCAAGATTATGCAAGACCGGGTGTTCCAGAACCCCAAAATTGAAGTCATCTTTGATACCGTAATTGAAGATGTTATCGGCGAAAACACGGTCGAAGCTGTCAAGATCAAAAACTTCAAGACCGGCGAGAGCAGGGACATAGCTTTGAATGGGGTCTTTGTGGCGATTGGACATCGGCCCAACACCGATATTTTCACCGGCTGGCTGGACATGAACGACGCGGGCTATCTGACTATCAAGAACGAGTCCGAGTCGAGCGTGCCGGGGGTCTTTATCGCCGGGGATGTCTACGACTTCCGCTATCGCCAGGCGATTACGGCGGCGGGCAGCGGTTGCCGAGCGGCCCTGGATGCCGAAAAATATATGGAAGCTCTGACCGGACACCCCGAAGAAATGTTGACCGCCCAGAACTGGTAATCTTTTCTGACCCTGCCCGCCATCCCGGTCAGATAGCGGGCAGTTTTCTAACATAGGACTTTCGCGGGCAAATCGGGGTAACACCAGAAAAGTTATATTTGAAAATTTTACGCAGTAAAATTTTCAAATATAACCAAACCTGTTTGGAGTTTTGGCAGAGTATCCTTAAATCAGAAAAGTCCTGCAAGCGCAAGTTCTAAACAATATGAAAGCTTGATTTGCTTTTAACGGTAGACATCGGCAATACAAATACGGTGTGCGGGGTGTTCGAGGGAGAGCGCCTCGCTGACCTCTGGCGGATTCAGACCGAGCGCCGATTGTTGCCCGACGACTTGGGGCTGAAATTTTTGGCTTTGCTGGATAAAAAGGGTTTGCAGACCTCCTCAATTAGCGGGGCGATTATCTCCAGCGTCGTCCCGCCCCTGACCCCGGCCTTTAGAACGATGTTTGAAACCTATTTTGACTTCAAGCCCATGTTGGTTGAGCCAGGTATCAAGACCGGAATTGTACTGCGCTACGAAGACCCTCGCCAGCTAGGAGCAGACCGCCTGGTTAATGCCGTCGCCGCCTTGCATTATTATGGTGGCCCGGCGATTGTGGTGGACTTCGGGACGGCGACCAAATTCGAGGCTCTTTCAGCTAACATGGAATACTTGGGGGGCGCGATTTCGCCGGGCATAAATATTGCCGCCGAAGCCCTCTTTCGGGAAGCCAGTCGCCTTTATCGGGTAGAGTTGGTTTCGCCGCCTCACGCTATCGGACGCAACATCACTAATAGCATTCAATCCGGCCTGGTATTTGGGTATATTGGGCTGGTCGAGGGGCTGGTCAGACGACTCAGTGCCGAAATCACCACCGTCACGCCCCCGCCCGCCGGACAGAAAATCCAGGTAATTGCTACGGGCGGACTGGCCCAAACCATCGTGCGGGATAGCCCTGGCCTGATTAATATTTTCGATCCCCACTTAACCCTCAAGGGCTTGAACTATTTGTATCAATTGAACCATTAACCAAGAACATAAATTAAAACAGGCTAAAGGTGCAGCGATGGCAATAAATCCCTTTGATAATTTCAGCCCAAAGGCTCAGGCGGTGCTGACTGGCTCATATCAACTTTTGCGTCAATATCAGCACACCCAACTTGAGGTTGAGCATCTTTTGATGTCAATGCTGACGCTCAAAGAGGGGGCAACTGCTCCGACCCTGGAAAAGCTGGGAGTAGACCCCGGCCCGGTCAAGGAAGCCCTGTCGCAAAGCCTGACAGCCCTGAACGTTTCCAAAGAAACCACTGAAACCGGCAAAGCTACAGCCACCATGTTTTTTACTCCCCGTCTGCAACAGGTCTTTAGTCGGGCGCTCAACGAAAAACAGCCGCCCCAGACCGGCGGTTTGAGCGATGAACATTTTTTGCTGGCGATTTTGCGCGACCCCAATGACCCGGCGACCCAGTTGCTTCAAAAATTTGGGGTAGATTATGCAAAGGTGTTGCAGCACTGGTCGCCGAATACCACTGCTGAAACGCCCCTGACCCATTTTAACGAAGCGGGCCGGGCGCGGATGGTGGATGTTAGCGAAAAGGCCACCACCGAGCGCCGAGCTATCGCTAAAGGCGAAGTGCTGATGGAAGCCGCGACCCTGGCGCTTATACGGGAAGGCAAGGCTAAGAAAGGCGATGTGCTGGCGGTGGCCCAAATTGCCGGAATTATGGCGGCTAAAAAGACTTCTGAGCTTATCCCGATGTGCCATCCTCTGATGTTGAGCGGGATAGACCTGCGTTTTGAACTTGATAACACTCGCAATGCGGTCTTGATAGAGGCCGAGGTGAAAACCAGTGGGCCAACCGGGGTAGAAATGGAAGCTCTCACTGCCGTCAGCGCCGCCGCCCTGACCATTTATGATATGGTTAAGGCGACTGATAAGGGGATGCGGCTCGGCAATATTCGCCTCACTCACAAAAGCGGCGGCAAAAGCGGAACTTTTACGGCTGAATAAAATAGCTGGGTAAAATGAGTGATACTTTAAAACCCATCATTCGACCTCCAAAAATGTAGTCAAAACACTTGAACTCCGCCCCCAAACATAGTAGGATAGCAGTAGCGGAATGGTCGGTCTCCCAAAACCGGCCTATGGCCTGTATTTTCGGCCTTGCTACGATGTTTTGTAGCTTTGCTTTAGTCCTCAATTGGCCCTGAATATTGGCCCTCAATCTCACTGAAGGAGGTTCAATTATGACTAACCGCGATATAGACCCCGAAGCCTTCGACGACTCCGACTCTACGGAAGCCTTATCGGAACGCAAATTGTCGCCCTATCGTAAAAAGCAACTGGACTACAAGCGCCAGAGCCGTTTTTTATCGAGCGGCAACCGGGGTTATCGGCGGGCCTCAAAGTTACTGCCCCACCTGGAGCGCCGCAGTTATCGGCGGGCGCTTGACACTGCCACTCACGCCGCCGAACTGGATAGCGAGGCCGAACTGACTTCGGCGGATAACCTCAAAAGCATTAAGCGTTCCCAGTTCAAGCAACTGGTTGAGCGGAAGGCGGTGCGGTTGCGAGAAGCAGTGCAGATTAAAAAGGCCAAACGTCAGGCCCGCGCCAATCATCCGCCCGCTAAAGAATAAGCCTTTCGCTTAAAAAGGCTAAAGCCCGGAATAGTTATATCTATGAAAAAAATGTACCGTAATTTCTTCATAGATATAACCAGGCTACTTTTTGATGAATGGCAAAAGTTTCGTTATATAACCAAAAGTTGATTGGGTGAAAGCCTAGAAGAATTGAAGGAGTATATTTATAACAAGGCTAATTTCCAAAATTCGCTATAGTCAGCCTGGACAACTGGGTTTATCCGTTTTTTGGGTGGTTTTACTCATAGCGAATACACTCCTGGTTAGCCCGGCTATTCAAGCCGCCGAGGAGTGCCAAACTTTCCCCGAAACCGGGTTTTCGGCTTGTGGTAAATTCCTGAGCTACTGGCGCGAGCATGGTGGGTTGGCCCAACAGGGTTTTCCGATTTCCAAAGTATTCGAGGAACGCAATGCTCCGCCGCCCGCCGGGGATGGACAAATCCACCAGGTGCAATATTTTCAAAGAGCCAGGTTTGAGGACCATCCCGAAAACCAGCCACCGTATGATGTTTTGTTAGGATTATTGGGGGCGGAGCAGTACAAGACTAAATATGAGGGCAAGACCCCGACTTTTATTGAGCCAGTTTCCGGCAATTGCCAGCTCTTTGCCGAAACCGGCTTTAAGGCTTGCGGACGGTTTTTGGAATACTGGCGCGGAAATGGCGGGCTGACCCAACAAGGCTTTCCGATTAGTGGCGAGTTTGAAGAAATAAATGCCCCACCACCCGCCGGAGACGGCAAACTTCACCGAGTGCAATACTTTCAAAGGGCCAGATTTGAGCAGCACCTGGAAAATCAGCCACCCTACGACGTTTTATTGGGCTTGCTGGGGGCAGAGCAGTATAATAGCAAATATAAATCGCCTCCCACGCCCGTTCCGCCGAAAGTACCAGGGCCACCTTTGCCGCCGGGCGGCGGAGTCCCGGCAATCGGCTGTCTGGCGGTGGTCACAACCGAAATTACTTTAGCCCAAGCTTGTGTTAGTCTGCCGAATCCGCCCAAAAACAGCAATCTCACGGTCTATGGGCGACTTATTATCAAGGGAGTAGCGACAAGTGGGGTGGCGATGTCCAGCACCTGGAACTTCAGCTCTGGCCCGGTTAGCTGCAATGGCACGGCTGGCACGGATGGGGTAGCGAGTTGTACCCGTAGCGTGGGCGAGTCTAGCAAAGGCCAAGAGGTGACTATTTCGGTTTCATTTAGTTATAATGGGCAAAGTTATAGCGCCAGCACGTCCTTTACTCCGCAGTGAGGTAGTATCAATATGGAAGCCCTGGAAGAAAAAGCCAGCTTGCGAGCGTTGGTTCTCGATGATGAGCGCCCGGCCCTGGAAGAACTGGCCTATATGCTGGAACAAAGCGGCTATTGCAGCAAAATCGTCACGACGGATGCGGTGCTGGAAGCTTTGCGCTTTTTGCACCAGGAAAAATACGACCTGGTATTAGCCGATGTGCAGATGCCGGGTATGAATGGCCTGGAATTTGCCCAGGTTTTGCAAAATTTTAGCAGCCCACCCCGCTTGATTTTCGTGACAGCCTACGATGAGTACGCGGTAAAAGCCTTTGGCCTGGATGCCACCGATTATCTCCTCAAGCCAGTAGCCCAGGAGCGACTAGAACAAGCTCTGGAACGGGTCTTGCGCCGCAAACCTCCGGCAGCGAGCGGGGGCGAAACCGAAAAACCACGCCCCAAAGAGGAGGAAGCCCACGACAAAGAGGCCGGGCGGCTCGATAAATTGCCGGTGGATAAAGAAAATCGGACACTGCTTATCAATCTGACCGATATTCGCTATGCCGTAGCACGCGGCGATTATGTCTATATCAAGACCTTTGACCAGGAATATCTAACTCGCTTTTCAATTAGTGAGCTGGAAAAGCGATTACCTTCGCCGCCTTTTTTGCGGACGCATCGCTCCTTCCTGGTAAATTTGCACAATGTCAGTGAAATTCAGCCTTTTTTTAATGGGGCTTACGTTCTCAAGGTCAACGATCAGGAACACAGCGAAGTCCAGGTAAGTCGAGGACATGCTCGAAGCCTTCGCGCCCTCCTGGGAATGTAGAGACCCCAAAACTGTCATATTCCTGTAATATTATGTAATTGCAATTTAGCGATACTTCCGTTAATATATAGGTAGAGTTTCGGGTCATAGTCGTTTTGAGTAGTTTAGGCCATTCTGATAAGCCTATCTTATAATTCTCAAACTCCTCACCAAAACTGTAAACTTATAAGTCTCCGGTACGTATATTCTTTTGCACAACTGAATATAATAGTTAGTAAGAATCAGTAAGAACACTAAAATAAAATTATAGTTTGCATAAGTTAAATGTTGTAGTTGGGCCGCTCCTGGCAATGTAGCTTTACAGGTGTAATTAACTAGATGAATTTGGTAAACGTTTTTAGGGACAAAGGACGGGCTTTAATAGTAGCCCTCTTTTTGAGCCTGGTATTATTGGCGGCTTGCTCCGAGGTCAATCTTGCGACTCCCGCCTCTGAAACCGATGTAATTGCGCCGCAATCGGCTTCCTCTACTCCGGCTCAAACCGCCAAAGCCCCTATCGCTACTACAATCGCCGCCCCAAGTGCGGCCCTAACTGTAAAAGCACCTGTCGCTACCAGTCCGGCTCAAACCGCTAAAGCACCCCTGGCGACTACGCCCGCCCAGACTGCCAAAGCTTCTACACCTACTCCGTCAACCCAGGTTGGGCCGAAGCTGGAAGATGATTTTCGGGCTTTTCCTTATGCCGACTCTGAGTTTTTCGCCTATATTCCGGCAAAATCACGCCAACCGGGGAAGGTTTTACAGATAATGTTCGCCATTCACGGGATGGGTAATAAAGGACGGCAATTTGGACAGCCACTTTTGGAATATGCCGAAGAATATAACCTGACTTTGGTCGCACCTACCATGAAGTATGCCGCCGACTATAATGACCCGGCTCAGATAATGGCAAATGATATGGTATTATTACCCCAGCTTTACCAGCTTTTAAGCGCCTTGCCTGCCGACCTGGGACATCCAATCAACTCCAAAATTTTGCTCTTCGGGTTTTCGCGGGGCGGTCAAATTGTCCACCGCTTTGCTACTTTCTATCCCGAAAGAGTAAGGGGCGTAGCAGTAATCTCCGCCGGTAATTACACCCTGCCTTCGGCTCAATATCACCCGACTACCACCCTGGCCCCGGCTAATGTAAATCTACGGTTTCCTTACGGGGTGTCCGATGTTTCCAAGTATATTGGACACGATGTAGATTTGGATGCTTTACGCCAAGTGGTTTTCTGGATTGGAGTTGGTGGCGCGGATATTGCAACGAAAGATGTACCTCCAGCCTGGACCCCTTATTTAGGTAAAACCAGGGTGGAGCGGGCTACCAGCTATTTTAACGCATTAAAAGAAGTTGGTGTCTCGGCGACGCTGACTATTTTCCCCGGAGTCGAGCATACGGTTTGCAAGGAAATGAAGCAAAGTGCTTTTGGGTTCTTTAATAGTTTAGTCAACTAATTTATGGCTTGCCTCGATTTCGAGGCAGAATTACAAAGGCGGGCCTTCTGGCTCGCTTTTTGCTTGAAATTAAATAAAGTGGAAAGTGAATAGACTGGTAAGATGCAATTACCCTTTAATATAGATAGTAATCCTGAAAATAGTTGGAATAAAAAAATATGCTGGGCGTTCAGCATGTTTTTACTTCTGATTTTGGTGGCGGCTTGTGGCAACGATATTGCCGCCACTCCCACCGCCCTAACTCAGCCCGCTGATAATGCGGCCATTGTCAATTTGCCCCAAAACTCTGGCGCTGTACCGACCGCCACCCAAATCATTGCGGCTTCCAGTCAGAATCCGGGCGGTCAGAACCAGGTTGGGGCGCTCCCGCCTTTAGTAACTCCTAAACCGGTAGTAGCTCCAACTAATACCGCTATGCCGACAGCCACACCTTATCCGACTCCGGCCCTGAAAATCCCGCAGGTCGGTACGCCCTTGCCGGTTGAGTTCAAAGGCAAAGGTCAGGTTACAGAACGCCAATTCAACAGTAGTCTCTTAGGCCGCAATATTTCCTACCGAATTTATCTCCCGGCGGAATATGCCAACTCCCCAAAACGCTATCCGGTACTCTATATGCTGCACGGCTTTAGCGGCAAGGTAGACGAATGGATGTGGTATGGCCTGTTCGGGCGCTTGGAGGATTTAATCAACACCGGTCAAATCCAACCGCTTATTATTGTGTTGCCCTTTGGCGACCAGGAATATTGGGTAGACCATCCCAACAACGGCCTGAAATGGGGCGAATATATTGCCCACGAAGTAGTAGACCATATTGACGGCAATTTTCGGACTATTCCGCTCAAGCAGAGCCGGGGGATTGGTGGGCTTTCGATGGGCGGGAACGGGGCCTTACAACTGGCGATGAATTTTCCCAATATATTTGGGGTAGTCGGAGCGCATAGCCCGACGATGCGAACCTATGAGAGCCGACTGCCCTGGATGGAGGGTCAGACCTGGTTTGCCCTGCACGACCCGGTAGAAATGGCTAAAACCAACAACTACATTACTCAGGTCAAGCTTTGGATTGATGACGGAACGGAGGACGAATTGTGGCGACCTCGCGCTCTGGAACTGAAAAAAGTCTTGCTTGACCGCAAGATTGCTTTTACCTGGAAGGATTTCCCAGGCCAGCACGATGCTGAGTACTGGACTGACCACGTGCTAGACTATCTGAGTTTTTATGGCAGCAGTCTGGCTTTCAAGTAACCTATATTTTGTCACCCATTTCTTTACGAAGCTGGAGCAATTCGGCATAGGCTTTTTCGCCTCTGGCATGGATTCCGGCTTCCCAATCCTTGCGATGGGGGCGCAAAGCCTCGACAATCGCTTCGGCAATCGCCAGATTCCGATACCATTTGCGGTCTGCCGGGACAATATACCAGGGCGCATACTCGGTGCTGCATTTTTCGAGCAAATCGTCATAAGCCTGTTGGTAGCCATCCCAAAACAGCCGTTCTTTGTAGTCGCCCGCCGAAATCTTCCAACGCTTGGACAAATCATCTTCACGGGCCTTTAACCGCTCGGCCTGGGCCTCCTTGCTGATATGCAGATAAAACTTGAGGATAATAGTCCCATTATCGGCTAATTGCTTCTCAAAGTGGTTGATATGGTCATAGCGAGCTTTCCAGACCGCTTCCGGGACTAGCTGGCGCACTCGCGTTATTAATACATCTTCGTAGTGCGAGCGATTAAAAATCTCAATCATGCCTTTGGCGGGGATATGTTGATGAATCCGCCACAAGAAATCGTGGTTCAGCTCTTCGATAGTCGGCGCTTTGAACGAGGTTACGTTGCAGCCTTGCGGGTTGACATCGGCCATCACCGCCCGGACGGTGCCATCTTTGCCACTGGTATCCATGCCCTGTAGCACAATCAAAATCGAATTTTTCCCGGCGGCATAGCATAATTCCTGTAATTCTCCAAGCTCCTGGCTGAATTGCTGCTGAACTGGCAAGGCTTTGACTTTATTCAGCTTGGCGCTAAAATCGGGCGGATAATCTTTCAGGCTAATCTTTTCTTTATGGTCTAACTTCCAGGTATAATCCATCCTCTTCACCCTTTCTAAATTTTGCGATTAGAATTATGTTTGTGATTGAAATTGGGGCAGTAAAGCTTATTTTAACATACTGTATAAAATAATAGCAGCCCTGCACCATTGCAGAGCCGCTATATATGACTAGCTGAGTAAAATTTTCGTCAACTCAAATAAGGGGAATATTTTTCTTGATGGTCACATCGCCATTGACCACCGATTGGCAGGCCAAGCGCATCGGCTGAATCTGTCGCCCTTTAAGAGCTACCAGTTGGCGTTGCTCGAACCGGCCCAAGGGGGCAAGATTCTCGTTGCCATCTACAATAATATAGGCACACGAGCCGCAGGTTTCTTTGCCGCCACAAGTATGAGGCCAACAAACTTCATTTTCAACCGCCGCCTTTAATATAGTTTTGCCCGCTTCTACTTCGATTTGTAGCCCGGAAGGAAGAATAGTAATCGTCGCCATTGAAGAGTCTTTCTAGCTATATTTTGTCCAACTGGATTTATCGAACTAAGTCATATTGTTCTTTACTTAAATACAACAAATCCTTAACGATATTATAACAAAACCTAAGCAGGTTTGGCAAGTGGAATCTAACACAAATCTAATAAAATTCCAGTCTATCAACCTTGCCGCATGTACGTACTAATGATAGACTAAAACCACAATCAAACACAATCCAACCTGAACAAGATTTTTGAGGATTGGGGCGGGTAAAATAACCTATACACTTTATTGAGAATATCGGGTTTAATACGATGGCACAAAAAGATTATTATAAAACACTGGAAGTTCCCCGCACCGCCACCGAGCAGGATATAAAATCATCCTATCGGCGGCTGGCTCGCAAATATCACCCCGATGTAAATCAGGCTAATACCCATGCTACTGATCGCTTTAAGGAAATAAACGAAGCTTATGAAGTATTAGGCGATGCCGATAAACGCCGCAAGTATGACCAGTTTGGGCCAGATTGGGAAAAGTACGACAAGGCCGGGTTTGGCAGCACTACCTCCGGCGGCGCGGGCTTTAACTACGATTTTAATAATCCCCAGGGCGGGTTTGGCGATATTTTTGATAGTATCTTTGGGAATGCCAGCGCCCGACCTCGTAGCACAACCCCTGGCCCAGGCCCGCGCAGCAGCACCGCTAATGATTTTGGCTTTGGACGAAGCACTTCGACCCGCCCTCAACGCGGCGAGGATTTTGAGCAGCAAATTGATGTGACGTTGGAAGAAGCTTATCAGGGTTCGACCCGCCAGCTTCAGATTCAATCTACCGAACCCTGTACTTATTGTAATGGCAGTGGAGTCCGCAATGGAGCGCGGTGTAGCGTCTGCGGTGGGGTCGGTTATACTCCCCGTACCAAGCGCATGGAAGTTCGCATTCCGGTTGGGGTGGATGAAGGCACGAAAGTCAAAGTAACCGGCGAAGGTGCGCCCGGTATGTCAGGCGGGCAACGCGGCGATTTATTGCTAAAAGTGCGAATGTTGCCGCACCCGGCCTATGTCCGCAAGGGTACGGACTTGCATACTACCGCCAGCATCCCGTTATATACTGCCTTGCTGGGCGGCGAAATTATTATTACTTCGCTAAAAGGCTCTAAATTTGCCTTGAATATTCCACCTGAAACCCAGAACGGCAAAGCTTTTCGGCTGACCAATCAAGGAATGCCAGTGCTGAATACTCCGGCTCAGTTTGGGGATATGTATGTTAAGGTAGAAGTGATGTTACCGGCCAATCTTTCGGAAAAAGAAAAGCAATTGTATCAGCAGTTAAAAGATTTACGGCCTAACTGAGGCCAGGTCATAGCTTGTGGATTTATGACCAACTCTCTCCTAACTAGAAATCTATCTCAATAAGGGCGGCCCTGGTTGGCAACTCTTGAAAACTCGGCAAAACAAGGAACTATGGGCGTAGAATTTGTAGTCGGCGAAAAATATCGCAATCGGCGCGGTGAATATGAAGTGCTGGAAATTACCGCCGAGGGTCGCCTTAAAATCCGCTATCTGACCGATGGCGCTTTAGCCGAACTGGACGCAACCCAGCAAGCCCGGATTATTGAAAATATTCGGCTGGAATTGGCTACTCAGGCCCAGCTTAACAATAATCCTAAAACGAGCAAACCTCCAACCCCACGCCCCGCCTCCAAACCGCCCATCCCAGGCCGGGCAGCAACTCCCGCTCGTTCCACCTCAAACGTATCATCTCCTCCCAAACGGAATGGAGGCAGTCGGACTGCCGCCGAAGGCCAAAACACCGGTGAACTGCGCCCGATGCTTGCCAGGCGCACCGAATTTACCAAGCTGGAAGTTTTGCGGCTTTTGACTCATATCGGGTTTGGCAACCCCGACGGCGGTTTCTGGTTTATCGGCCCAAACGACCTGGCCTATACCGATGGGAACGCCACCCTTTCGGAGCGCAATAGTTTACCCGAATTTCAAAAAGAGTTTGCCGATGCCGCAATTTATAAACACCGTTTTGAGGCCGAAACCGGCTTTTTTTATGGCTCTCCCATCTGGCAATATGCCAACTATCTGGTCACTCGGCTGAAATTATCGCCAGAGGAGCAAACCGAAGCTGCCCGCAAAGAGTATTTTACCCACCGTTTTGGGGCGCTCGACGGCGAAGCGCTCTTGACCGATATTATTTCGTTGCCGACCCGTAGTCTCCAAGCCGCTTCCTGGCCTTATCAAAATAGTACGATTACCGATAGCCCGCTCTATGATAAAGTATTGCGTGAACCCCAACGGTTTGTCGAGGACCAACTGACCGGACGGGATACCCGAATTACCCGATTGCGCGAGTTATACCAGGGCTTGAAAATCCAAAAAACTGCGCCCCGCTTTATCTTTGGCTATGGGCGCACTAACTGGCGCTATTACAAGGAGATTTTCCCCAAAATCCAGACTTATACCGAAATGGAACTGAGTTCTCATCCCGATAAGGGCCGTCCGACTAAAGCGGCGATAGGCCGGGATGAGGATAATGGAAGTCTTATTATTTTGACCCCACTTCTTTCCCATCAGGAAGGGGTAACTTATTTTTACCTCGACCAATTGATTGCTCTGCTACAACGTCTGACCCCGCGCATCACTTGATACAAATTCGTTATGACCTCGATAAGTTATCGTTAATTACTTTCGTCATAGCTAAGGACTTGAATCTATTCAAATACTATGGTACAATATCCATTATATTAGAATATTGCTAATTCGGTGCATAGCAATATTTGTTTCGGTATGAGGTAACTTTAGGATTGGTTAGATTTCTACTGGTACGAATAGGGGTAATGGCAACAGCCCTGGTAAGATTATTAGGTTAATTTTACTATAATTATAAGCTAGAAAATGGAAGTGAATATGAATAAAGAAAATCAATACACGGCTGACATGGATGCCGCCGTGAGTCTGGAACGCTATACTCCCAGAACGGCGGGAGATAACAGCAAGACCAGCTCGAATTATGCGACGGCTTCCAGAGCCGAGTCCGCCGATGTAGCCGAACCACGCCGACGTGGGCGCAAACGTGGCTCGTTAAATAGCACTACTCATGTGGGGGAACAACGCCGCCGCAAACGCGAAAGCGAAGTGGTGGTGGGCGAGCGCATCCGGCGGTTACGGATTGATGCCGGATTGAGCCAAGAAGAATTGGGACGCGCCAGCAAAATGAGTACCAGCTATATCAGTCGCCTGGAAACCGGCGAGGTCAATCCAACCGTAGATGCCCTCACCCGCATCGTCCGCGTGTTTGGCCTCACGATTGATGGTCTGCTGGAACTGGATGCCGCTGCCCCTCAGATGCTCGCCAACGACGAGCTTGACCCCGAAATCCGGGTCTGGTTGTTCAAGCTCAAAGGCAAAACCATTTCAGGTCGCACCAAACGGATTATTCAAACCGTAATCGAAGAAGAATTAAAAGCCCTCGACGCTGCCAGTTAAGTTTTTAGGAATCAAAAACCGAAGGTCATAATATTATGACCTTCGGTTTTTGATTCCTAAAAGACTAGCGCTTGGTACGGTTTTTCTGATTTAAGCCTAGCTTTGCTAAATTCCAAAATCGGGTTTGGTTATATATAGGGGAACTTTACGGCCGTAAAGTTCCCCTATATACCTTTCCAGACTTCAACCAGTTTCAAGCGAAAGTTTTAAGGCTTTGAAAGCTTTAGTTCGTGGGAGTAGGTTGAACCGAAATCAATAACCGCCCGTTAGTTACCTGGATTTTGTAACGTAGTAGCGGCTTAGGAGCTGGCCCGGCTACATTCTTACCTAATTTATCATACTGGCTGCCGTGACAGGGACAAAGAAAGCGGTTGTCCGGCGGACTCCAATTTACCTCACAGCCTTGATGGGTGCATACATCGCTCAAGGCCAGGTACTGCTCGTTATCTTGTACCACGAAAAGGGTATCGGGCTTAGTTTTATTCGGGAAGTTTAAACTCAGTTGCTTAGGGGCGGCACTGGAAAAATCATTTACCGCTCCTATATCAAGAACCTCCGGCCCACTATTTACCGCTGCTACCGTGGGAGTAGCCACCACTGGTACGGGAGTGTTAATTGGAGCGACTGTAGCAGCTGGCGCACCTGCCAAAGTCGTATCATTAATCTGAGCACTGGGTTTACCATTAGTCATGGTAATAGTGCGATAACCGATGGATTGTAACAGGTCAGTTGCTGGCAGTTTATAAGCGTTGGGTTTATCAACGCCGGGCCGATGCTGGGGAAAGGCCGTCGCGGTGGCAGTATAATAACTGATATTTCCCTCAAATTTGCTGAGTACCTGGTGAATGTGTCCGTTCAGAACGGTGACATTACTGTACGGCATTAGCATTGCCATGGCTGGAGCTGAGTCTTTGGTTTCCCAACCCCAGGGCGCGTAAATCGTGAAGAGTGGCACATGGGCAAATACCACCAGGGTTGTGTCTTTCTTCACCCCGGCTAAATCTTTTTTGAGCCAATCCAATTGCTCATTACCAAGCATCCCAAAGGCATCCAATTCTCCAGCGTTAGAAAGCGCGATAAAATGAACCCCGTTAATATCCAGGCTATACCAGGATTTCCCGCTACCAGCGCCGGTATTGGTCTGGAAACGTTGACGGTACGCCGCTCCTTGATCGCCTACTACATCATGTTCGCCCGGCACTGTGAAAACCTTATCGGTTTTAATAGTACTCAAAAGCTGTTGGGCAGTGTCAAATTCAGCCGGTTTAGAGTTATGGGTAACATCACCAGTATGCAAAACCAGAGCAGGGCGGGTAGGTAAGGCGTTAATCCGGTCTATTGCCTGCTTCAAAGTGCCACTTACGTCGGTATTCACCCCATCCGTGTTAAAACCAATGTGGCTATCACTAATCTGGACAAAAGTAAAGCCAGTCGCAGCGGCGGTAGCGGCAGATGTAGGAACATCACCGCAGGCCGTAAGTAAACCGCCACTGGTAAAAGTCCAGACCAGCCCGGTCCCGGCCCAGACCATACATTTGAGAAAATTGCGCCGATTGACATCTGAGGTTGCTTCTTCGCTCGGTAGCTCTTCAAGCTTTTCAATCGGCAACTGATCATCTTTCTTCACGGTATTCCTCCTTGTAGTAGTAAAGGTAGTAGTAAAGTTTGTTGAAGTCCTTACACTGATTTATACTGCCCAGGCTGAAGATTTATTCCCAGCGATTTGTAAATAAATCTCCAATGCTACGAAATGTTACGAACAAAGCTCCCCAAGCAATAGGTTTGAGCTAAAATAGCTTAAAGCCCTTGAGGTATCTGACAAAACCCAAAATTTGAAAATTAATCGGGGTAGTGGGAATAAAAGAACTTCTAGCCTGGTCTAATATAATTAAAGGGAGGGCTAAAGTAGAGTGCAGTTTGAAGAGCAAAATGGAGTGAAGCGGTTTGAACAAACCGTGCTGCCACATCTGGCTACGGCTTATAATCTGGCGCGCTGGCTAACTCGTAACGAACAGGAGGCCGAAGACCTAGTACAGGAGGCTTATTTGCGAGCCTTCAAATTCTTTGATAGCTTCCGAGGCCCTAGTAGTCGGGCTTGGTTACTAGCAATTGTGCGTAACTGTTTTTACAGCCGCTATTCTAAAAAAGGCCAGGACATGACGATTGTTTTTGAGGAAGAGCTTCACGGGGGGCTTTCGGAAGACCTTAACCCGGAAATTCTGGTGTTGCGGAGCGTAAACAATCAGTTATTGAAAACGGCTCTGGAAGAATTGCCAGTAGAATATCGGGAAGTAATTGTTTTGCGGGAGCTAGAAGAATTATCCTATAAAGAAATTGCCGAACTAGCCGGAATTCCAATTGGAACCGTAATGTCACGCCTGGCCCGTGCCAGAAAACGGCTACTACAGCGTCTGACCAACGATAGCAGCAGGGAGGCTAGTTTTGACCTGTAAAGAAATGCAATATTTACTAAATGCCTATAGCGATGGCGAATTAGACCTGATAAGCAGCCTGGATATAGAACAACATCTCCCGGACTGTATAGCCTGCAATCGGCTTTATCAGAACCAGCAAACTCTAAAAGCGGCCTTGAAAAGCAGTGATTTATACTTTCAGCCTCCAGCCGATTTGCAAAAGCGGGTTCAGGCGGTGCTACGGAAACCCGAAGTGACCCCGACCTCATCTCTTCGCCCTAATCGCCGACGATGGTTGGTAATGGCGGCAAGCCTGTCCGGTATCATGCTCATCGCCTGGAGCTTGGGGCGAATTTTAAGCCTACCTTCCGCCGACGAGCTTTTGGCCCAAGAAGTGGTCGCCAGCCATATTCGTTCTCTCATGCCGGGCCATCTAACCGATGTCGTTTCTTCCAATCAGCATACGGTAAAGCCTTGGTTTAATGGCAAACTGGATTTTTCGCCCCCGGTCGAAGATTTGGCGGCAAATGACTTTAAGTTAGTAGGAGGTCGCCTTGATTATCTGAATAATCGGTCGGTTGCTACCCTGATTTACCAACGCCGCGACCATTATATTAACGTATTTATTTGGCCGAGTTCAGCCAATGCTATTGAAAAAGCCCAGAACTTGAGTCGTCAGGGCTATAATATTTTGCATTGGACTAGAGCCAATATGACCTTTTGGGCAGTATCCGATCTTAATACCACCGAACTAGGGGATTTTGGGCGGTTTTTCCAAAATGTAGTTGGTTTTACACCTATTTATCAGAGCCAATAATTCCTCTGAACCTAGCCTTACTCAAAGATTGCGGCTGTAAATTTTGTCCTTAAAAGATAAACATGGCATCGCCAAAACTGAAAAAGCGGTAACGCCGGGCGATAGCTTCGGCGTAGGCCCGGAATAAAAATTCGCGTCCGGCAAAGGCGCTGACCAAGAGCAGCAGACTTGAGCGGGGCAGATGAAAATTGGTAATAAGGCCATCTATTGCCTGGAGCGGCTTGCCGGGATAGAGAAACAAACGGGTTTCACCCGAAAAAGCTTCCAACCGATGACGCGATGAGTTAAAAGCAGTTTCAAGAGTTCGCACACTGGTAGTTCCCACCCCAATTATCCGTCTCCCGTCCTGACGGGCAGTATTCAGTCGCTCGGCGGTAGCTCCGTCCAGGGCGCACCATTCGCTGTGCATTTGGTGTTCCAGCCCATTTTCGACTTTGACCGGCTGAAAAGTATCCAGACCCACATGGAGTTGCACCCGCTCAAGGCCCACCCCACGGGCTACCAGTTCGGACAATAATTCGGGGGTAAAATGTAGCCCGGCGGTCGGGGCGGCAGCACTGCCGGTTTGGTTGGGGTTGGCATAAACCGTCTGATAGCGATTGGGGTCACTTGGCGACTGGCGGATATAGGGCGGCAAAGGCAATTGTCCGTGTCGTTCCAGAAACGGCAGAGGCGGCTGTCCAAAGGCGATATAGCGCCCGCTCGACGGCGACTCGCCTCGCACTTCGGCTTCCAGTTCATCGCCCGGTACCCCAAAGCGGAGAGCGACCCCGGCCCGCATTCCCCGACCCGGACGCACCAGACATTCCCAAACCAGTGGTATTTCACCCCCCCCGGTTTGCCACTGGGCCGGAGCGGGCCGCAACAACAACAACTCGACCTGCCCGCCAGTCGCCGCTTTACGACCAAAAACCCTGGCTGGTAGCACCTTGCTCTCGTTGACCACCAACACATCTCCGGCCTGAAGATAGTCCAAAATCGCTCGAAAGCTGGGGCGGTGGGTAATTTGCCCGGTAGCCCGTTCCAGCACCATCAGGCGCGAGGCATCGCGTGGCTCGGCGGCGGTCTGGGCGATTAGTTCAGGCGGCAACTCGTAATCGTAATCGCTCATCGGGAGCGGGGCAGGTTTTTCTATCTCACTCACAATCGCCTCAAGATTTGACCAGCATTAGCTATACTTTAACTATCGGCTTCGTCCCACAATTTAGCTTGCTGAGGGTTATCGGGGGAAGTTTCGGAGAGGAGTAGTCCGAGGCGCTCACGGGCGCGGCTGGTAGGTTTCAGACCCAGATGGTCATAACCACGCTGGGTCACTACCCGCCCCCGCGGAGTGCGGGCAATAAAACCGAGTTGCAGCAAATACGGCTCATACACATCCATAATCGCGTCGGTTTCCTCGCTGGTGGCCGCCGCTATCGTTTCGATGCCCACCGGCCCACCATCAAATTTTTCGATGATTGCCGAAAGCACCCTCCGGTCTCCATCGTCCAGGCCAAGTTGGTCTATCTCCAGGCGGATGAGAGCCTCTTGCGCCACTGGCTGAGTTATTTTGCCATCGGCCCGCACCTGAGCATAATCGCGCACCCGTTTGAGCAAGCGATTGGCGATGCGGGGCGTACCCCGCGAGCGTCGGGCGATTTCTGCCGCGCCGGGGACATCCACATCTACTTTCAAAATGCGGGCGCTACGGGTTACAATTTGCTCCATCGCTTCCAGATTATAGAAATCCAACCGATAGACCGCCCCAAAACGGTCCCGCAAGGGCGAACTGAGCAAGGCCAGCCGAGTAGTTGCCCCGATTATGGTAAAGCGCGGTAATTTCAGGTGAATACTCTGGGCGCTCGGCCCTTTGCCGGTCACGAGGTCTACCGCAAAATCTTCCATAGCGGGATACATTACCTCTTCAATCGTGCGATTGAGGCGATGAATTTCATCAATAAAAAGAATATCTTCCCGTTTGAGGTTGGTCAGAATTGCCACCAAATCACCCGCCCGTTCTATCGCCGGGCCACTGGTTATCCGCAAATTCACGCTCATTTCGGATGCGATAATACTGGAAATAGTGGTTTTCCCCAGACCGGGCGGGCCATAAAAAAGCAGGTGGTCAAGTGGCTCTTTGCGAGCTTTAGCCGCCTCAATCAAGATTTGTAAATTTTCTTTGAGTCGCTCCTGCCCGATATATTCCGCCAGACGGCGAGGACGAAGGGTGGCCTCAAAAGCTCGCTCTTCGTCGCGGCCTTTGCCGGAGATAGCGCGTTCGGTCATAATTAATAGCCTGTTCCAGATTGCGAATACATCTCGCACCCTCGTACAATCGTACAATTGTACTCGTTATCCACATGAATCACAAATCGTGCCAGCTTTTGCAAAGAAAATCCGAAATCGCCAAATTGGTACGTTTAGGGGATTGACAAAGCCAAGTAATAAGGCTAGAATCATTACCAAGACCCGAAAGAGTTTGTTGCAATCCGTCCTATAAGGCGGAGTTTATGGACTACAACAATCTCTCCTCCTACCCTCTGACCCCCCTCTCCGTTTGCGGGGCGGGGAGGGGTTGAAGAGGGCTTTAATCGCCAAAAATACGGTTGGATTTTTTTACTCTCTATTACCTTGCAGACTAAGCAGATACTTTAATCAGGTCGGTACACCTAAACTATTATCATTTTATCAGGTTGCCAGTTTCCAATCCCTTCTTACATCCTACTACTTTTTACCACCACCAACCAATCACTAACTTTAAATTATCTTGCAGGCAGACCATAACCTTTTAGCTTGTTTTTTGTTATCTTATTATCGGGCTACTTTATAAAACCTGTGTACTTGGCAGGAGGGACCATGAGCAAAATAAAAAACCTCTATCAGAGCGCCAAACGCGCTTCATCCACCAATTCCACCAATTCTACTAATCGTACTAATTCTACTAATCATTCCTACGCTTCCTATGCTACCAGCGCCGAAAATGAGAACGAATATCAAGCTGAGGCCAGCCCCGAAAGAGCTATTCCGCCCGACAAAGCGGCGGTGCTTTTGAGTACCCGGCCCATCGCCACCGCCCAAAGACAGGCGCTAGTTCAAAATGTGGCCCAACATTATGGCAATCGGCAAGTCCAAAGAATGTTAGCCTCGGTCAAAAAGTCACCGACAACCCAGGTTATTCAGCGCACGATAGGCGACGGGCATGACCTGACCTCACCCCGTTTTAAGGGCGACATCAAGCTGGAAGCCTGCTACGACGACCAAGACCGGCTAAACCTGTGGGACCGGGGCGAGTCGGTTAAAAAGGTGCAACAGGCTTTAGTAGACCTGGGCGGCTATGACCTGGGCAAATACGGGCCTGAGAAAAACGGAGCAGATGGGATTTACGGCCCTAAAACTTCCAACGCCATCAAAAAATTCAAGGCCGATTACGGGCTAGGATACACTCAATATGGCAGTGCCGGGGCAGGAACTATCCGGCAGCTCAATAAGCTCTTTCCGGGCGCACAACCGACCCCGCTTCCTCCCAAGAAAAAAGAGGCCGAAATCGAGGCCACCGACAAGGACATGGGGAATCATATTGTCAAGGATATGACCCAGGCCAACGGCCCAGGCTCACACAGCCCCAGCACTGGCATCTGGTATGATTATAACTACTTGCAAGCCCAAAAAGCCGAGAAAGATAAATATCCGCTGCCAGAAGCCCAGGTACGGTTGGGATATGCTAACCCGGAATATTTTGAGCAACTGGATCAATGGGACTGGCGCTTAAAGCCGGGCAAGAGTGCCGCCGAAGGTATCCAGGCCTGGCTCAAGGGATTGACCATTGCCGAATGCTATACGACTTTGATTGCAATGGAATATGACACTTTGCGGGCGGCGGCGGGCGATGACAAATTTGATGCTCGCTTTGGCTCGACCACCAGCCCGGTGGCGGCCAACAATCGCCTGCGGATTTTCGTGATGCACAATGACTGGAAAGAGCAGCCTCAAATCAGGGACTTTATGAAGTTTATTGCTGCCCCCGACCCCGGCAAGGAAGGCACCAAAGGCAATCGCCCGGTACACAAAGGCGAGTGGTACTATTTCAGAAATCATCCCAAGTATTTGCTCAAACATCCGGGCGGAGCGTGGCAGGGCGAAAATGCGCTCTGTATGGATGATACCCCAGGCCGCCAGTTGTGGGCCGGGTTGGGAGCGGATACCCGCACCGAGCAGGGAATGTTGACCGAAATAACCCAGGTCTACAATCAGGGCCGGGATTCGGAAGATGTCCGAACCTTAAACATCATCAAAGCCCAGAACAGCGGTATGCTACCCGCGAAGTACGAGGATAACGAGTTGTCTTTCCCTCGGCAAGCCACCGAACAACAAATTGAAGCGGAAGGCGGCGGTCTGGATATGCGGACCGGTCAAAAGCTGGATGTCGCTAAAGTCCAGGAGCTGCGCGACAAATGAAAAAAGGTCGGTGGACAATTGGCCTGGTGCTAGGGCTGCTGGTCGCCTGTGGCGAGCCAGGCCAAAGTACTACCTTACCAAAAACAGGGACGGTTATGATTAAAAAACCAATGGTAGAGCTAGAATATATCAGCAAACAATATCAGCGTCCGCCCCAGGTCAAGCTTTTTTTCGAGGCCATTTTACGCAACGAGCAAGCCGAACCCCGCTGGTTTATTCTGCCGGATAATATTGACCGAGCAACGGCGGCCACCTGCACCACCAATGGGCTAGAGGTGTGGGAATGGAGCGGCAAAAATCGGGTGATAGTAGGGCAATTTCTGGGAGAAGTGGGGATTCAAGTCTTTCACTTACCCGCCGGGGCGGAGCTAAAAATCCATTACCTGGCGCTCAAACACTGGGGTGAATTACCGGCTAGTGTCAATCTGGAGGCTATAATTGCCCGCCAGATAATGATAGATGGACAACCTATCGAAAGCTGGTTCGAGGTAAAATCGTTGAATGAGGCTCAAGCGGAAGTCAAAGCTACCGATACCAAACTTTTGTCTTCAAAATACACCTCTAATCTAGCTCAAGTTCCGCTTTCGATAGATGAAGAGAGCCGGGTTAAGCTACCGGCCCAGCTCGTAGACAAAAACTAAATAACTATTCAGCCCCGGCGCTAATACTCAGCGCTCAAGGGCGGCCCTGCGTGGCCGCCCCTACAAGAATCCGGGTAGCGGCAAATCCCGTGTGGTTGCCCTACCGCTTTTGGCGGCTACCCAACGAACTCCACCCACCCGTTAGCTCGTTAGCGTACCTGCTTGCTATACGCTAACGAGCGAAAGATAGCCAACCGTTCATAATTAGCGGCCTGCGGCCCGCAGGGCAACCACCAGGGATTGCCCCTACGAATTAGATTCGTACTCTTTCCCAAACTGGGGTATCAAGAGCCTGGTTCTTTGCCGATAATTTACGGGTAATTAATTTTTCTCGCCGGTTTCGACCTCACGCACCAGATTTAGCCGCCGGAAATAATCGAGGGCTGCGGCCTGCAAACCCACATCGCGTCCAGTTTTTTCGCTCAGATGCCACTTATGTTCCAAGATTTCTTGCCAGCGCCGCTCGGCTTCTTCGGGGGTCGTCGGGTCGTGACCGGTCAGGTGGGCTACCATCCGCACGAAATAGCTGCCTTCCTTGAGCGATTTGGCATCCACTCGTTTGACACTTAAATAAGGTGGTTCTTCCTGGGGCGAGGTTGCGACTTTACGGCGTTTGAAAAACCGGGGGGCGGAAACCAAACGACGGTTTTTAGGGGGAGTTAGACCAGCTTTTTTCCAAACACCGGGATGCACCGCCTCAACTATCGCCGCTTTTGCCACATCGGTAATCGCAAAACCGGCGGTCAGCAATTCCCGCCAATGGGGGATGAGCGTTCCGGCAACTACCCCGGCTATCTCACGGCCCTCCTGCGAACTTTGCCGAATCCGTTCCGGGACTTCGGGCTGCTGGAAAGTCCATTCTTTGAAAAACCCGTGACTGTGATTTTTGAACCAATCTTCGGCAGCGGTCTTCAAATCAATCTCGTGACCGACCCGCTCCGACATTACCCATTTATGATTGATAAGCTCATCCCAGATAGCTTTTGCCAGAGTATTGGTGTAATAGCGCCCGACCAAGTCATAGACCTTGCGCCGATAAAATTTGTTGTCTTCGTCCGGGGTTATCAGATAGGAAAAATCGCGGATATTCTCCGACCCAATCCCCGCCGACCCGAAACTAATATCCATAATGCCATAGCCGAGCCGGTTGAACATCTCGCGGTCAGCGTAAACCTCCGCAGCTGAAATATCCCCTCGCGCCATTTACTTTCTCCAAAACTCCTCAGATTTTACTCGCCCCGATAGATTGCGATATTGTTTTCGGTTTCTTGTAATTTTACCTCATAAAGCAATCCTTTGGAAAGGTGTTGTTCCAGCAATTTCCAGAAAACCACCGCCATATTCTCGGCAGTCGGGTTAATCTCGCGGAAAATCGGGACATCAAAATTCAGATGCTTATGGTCCATCGGCTGAATGATAGCTTCGTCCATCGCTTTTTTCAGGTCGGTCAGGTTCAGCACCATGCCGGTATTGGGGTCAATCGGGCCATGTACCGTCACTTCCAAAACATAGTTATGCCCGTGACCGTGCGGATTATTACACTTGCCGAAAAGTTCGCGGTTTTCGGCCTCACTCAAAGCCGCACTATGCAAACGGTGGGCGGCGCTAAAGGTCGCCCGCCGGGTTAAAAATATGGTATTCATACTACTCCTTATTTTTACTACATTTTTACTACTTTACTACATTTTTACTACCTTACTACAAATTACTAAATATCTCGATGTTTGCACCACTGATATGCCCGGATTGCTGGCTATCAGCCAGATAAAAAATCGTGCGGGCCACATCTTCCGGGGTGGTGTTGGTCTTCAAGAAAGGCGCGGCCTTTTTCAGCATAGCGGTTGCTACTGCCCCCGGCGAAACACAATTGACCCGAATATTATGGGGTCGCCCTTCTACCGCCAGAATCTCGGTCAGCCCCATTACGCCATACTTGGAAATCACATAGGTGCTGAGACCGGGAAATTTCTCCGGGCCGCGCACCCCCGACAGCGAACTGAGATTGATAATTGCCCCACCCTGCCCGGCAACTTGCATCTGGCGGAAAGCGGCCTGGCTGCACAAAAAAGGCCCGCGCACATTGACCGCCATCACCCGATCAAAAACGGCGGGGTCAATGTCCACGAAAGCCTGCACCTCGACCACTGCCGCGTTATTGACCAAAATATCCGTCGGACCATAGGCGGCCGCCGCCATCGCAAAAAGGTGCTGGACCTGGGCCGGGTCACTCACATCGGTCAATACTGCCAGCGCCTGACCTCCGGCCTGGGTGATTTCGTCGGCTACTGCCGTCAATTCGGTTTGATTGCGGCTGGCGAGGGCCACTTTTGCCCCTTCCCCGGCTAAAAGGCGGGCCGTCGCTGCTCCAATCCCGCGCCCTGCCCCGGTCACAATTGCTACCTTGTTTTGTAATGCACCTGCCATCTAATTCTTTTCCTTAATCACAGAGGATTCAGAGCAATAATGAGGATGACTGAACTATTGAGCAATTAGCGGAGGATGATTGCCATAGCGATGAAATAGCACCAGTTCGAGTTTGCCAATATCCGTTTCCTGTGTGGCTATTTAATTAAAAAAATTCTACACCACCTCTATTTTACTCGCTTTAAACCAAAAAAGATGAAAATATTAGTTAAATTCTAGGGAAGAACTTGATTAATTACTTTAAAAATCTACTTGAGATGGGTCAGGTAGTAAGCTTCGTAGTCGTCCAGCATTTTCTCGATGCTAAAATTCTGCTCAATCCTCTGGCGACAGGCGGCGCGGTCAATTTCGGGTAGTCGAGAAACGGCAGCGGCAGCCCCCGCAATATCTTCATACGGCAATAGAAAACCGGTGCGCCCATCCTCGACGATTTCGGGGGCGGCTCCCCGTTGCCAGCTTATAACCGGCGCACCCGCCGCCAGTGCCTCCGCCAGCACCAGCCCAAAGGGTTCTTCCCACCGGCTGGGAAACAAAACTCCATCGGCCTGGCTCATCAGGCGGTAAAGGTCGCGGCGCGATAATGAGCCAAGATACTCGACCTGGGAATTATTTTCTAGCTCTGGTCCGATTTTAGCCTCAAAAAATTGGCGGTCATAAATCCCACCCGCCAGCTTTAAGGGTCGTCCGGCCTGTCGTGCTATCGCCAACGCCAGGTCTGCGCCCTTTTCGGGAGCCATCCGACCCGCAAACAGCAAAAAACCTTCGCCCTTTGCCCCAAATGGAATTGCCGCCGTATCAATTCCGTTGTAAATAACCCGGTCAAACGGGCAATCGGCGGCAAAAGTCGCGGCGCAGGCCTTCGAGACCGTTACAGCGTGGCTGCTGCCGGTCTGCTGATAGGTCGTCCGCAATATGGCGTTAATCCGGGAATCTACCGAGGGCAGGTGGACGGTGTGAACCGTCGGCACGCCGGAGAGCGGGGCAAGAGCATAGGCCGGCCAATCAAAAGCGTGAGCGTGGGCCAGGTCAAAAGGTGGGTCGGCTCGGTTTATCTTCAAGAAGGTTTCCAGAAAGAGTTCACCCTGCCGATAAAAAGCGGCTTCGGCCTCTTTTGAAGTTTCGACCTGATTGAAATCGGCGGGCGATAATTCGCCCGGCTTAACAGGGACTTCGATCAGTTGTACCGCCTCAGTCTCACCGTTAGTCGCTTCCAGCCGCGAACCAGTCGCCGCGAACAGGCTCACCCGATGTCCCCGCCGGGCCAACCCCAACGCCAAATCGTTCAACATCACCTGCGCCCCTCCCAGAAACGGCGGCGCTATCGGCGTGACCAAAGGGGCGATGAGGGCGATTCGCAGGGGACGGGGAAATTCAGGACTGAGGACTGAGGACTGAGGACTGAGGGCTTTAGTCGCGGTTTCGACCCCTTTCGGGCTAAATTTCCGACCCCCGACCCCCGACCTACGCTTTGCCATAGACCGGGATAGCTACGCCGCTAATGAGTTCCGCGTCGGGGGAAGCCAAAAATGCTACGACATTGGCAAGCTGGGCCGGTTTGGGCCAAAGGTCGTAGTTGGCTTTGGGCATCGAAGTCCGATTAGCGGGGGTATCTATGATGCTGGGCATAATCGTGTTAATATTGATATTCTCTTTACGGGTTTCGGCGGCGACGGCCTCGACCAGTCGCACGACTCCCAGCTTGGAAACACTGTAGGCAAAGCTATTTTCGCCTTTGTCTACGGCGGTACGGCTGGAGGTCAGTATTATTTTGCCGCCGCCCTTTTCCAACATCGCTTGAACCGCATATTTGGTTATTAAAAAAGCCGATTTCAAGTTCAAATCCAGTTGTCCGCTAAATATTTCCAAATCCAGTTTTGCCACCGGGTCGCCCGCCGCGTAACCGCCAATCACATCTACTACTATATCTACCCCGCCTTTGGTAGCTTTCAACTGGGCAAAATACTCTTGTACGCTATCCTCGTTCAGGGCATCCAGGGTAATGTATTCACATTGCGGGTTGCCCCGCCCTTCTTTGGGGAGCGTTCGGTCAGGCGCAAAAACCGTCGCCCCACTCTGGACAAAGTTATCAATAATGGCTCGCCCCAATACACCATTCCCACCCGCTACTACCACAATTTTATCCTTGAAATCAAAGCTCATAACTCAACTCCTTTTGGGGGTCAGGAGAAGAAAAGACGGAAGACGGAAGACGGAGGGGTTTAATCGTAAATCGTAAATTCCCAGTCCTCAGTCCTCAGTCCTCAGTCCTCCCTTGACCCCGCTCCAACGCTCGAAAAGACCCGCGACAAGTTCGCCTAAATCAAGCTGGTCGAGGGCGCGGCCTACAGTCTGATTTACTAATTCATCAATCGTTGTAGGCCGGGTGTAAAAGGCCGGTAAGGGCGGCATAATAATCGCGCCCGCTTCGGCAGCTTGCATCATCAGTCGCAAATGTCCGAGATGGAGCGGGGTTTCGCGCACCAAAAGCACCAGCTTGCGCCGCTCTTTCAGACAGACATCGGCGGCCCGAATCAGCAGATTATCGCAATAGCTGTTGGCTATCCCCGAAAGGGTTTTGATGCTACAGGGCGCGATAATCATGCCGTGCGTCACAAATGAGCCACTGCTAATCGCCGCCGCAATATCCCGCTCGCGATAGGTGTAGTCCGCCAGGGCCGCGACCTGCTTGATAGCATAATCGGTTTCATAACTAATGGTCTGGCGGGCCGGGCCGGTCATCACCAAATGGGTTTCGATTTCCGAAATACCCTTCAGCACTTCCAACAACCGAATCCCGTAGACCACCCCGGTGGAGCCGGATATTCCGATTATAATACGCCTGGTCGTTGCCATCTATGCCCCGTAACATTTGAATTAGGACTTTCGCTTGAAAATTGGGGTAAACCCGGAAAAGTTATATTTGAAAAATTTATGCAGTAAATTTTTCAAATATAACCAACCTCAGTCAAGAGGTTTAGCCTCATTATCCTCAAATTAGAAAGTCGTTCTAAACGAAAGTCCATAAATTCTAAAATCTTGACTCAAGCATTATAACATTTGCCCGCCCGCCACGTAGTTTATGACCGAATTAAGATTATCAGGAGTATAGATTGGTCGAAAAGGCCGGAGTAAGTAGTATAGGTTACTGCCGGGCCATTGCCGGACTGCTATGATTTAGCAAGTGCGGAGAGCATGATTATATCCTGCATCCATTTATTTGGAACTTTGGCTTGCAAATAGATTAAAGCTCGCACAAATTTTATTTCCAAAATATCCCCTGGTTATCCGCCAGTATGATAGAAAGCAAAATTTAATTGGCAACCGCACCCCGACCAGAGCCTCCCGATGAGGTCGCCGGTATCGAAACCAACCTGAGCGCCGACCCCGGCCCATCCACTCTTAGCCGCAGCAACTTTCATTGGAGTATGCGGCTGATGTCGTTGGTCAGTCTGTTTACCCTCGGTCTTTATACCCTGGTGCTGGTATTATGTCACCGTAGCCGAGGCCGAACTCGCTCGACCAACGGTGGCGACGAGTATCAACGGTTGCGAATTGCGATGTTAGCTCTGGGGCTAGACTTAGCAATTTCAGCATTTTTTGGGGCCGCGACTCCTTTGATTCTAAAAAACGGTGGGCTACCCTTTGACCGCAAAAATATGCCTCGCCCGATCTTTTGGTTCTTCGCTGTCACTGGCTTTGTCCCGACCGCCTCGATGTTGCTGACCGTGCTGGGAGGCTGGCGCAAGTTTGAGCAAATCCGCCAGCGACCAGGCTGGCGCAAATTGCATGGCTCGGTGGCCCTGTTAGCCTATTTTTCGTGGTGGGTGGCCTGCGCCCCGGTGCTGATTATGGGGCTTATCGGCGAGGAACGGGCGATAGAACTCCTCAAAAAAAGCGGTTTGCTGGACATCCAGGCGACTGACAGACCAAACTCTAATTAAGCTCTAAACCCTATGGCTGGCTCAGGCCCGGATTTACAGTTGACGACACCGGGCCAGCGTGATAGCATACGGCCTATGAAGCTGGAAGACGAAGTTAAAGCGCCCACCGGGTCAGATATTTTGCCGCAAACCGAGGTGGATTACCCCCCGGAAGCCGATGCCCCTATGCCCAATAACCTGCGGTTTGTAATGTTCGGGGTATTGGTAGTAGGGGTCTTGGGCATCCTGGTTTTTGGGTATTCCCGACAGACCTCGGTCAAGCCGCCCGCCGTTCCTACTGGCAGCAATTGTAAAGACCCCGTTACCGAAAACCGCTTGCGCGAAACTCTCAAGCAAAGCCCCAATGATTTCACAACTCTGGTAGATTGGGGTTCGTATAACCTCAGTTGCGAAAAAAATTATGCGATTGCGGTTGCAGCCTACAAACAAGCTACGATTCTAGCGGATGATAGCGCGACTTCTACCGCCGAACCTGCCGAGCGGAACGAGGCTCATTTTCGGCTAGGGCTGGCCTATCTCTATAATCTGAACTACAAGGAAGCCCAGGCCCAGTTTGAGCTATTGGTGCAGGAAGACCCCAAGAATACTTCGGCCCTTCTAGCGCTCAGTGCGGCCCTGGCAAAGGACGACCCGGCTAAGGCCGAAACCTATCTCACTCAGCTGATAAATATCGCCCCCGCCGATAGCGAAATAGGCAAGCAAGCTAAGTCCCTCCTGGATGACCTCAAGAAGCGTCCCGCCAAGTAAGGAATACAAGATGAGGGATGAACCCAAAGACCTGGCGGGCAAGCCGGGCGGGAAGATAGAACCTGAAAGTCCTTCAACTTCTGTTCCCCTTCCCTTTATCGCCGAGGCTCGCTTGCGGGTGCGTTATGCCGAAACTGATGCTCAAGGGGTGGTTTATCATACCAATTATATTGTTTGGTTCGAGGTAGCGCGGGGCGAATATTGTCGGATGCTAGGCTATCCCTATGCCGAAATCGAGCGGGAAGGATATGGCTTTATGGTGACAGAGCTGAGTACCAAATTCCTCAGTTCGGCCCGCTACGACGACCCGATTTTGGTCAAAGTTTGGCTCGAAAAAGTAGGCCGGGCCAGTTGCATCTTCGGTTATCAGGTATATAATGAACTCACTGGTCAGCTTTGCGTCGAAGGGATGAGCAAACATGCGGCCGTCACTCCGCAAGGCAAGCTTATGCGTTTTAGTTCCCGTCTATACGACCTGATGACTCCACGCGCCGGACGCGGCCCTAGCCAGTATAGGCTTTTACTAAAATAAAGCCGACTTAATTAAGATTTAACAGGGATGGACAGGATAATTTTGAGTTTTGAGTTTTGAGTTTTGAGTTTTGAATTAAAACGCCAAGTACCCGCCGGATTTTTTCAGCACTCAGCACTTTTCTGACCACTGACCACTGACCATTTTTTACAAAGGAGCAGCATTATGAGCGACCGTCTGGAGGCCTTACGCGATAAGTTGAAACAGGAAGCCGCCAATTATGACGGCCTTTTTATTTCCAAGCCCGAAAACCGAGCCTATTTGACCGGCTTTACCGGCAGTTTTGGCTATTTGCTGGTGACACCGGACGAGGCAATTTTATTCACCGATGGGCGTTACACCGAGCAGGCCGCCTCCCAAGCGCCGGGTTGGAAAATCGTTTTGGTCAAACGCCCTTTCGAGGATTACATGCTGCCCGAAATCAAGCGGAGTGGAGTAGGTAAGCTGGGCTTCGAGGCCGAACATCTCAACTTCAACGAGTATCACTATTGGAGCGATAAGCTGCAAGTCGAGTTCGTACCTACCAGTGGGGTAGTGGGCCGGTTGCGCCAGCGCAAAGATAAAGCCGAGGTCGAGGCTATTCAACTGGCGATTGATGTTTCGGAAAAAGCTTTCGACCACATGCTTGGTCTGCTTCACGTCGGGATGAGCGAGCGGGATGCCGCGGTTGAACTGGAATTTGCCATGCGCCGCTTTGGAGCGGACGCGATTGCGTTTGATACAATTACCGCCAGTGGAGCGCGAGGCGCTTTGCCGCATGGTCGGGCCAGCGAAAAACTTATCGAGGCGGGCGACTTCGTGACTTTCGATTTTGGGGCGCGACTAAACGGCTATAATGCCGATATAACTCGCACCGTCTTTGTTGGTGGCGGCAAAAAACCCACTGACCGCCAGCTCTTGATATACAATCTGGTGCTGGAATCGCAATTGGCGGGCATCGAAGCGGTCAAGCCGGGAGCATCCTGCAAAGGGGTGGACGATGCGTCACGGGCGGTATTCGAGAAAGCCGGGATGCTGGAATACTATCTGCACAGTACTGGGCATAGCCTGGGCCGGGAAGTCCACGAAGCGCCCTTTATGACCCCGACTGATACCAGTTTGCTAGAGCCGGGCATGGTCTTGACGGTTGAGCCGGGACTATATATCAGCGAGTGGGGTGGGGTACGCATCGAAGATGATTTGGTAGTCAGCGAAACCGGGGCGGCGATTTTGCCCCATTTGCCCAAAGAGCTACTTATTTTGCCATGAAGCTGGAACAAGCTATCGCCGAATTGAGCGCCGAAATCGCGGTGGACCCCCTGAATTTTGAGCCACTGGTCGAGCGCGGCAATCTATATGCCGAGGCCGGACGCTTTGCCGAGGCTATCGCCGATTATAGCGCGGCCCTGGCTCTAGCGCCTGAATGCGCGGTAGCCTGGGATAATCGGGGGGTAGCCCGGCTTTATTTGCTGGACTATTATCTGGCCCTGGCTGATTTTACCGAAGCCATCCAGCGCGATACGAACTATTTTTACGCCCTGGCAAACCGGGCCTATGTTTATGCCCTCTTGGAACGCCCCCAATGGGCCTTAGAAGATGCACTTCGGGCGCTGGAACTTGAGCCGGAACATGCCCCGGCTCATACCGTAATAGGCCAGGCTTATTTGCAGCTTGAGCAATTCCGGGCGGCTCTGCAAGCTCTGAATCGAGCCTTAGAATTTGACCCCGGCTGTGTCCAAGCTCCTTACTACCGCGCTCAGGTCTGGTTAGGTCTGGGCCAGCCTGAAAAAGCTCGTGCCGACCTGCAACTTTACCTCTCCCGCCCCGATGACCAGCAGAACGCTGCCGCCCGACAACACCATGTCGGTCAATTGCTTTCCCAAATTGACCAACCTCAAGAATAATATTACTCAAATCAGATATTTACTCTACCACCGCAATTTCCCCTATCTATCATATCTAATAGCAGTTGCAAACATTCGCATTAGTTGGTAAACTGTGTTATTACCCTTTTGCGTTATCTTTTTAAAATCGGCTTTGGACTGGCAAGGAAACCGGCAATCCCAAAAGCGGATTAAGGCCAGACCATTTATTAATGTATAAGGAGCGAGATATGCCACCAGGCAGTATTTTGATGATGGCGACCTTCGGAATGGAGATTGTCGAGTGTGGTGGGGTATTAGCCCGCCATGTTCAGGCCGGCGCGAAGGTAACGGCGGCGGTAGCGATGGCCCGCGAGGTGGCTCGCCCTCAAATAACGGCGGCTGCCGAGAAATTGGGAGTGTCCGATGTCCGCTTTCTGGGCTGGAGCTATGGCACAGTTGACCTCAGCCACGAGTCCAAGTTAAAGCTGGTCAGCCTTATTCGGGAGGTTCGGCCCAGCATTTTTATCTGTCAAGACCCCGAACACGTTCAGCACGACCTTGACCCAGACCGACGCACCTTCATGCTGCTCTATCTGGAAAGTTTAGCCCTGGCAGGCCGCGATTGGGCCGAAGAAGAAGCCGGAGGTTATGCTCCGCACCTCGTCCCTAATATTTATTATATGACCCCCGAACATCCTAACTGCATCGTAGAAATCAGCCAGGTAATCGAGCTTAAAGATGCGGCGATGGCCGAGTTAGGTAATCAGCTTGAGTTTTCTGGCGAGTTAGCCCGCAAGCAATATTCGCCCGCCTTACTAAAACAGCTTCTACCAGAATATGACGCGGTAGTTCAGGATGATAAAGCTCTGGGTATAGCCTTACATCGCCAGACTGACCGGGCGGTGGCGCTCTATCATGGGATTGCCGGACATTCCGGGGCAATTCTGGGCGAAGCTTATCGCCGCATGGGGCCTTTCGTGATGGACTATCTACCGGGTTAAAAGAAGCGATAACGGATAACCGATAAGAGATTATGATAAGAAATTATAAAGAGGAGGATGTACAACTTTATGAGACCTAAGTTTGAGAGCAAGAATTTGGGCCTATTAATTGGATTGCTGACGTTGCTGACCCTGCTAGTAACGGCTTGCGGCGATAGTCCGACGACGACCCCGGCAGTCAGCACTGCGGCGGTTACTACCCAAGCCGCGACGACGGCAGCTACTACGACCACGACTGGGGTTGCGACTACCTCGACTACGACTACGCAGGCGGCGGCTACTACGGCGATAGCAACTACCGCTGGGACAGCTACGACGGCACGGGTCGTGACCAAGCCGACTGCCGCTCAACTTAAAATTGCGATTAGCGGCGATGAGAACACCCTGACTCCTTTCAGTTACGTTACCGGCTATCCCGGCATTAACTTGCTGGGCTTGGTTTACGACTCGCTTTATATCTTCGACCCGGATTTCCAGCCGCGTCCCTGGCTGGCAACTAGCTACAAAGTCAGCAGCGACGGCAAGCAATATACCGTAACCTTGCGCGACAAAGTTACCTGGCAGGACGGCAAACCTTTGATAGCCGAGGATGTCAAGGCCACTTATGAACTGATGCAAAAAGCCCCCGGCAATCCCTGGGCTTCGGGGGTCAGGAATATTACTTCGATTGAAGCGCCGGATGCCCTTACGGTGGTCTTTACCCTAAAGAGTGCCAACCCGGAATTTATATTGCGACCTTTGGCGGACACCCCGATTTTACCCAAACACATCTGGGGAGCGGTCAAGCCGGAAGAAGCTAAAGCCTTTACCGGCGGCAAAATTGGCACTGGCCCGTACAAGTTGGCAGACTACCAAAGCGGGGTACTTTATCGCTTCCAGGCCAACGACAGCTATTGGGCGGGCAAACCAACCGTCGCTGAACTGGTCGTCCCAATTGTCAAAGACCCGACCACTATCTTTAGTTCGATTCGCTCTGGCGAGTTGGATACCAGCACCCGCGCCGTACAACCCGAATTGTTCAAAGACTTTGAGGCCAATCCGCAGTTAAGAGTGGCAAAGGGGGCAAGTTTCGGCAGCACCCTGCTGCAACTCAACGCCAGCAAAGCCCCTTTCGACCAGAAAGATGTTCGGCTGGCGATGGCCTATGCGATTGACAACCAAAAACTGATTGATACAATTACCCTGGGTAACGCCTTACCTGGTAATCCCGGTTTTGTCCACCCCGCCTCGCCTTATCATAACCCGGACGTAAAATCTTTAACCTATAATCCGGCTAAAGCCAAAGAGCTGCTCGACGGTCTGGGCTACAAAGCGGGCGCGGACGGCACAAGAGTCGCCAATGGTACGCCGATGGACTACAAAATGCTGGTCTACTCCAACAATCCCAGCCGGGTACGCAGCGCCGAGCTTATCAGGGACTGGTTCAAGGAAATTGGCATCAAAGTAACCCTGCAAAGCCTTGACCCGGATAGCGTGGATGCGCTGGTCTGGCCGGAATTCGATGTCAAGAAGGGTCGTAACTATGATTTGGCAATGTGGGGCTGGTCTAGCTCGACCCAGCAAAGCCTGGGGCGAATTGGGACTCTGTTTCATTCCGATACCGATTTGGGTTCGCTGAATATCGGCGCTTTCAAGAGCGACAAGATTAATAAACTGGTTGAGGATTTGAACGCCGCCCCCGATTTGGCAAAGCGAACCGAAGCGGGACGGAAACTGGAAGTCGCAGTAGCCGAGGAAATGCCCTTTATTACCCTTTTCTACGAGAACTCGGCTTACGCTTTCCGTCCGGCGACCTACGATGCTTACGTCTTTCACAAGCTCTGGGGTACGATGAACAAATTTTCGTTTATTCCGGCCCAGAAGTTTTAAGCAATCCGGGCTGAGATACTCTTATGACGCTCGTTGGTAAATCGGGGTAAAGCTGGAAAAGTTATATTTGAAAAATTTACGCCGTAAATTTTTCAAATATAACCAAACCCGGTCTTGGAGTTTACCATGATTATGCTCAAATCAGAAAATCGTCTTAGTCGAAAGTCTTAATTCTTTATCTCTTATCCCGCCTTCCTGAATAGCTGCTATGTCAAAGTTTATAAGTGGAAAATTATTTCAATATTTGCTAGTCTTGCTGGTAGCAAGTGGGCTGAATTTCGCCTTGCCCCGGATGATGCCAGGCAGTCCTTTGACCCATTTAGCCGGGGCAGAACCCGAATTATTGCCAGCCGCAGACCGGGCTAAACTACAAGCCGAGTTCGGTCTCGACCAACCCTGGCCGGTGCAATATGTCGGCTATCTGGGCGGGCTGCTGGGAGGCAACCTGGGCTACTCTTTTCAGAAACACCAAGCAGTTAGCCAAATTATTTTGACCCGACTGGGCTGGACTTTGCTCTTGACGATTACCGCTCTGGTGCTGGCAACCTTGCTAGGGGCGCTGCTGGGGACGTTAGCGGCCTGGAAACGCGGCAAGGCCCTGGATGTGGGCCTGACCGGAGTGTGCCTTTTTATCGAGTCATTGCCCGCTTTCTGGCTAGGAATGACCTTAGTAGCAATTTTTTCGGTGCAACTGGGGCTTTTTCCGACCTTTGGGGCGGTAACGCCCTGGGTTACTAGAACCGGGGGCGAGTGGTTGCTCGATGTGCTGCACCATCTGGCCTTGCCGCTTGTCACCCTGACCCTGGTCAGCTTTCCCTCGACCTACCTGACCATGCGAGCTTCCCTGACTAATACCCTCGGCGAACCCTATATTCAGGTCGCCCGTTCCAAGGGGCTGAGTGAAGGCAAGATTGCCCTGCGCCACGCGGTTCGCAATGCCCTGTTGCCGGTGGCGACTATCTTTACTTTGAACCTGGGATTTGCGGTGGGCGGGGCTACCGTCGTTGAGACGGTCTTTTCTTATCCAGGGCTGGGCCGAACCCTGTATGAAGCGGTTTTGAGCCGGGACTATCCGCTCATGCAGGGCATCTTTTTGGTATTGACCCTGAGCGTGGTCGCCGCTAATCTGCTGGCGGATTTGCTCTATCCCTGGCTTGACCCCAGAGTACGGACAGGGAACAAAAAATGAGCGTGCTTGCCCCCTCGCCCGATAAAACCGATACTGACCCGCTAAGTAGGCCATCCCGCCGACTGCCGCGCTTGCGGGCCTGGCCTAAAGGAGCTTGGCTAGGAAGCTTAATCTTGGGGTTGCTTTTGGTCATGGCCCTGGCTGCGCCCTGGCTTAGTCCCTATTCACCCGACGAGAGAACCGCCCAACCTTTTCAAGCGCCTTCCGCCGCGCATTGGCTCGGCACCAACGACATCGGGCAGGATATTTTGTCCGAACTAATCTGGGGGACGCGGATTAGCCTGTTAATCGGCACATTATCGGCCCTGCTTATCAGTTTTAGCGGGTTGGCAATCGGGGTGGTAGCCGGTTATCTGGGTGGCTGGGTGGATAGTCTGACGATGCGGCTGGCGGATGTAGTGCTGGTTTTGCCTTTCTTGCCCTTGAGCATTTTGCTGGCGGCCTATTTAGGGCCAAATCTATGGAATTTGATATTGATTCTGACTTTGTTGGGCTGGGCGCGGCCCGCCCGCATCGTGCGCTCACAGGTACTGACCATTCGAGCCTTGCCCTACGTCGAGGCGGCCCGCGCTTGTGGGGCAACTGACCGCCATATTCTTTACCGCCACATCCTGAAAGCGGTCATACCATTAGTAGCCGTCCAGTGGGTGCAGGCTGCCAGCAGCGCCATCTTGATTGAGGCCTCGCTTGCCTTTTTGGGCCTGGGCGACCCCACCCAGAAAAGTTGGGGAACGATTCTGTACTATGCCCAGGCCCGCAGTGCTTTTTTGACTGGGGCGTGGGTCTGGTGGGTGCTACCGCCCGGCCTGCTGATTACTCTGGCGGTTTTTGGCTTTGCGCTGATTGGGTTGGCCTTCGATGAGGTCGCCAATCCTCGGCTACGTAAATAAGGGCTGGAAATCAGGCGCGACCATAGGCTACCATCCCAGTATTCAGGCCAAAAAGCAGCAAATTGCCAGCCGTTTGGATGCGATAAGTCACCCGGCTATTAGGGGATAAGTCAGCCGACCAACTCTGGTTGCCGGTTGCCAGCGAAAAGCCCAAAAGCTTATCCTTATTAGCAGTGTAAAGGGTGTCTTTGGTAGCTGCCAGCCCATAATAATCACTATCGTCGCGTTGCCAGACCAGTTTGCCAGTCGCAGCATCGAGAACCAGAAGTCCAGGTTTTGCGATGCTAAAGGCGTAAACGTAGGATTGGTTTGCCATGACAAAATTTGAGTCTTTGGAAGGGCCAGGCTGGGCAATCCGCAGGTCGGTATAATTCCATTTCAAAGCGCCTTTGCTCAGGTCAATTGAAGTAATCGTGCCGTTTTGCATGCCGGGCGGCATCGAAACCAGATAAAGGGTATTTTCACCGACAAAAAAGTAGCCCTGAGCCGCGAATTCATTCTTTTGAGTGGTCAGTGGCACATTCCAGAGGGTAGCCCCATCTTTCACGGCTATTGCCCGCAACGTCCATTTGGTAAAGTCGGGTGGGTCGCTGATAAGCAACAATCCGCCGTCTTTATAGGCATTAAGTAACCGGGCATTAGTAGTCTGGCTTTGCTCAAGTTTCCAGGTTACTTTCCCGGTTGTCGGTTCTACCCCATACAATAATGTATCCACCGCCCGCAGGTAAAGAAGCGTGGATGAGCTTGACAGATAAGTGCCGGGGGTAGAAGCCTTGACCCGCCGAACATATTCAGTATTATCAGTTTTGAACTCCCAGTTTTTAGCTCCACTTTTTTTATTTACTGAGACCAAATAGGAAGTGCGGACTTTATCGAACAGCACCTCCGAGGTATCCGGGCTTTCAAAAGCCACGAAAAGGCTTTCCCCCTGACTTTCTATCGTTCCGCTCAGAAATGTCAGGGCTGGGTCAACCTTGAATTCCCATTTCTTCGCCCCACTCCCGGCATCCAGGGCCATAAGCAGACCGCCTGAACTACGTAGGGGGGTTACATAGAGGGTAGTATTGTCCGCCAGGGTGAAAATTTGAAAGAAGCTGGTTTTATCGTAAACCAGCGCGGATATATCAACTCGCCACTTGACCTGACCGGAAGAAAGGGTGAGCGCGAGGATTTCAGCGCCCCCGGTCTGATTTGTTTCTAATACAAAGGCGGTCTGGTTATCGGGGGAAAGCTGCAACATTCTTACCATCACGTCAGGTTTCGCCGTCCGGTATTCCCATTTTTTAACTAGGGGTGGTTCTAAATTTGCCAGGGAAGTTGAGGTAGGAGTGGCAGCAACACTAGAAGTTGGAGTGGTACTGAGAGTGAGAGGGGTAGAAGCTTCACCACCGCAAGCCCAGAGCAAACTGCTCAAGACGATTACCAGCCCCAGGTTTAGCCTGTTTTTTATTTTCATCTTTTTATTATGCTCTCTACAAAACTAACCAATCAAGAACCAATAAACTTATCATAAGGGAAAGGAGCGAACTTGAGCAAGTCCTGACCGCTATTGCCGCCGGACTTTGCGAGAATTTTCCGGGATTTTAGGTTTGTAATTAATCCAAACGCAGATGGCTTTCGTACTAATACTAGTAGTTGCAAATATTTGCAACTACTAGTATTATCACTAATATGACTTAAATGTGTCCTTTCGTCAAAAGGTAGACTTGGAATGTCTACCTTTTTTATTGGTATTTTATTAGCCTCTTTAATTGCCCTTTAATGCCTGGGCTTATAAGCCTGAAAAAGTGGCAGTTACCTGGAAATATTTTACAAAGGGCCGACTTTCAAAAAAGGTTGGCACTTTTTATATACTTTCTTAGATATATACCTTGACAAGTATATACGTTTTGTGGTATATAATAGATATGATTAAAACTTTGACGGCGCTTGCCGAGCCAAACCGCTTGAATATTGTCGAACTCTTGCACGATGGCCCCCGTTCGGTGGGGGAAATTGTCGAGGGGCTGCACCTGCCCCAACCTCAAATCTCCAAGCACCTGCGGGTACTTTGTGAGGCCGGGTTGGTGGAAGTACAACGCGATGCCCAACGCCGAATATATCGGTTGCGGGCGCAACCGTTCCAGGAGCTTAACGGCTGGCTGGCATCTTTCCACCAGGTGTGGGACGAGCGATTTAATCGTCTGGATGAATATTTGCAAGAGCTACAGGCAACCACTAGACCAGAAGGAGGAACTCTATTGACAAATCGAGAACTGGTTATCACCCGCACTTTCGATGCGCCGCGTGAATTGGTCTTCAAGGCCTGGACCCAGCCTGAACAAGTGGCCCGGTGGTGGGGACCAAAGGACTTCACCAACCCGGTCTGCGAACTGGATTTGCGGCCCGGCGGGGCAATCAACATCCACATGCGCGGGCCAGATGGAACGCTATATCCCATGAAAGGGATTTTTGAGGAAATCATCGAGCCGGAACGATTGGTGATGAGCAGCAGCGCAGTTGAAGATGCCGAGGGCCAGCCCCAGCTTGAAACTCTCAGTACAATCACTTTCACCGAAGATAATGGCAAGACGAAACTGACTTTACAGGTAGTCGTCGTTAAGGCTACCTCCATCGCCGCGCAAGCGTTAGCCGGGATGGAAGAAGGCTGGAATCAAAGCCTGGATCGTCTAGCCGAAATCCTCCGCTAATCTTGAAAGCGACAACTTGAGCGACGCATAGAGAATTTACAGGGATGGACAGGATTATCAGGATAGTTTTGAGTTTTGAATGAACCTGCCAGCTAAGAGCTGGAATTACTCAGCCCTCGATGCCATCCCGAATTGGGTGTAATCGGACAAGTCTTGAACTCAAATTTAGTATCTTTACCCAAGACTTGAGATAGCGTCCCTTTGGGCCAGAGTGCGGCAAACTGAAAGATGAGTAAAGAAGGAGCAAAAACTATGACCGAGAAATCGAATCAATCGGCTGCTTACCAACAAGTTCAGCCTGAACCTGACCTGAAAAGTCTGGAGAAGTTGGTCGGGACATGGACCCTATCCGGCGACACATCCGGTCAGGTGACTTATGAATGGATGGAAGGGGGATTTTTCCTCTTGCAGCACGTGGATATGGAGCATGGCAGCAACCAAATCAAGGGTCTGGAAGTTATTGGACATCTGAGGCCCTTTGGTGAGGAGTCTAGCCAGGACATCAAATCGCGTTTCTATAGCTCGACAGGCGATACCCTCGACTATGCCTATGAGCTTTCAGGTGATACCTTGATGATTTGGGGCGGGGAGAAGGGTTCTCCGGCCTACTTCAAAGGAACGATAAGCGAAGATGGTAACATCTGCACAGGAGCTTGGGACTTTCCAGGCGGTGGTGGTTACAGTTCTACCATGACTAGAGTTATATAATAGGAGAACCGAAAAATGGCTCAATCACTTACTATGACGAAACCCATGTCCGCTGTACAAACCCTGGTCGCACGGCAAGTATTATATTGAATTGAAAGGAGACATTACTATGTCAAAACTTACGCTAGTGGCTGAACCGGGAAAACAAGAAATCCTCATGACCCGAGTCTTTAATGCCCCACGGGAGATGGTGTTCAAGGCCTATACCGACCCCAAACATATCGCGCAGTGGTGGGGGCCGAAGGGTGTCACGATCACGATTGACCAAATGGAGTTAAGGCCGGGCGGTATCTGGCGCTACGTCGAACACGATGCGGAAGGGCAGGAGTTCGCTTTTCATGGGGTTTATCACGCGATTAGAGGTTCGGAGCAGTTGGTTTATACCTTTGAATTTGAGGGTATGCCCGGTCATGTCCTGCTCGAAACGGTGACGTTTGACGAGCAAGACGGTCAGACCAGAATGACCGATAAAATGGTTTTCCAATCGGTTGAGGCGCGAGATGGGATGCTTGGGTCAGGGATGGAAACCGGGGCGACTGAGTCTATGGATCGTTTGGCAGAACTGGTCGAGAAGGCCTAAATCTAAAGAGGAGGTTTTATGAAAGAAGTAATCTCAAGAGATGGTACAACCATTACTTATGAGGAAGCGGGTCAAGGCCCGGCGGTTATCCTGGTATGCGGCGGTTCGGTTGACCGCTCGTCCAATGCGGGATTGGCGGCGCTATTGTCCCAGCATTTCACCGTCTATAATTATGACCGGCGCGGGCGGGGCGAAAGTGGCGACAATGCGGCCTATGCGGTTCAGCGCGAGGTTGAGGATATTGAGGCCGTTATGAATGCAACTGATGGGCCGGTTTTCTTATATGGCTCGTCCTCCGGGGCAGCTTTGGCCCTCGAAGCGGTGGCAAGCGGCCTTGCCTTCACCAAGTTGGCATTGTGGGAGCCCCCCTATATAATTGACGATAGTCGCCCGCGCCCCCCGGCGGATACCGCCACGATTTATAGCCAACTGGTAGCCGAAGGTCGGCGGGGCGAGGCCGTCGAATACTTCATGACGAAAGTGGTTGGGCTTCCACCAGACTTTGCGGCCTTCGCCCGCAGCCAACCCTGGTGGCCGAGTCAGGAAGCTCTGGCGCACACTCTGGCCTACGATGCCACTATCATGGGCGATTATTCGTTGCCAACCGAGCGAGCCGCTTCCGTAACTGTCCCTACTCTGGTAATGGCGGGAGGAGCAAGCTGGGATTGGATGAAGAACAGCGCTCAGGCCCTCGCCGACCTCATACCCGATGGTCAGCAACGCATCCTGCCAGGTCAAGAACATAATGTAGACCCAGCGGTTATTGCGCCCGTCATGATAGAGTTTTTTAGCTAAAGTTTAGCTTAAAAATCCCGTGTGGCAAATGCAATATGGTCAATGAGTTTGGCCAGGTAGCCAGGATAAACCGGAGGGTCAGAAGGTATTTCCCCTTACCCCCGACCCCTGACCCCATTTTAGAGGAGCATTTCAGATGAATGAAGCAATCACCGAGTATATTCAGAAAATAAAGGAGGAGTGGCAAGCCGAAGTTTCTACTCAGCTTCGTCAGGTCGTCCATCAAGCCGTACCAGCAGTCGAAGAACGGATACAATATAGCAAGCCCCACTTTTTGAAGAAAGGTAAATACGTGGCAGTTCTTGGTACAGCCAAAGATTGGGTAAGTTTTACTATTTTTAATGCTACCGACCTCGAAGCCCCGGACGGGTTTTTTGAACCGGGGAGTCCTGACCGCAAGACCGTCAAAATTCGCAAAGGCCAGACCGTAGATTACGAGCTTTTAACCAAATATCTGCAACAAGCCGCAAATACAATTTAACAGCAATAGAGTCGGGAGTCAGGGGAGGGCAGGACTGAGGACTGAGGACTGAGATATTTACGATTTACGATTGAGGAACTCAACACTCAACACTTTTCTGACCACTGATTACTGACCACTGACTACTGCTAAGGAGGATTTTATGCAATTTCGGGCGACAATTCTGTTGGCGGGCAAGACCGCTACTGGGATCGAAGTGCCACCGGAGGTCGTGACAGCCCTGGGTTCGACCAAGCGCCCGGCGGTGCGGGTCACGATTAATGGCTTTACTTACCGCAGCACCGTAGCGACGATGGGCGGGAAATTCCTGGTAGGAGTTAGCGCCGAAAATCGGCTGGGGGCTGGAGTGGCTGCCGGGGACGAAGTGGAGGTTGAAATCGAACTTGATACCGAAGTGCGGGAAGTGACTGTGCCGCCCGATTTTACCGAAGCCCTGGCCGAGGATGCCGAAGCCAAGCGGTTCTTCGATACCTTGTCCTACAGCCACAAACGCTGGTACGTCCTCTCCATCGAGCAAGCCAAAACCGCCGAAACCCGGCAGCGTCGCATCACCAAAGCAGTCGGCATGCTGCGCGAAGGCCGAACTCCGAGTTGAGCAAATCGAGAGTTGGAGTTAAATTTGGCCTAACGGCTGCGCCGCACCGCCAGCATCGTAATATCGTCGGAAGGGTCAACTCCGGCTACATGATATTTTACTTCAGCCTCAATCCGGTCTAAAAGGGTCGCGGCCTGGGCGCTATCCTGGCGACTGACCTCATCCGCCAGGGCCAACAGCCGTTTTTCGGTGAAGAAAACCCCGCCCGGCCCACGTGCTTCCGGTACGCCATCGGTGTAGGTCAGCAATATATCGCCCGGCTCCATGTGAATCTGCCGCAATTTATAGGTGACATCCGGTATCATGCCGACAGCCGGGCCGGTCAGGGTAAGCCGACCCTTGCTACCACCGGGGCTGATATGGAGCGGGGCATCGTGACCGCCATTGACATACGAAACTGTCCCGGTGGTAGGGTCTAGCACCCCAAAAAAGAGGGTGGCAAACATATTGGCCCGGCTATGGTTGGTCGCTATATAATCGTTAGTCAGCCGCACTGCATCCAGAATTTCGTAAGTATAGGCCGAAAGCAGCAAAGGCGGTTGGTCAGGGGTCGCGCCCGGCAATTGCATCAGATACGAGGTCGCGTTTGGCCCAAGATTTTGCGACCGATTGTAAGCCTGATACGCCAGAACCCGAATCAAACTCCGGGTCAGCGACATGAAAAGAGCCGCCCCGACTCCTTTGTCACATACATCGGCGATAACCAGCCCGATTTGGTGGCCCGGCAATTCAAAGGCATCATAAAAATCCCCGGCGACATCGCGGGCCGGTTGAAACCGAGCCGCCAACTCCCAGCCCGCCAATTGCGGCAGGTTCTCCGGCAAAAAATCGGCCTGAATCTGGCGACCTACTTGTAATTCCTTGCGAAGGGCCTGGGAATAGGCCTGTACTTCCTCATTCTTTTCCTGAAGCTCATTTTCGATTTCGGTGGCGTGGTCGGTAGTCGTATCCAGCAAAATTTCCAGGTCGCTTTTTTCCAGCTCCAGTTCCTCGACCCGCAACCGCAAATTTTTTAGTTCATCCAACAATTGCTGGGGGGTCATTTCTTCTTGCAAGATAGTTTCATTCATAATTTACTCATCCAGAACTAATTTCAAGCTGGGCATCAACTTTTGTAAATTCTGCAAAGATTTGGTCTGCCAGGGGATTTTTTTAGACCCCAGCACAATCAAAGCAATCTGACCGCGTTGGCGCACTGAAATCACAAACTTGGAAACAATATTAATCCCGGAACTATTCAAGAACTGCAAATCGCGCAGGTCAATCGTAATTTCGGGCGGTTTTTGGTCGGCGACCCCATTAAAAAGCTGCACGATTGGGGCGTATTCTTCGACCCCATTCAGCCGAAACGAACCTTTGCATTTGATGGTATGAGTGGCGGCTTCGTACCAGACTTTATAATCGGCGGTCTCGATTTCGGTCACACCTGACCTCCTTTATAAATACATTCCTGTTAAATTTCATTGACCTTGCTGCCCCCGGCTTCTTTGCAGATAGGTAGTTGCACCATCGTAGTAACGTTTACGATTTTGGGGTTTTCTTCCATAATATCGAACTTCCAGCCTATTTTGGCGGCATAATTCGCCAGAATGGTCAAAAAGCCAATCCCGGAAGTAGTTTTCTCCAGACTTTCCAGCCCTTCTTCCAGGTGGCGGATATACAACTCCATCGGGTCGCCCGCCGTCAGGTCGGCAATAAAGGCATAAAACTTCACCAGGGTTGCCGGGTCAACACTATTGCTGCTCATAATAATCAGCAAATTGTGGTACATCTTGATATTTACCACCATATCAATCCGCTTATCGTGATGAAACTTCATAGAGTTTTCCATTAACTCATTGCAGACATAACTGATTGCGTCCCAGGCTTCCTCACGGGTGGTCATTAACGGCTCGGCTTCATTCGAGGGGGGAAAGAAGGGGTCAAAATAGCTCGCCAGAAAGTTCGCCGTGACCCCTGCCAGACTCCATTCAATCGGGAAAGCAGTAGGGGCAACCACAATACTCAACTCCTCCTGACACTGGGGCAGGGTGGTAAGATAGTCGCCGAATATCTGGGTCACGCGACTGTTAGTGGTCCGCATAGATTTCTTCTTTCTGCTTTAGCACCAACAAAGTAATATCATCATAGACTTTTTGCTTACCAATAAAGCCGATTAAATCATCAATAATCGTCATCTTGAGGTCAAGGGCCGATTTATGATGGTTGGCCTGCACCACCTCGCACAGTCGCTCAAGGCCGTACTGTTCGCCCTGGATATTTTCGGCTTCGGGAATCCCATCAGTATAAAGCACCACGACATCCCCAGTTTCCAATTTTAGTTCTATCTGGGCAATAAAAGGGGTAATATCGGCTTCCAGGCCAATCGGGAAACCCAGGTTCATGGTGTCAATCAATTCCAGGCTACCATCATTGCGGACGATAATGGTTTCCTCGTGCTGCCCGCTCAAGCGAATATGACTATTATTGTAATCCAGCAAGGCCAGGGTCAGGTTTTTGTCGGACTGCATGCGCTGGACATTTGCGTAGATGGTTCGGTTTAAGACCCCCAGATAACGGGTAGTATCGCGCTCATCAGCCACCAGCAAAGTGCGGACGGCAGTCTGAACCATCAGCATCAGCACTCCGCTTTCCAGACCATGCCCGGTCACGTCCCCAATCCCGATTTTCACCCGCCCATCCTCGCTCAGGACATCATAATAATCGCCACCGACTTCTTCCGCCGGAAGCATAAAGCCGCTAATTTCCAGCCCGATAATCTCTTTTAGCTCCTGGTCTTTGGGTAAAATCATCTGTTGGAGCTGACGGGTGACTTCCACTTCGGCTTTGAGGCGCACGTTATCGGCCTTGAGCCGGTCATTGAGGTCGGTAATCTCTTTGTTGGCCCCCTCTAGTTGAACCGTCCTTTTATAGACCAAATCTTCCAGCTTGGTATTATATTCTTCCAGCAAATCGCGGGAGGTCTTTAGCTCGCCCTCGCGCTGCTGCACCGTCCCCGCCATTTGCTTGAACACCACTGCCAGGGCCGAAACCTCGTCCTTGACATAGCGGCGGGTGACTTCATCCAGGCTGTCAATATCACCTTTGCCATCTTCGACCTGCCGGGCAGCCCTGGTCAGCTTAGTGACCGGCAAAATAATACTGCGCGATACCAGCGCGGCAATCGCCGCCAGCAAAACGATCCCCGCCGCCGCAATAATAAAAATATTGTTGCGAAATCGCACCTGGTCGGCATCGAGCGAAGCCCCTAGCTGAGTCGCCGCTTCGTGGAACTTATCTTTGTTAGCCCCAATCACCAGCCCGCCAAAGATGCCAGTTTTGGCATATACCCCGTGCGAAAAATTAATCGGGGCATAGACATTGGCTTTTTCAGTGCCACTCCGGTTCTTGTTATAGCGAATATCGGTTTTGCCTTCCAGAACATCCCGGTACATATCGGGAACGGGCGAGGCAGCAATTTGCATATTAAAGAGCAGGCGGTCTTTGTCGGCATCCGAAATATTGGGATTAGGCCAGGTCGGAACCCGGTTGCCGTTGCTGTCCAGGCCCCGCAGGGTATTGAGCAAGGGATGAGCAATCAAAAAGCCTTCATCATCCCAGATATAAGCATAATTTCCGCTATTATAATCCGGCCAGGGAACTGAGGTTAGCTCCGAACTGGGAATAATATGCACTACATTTTCCATAACCAGGCGATGGTCAAGCGAAAGCATAACAACGCCATCAAACTGGCCCTGAGCATCGAAAACCGGCGAAGCAAACCGAATTACGGCCTCGTAGACCGCATAGCCTGAGCCACAGACTTTGGGATCGTTGTTACAAATATTATTATTGGTGGGATTAGAGGGCTGGGCTTTGACGGTATTACCATGCCAGGCCGTCACCCGCGAAACATAGGCTTCGCCTTTGGGCAGGGCTTTAGTATCGGCAAAGTAGGTTTCAGTTTTGTAGGTCGTATTGGCGGGATTACTGACATTTCGTAATTGATTTTCTGGGACTAGCTTACCGTCCACCACCCGGATTTTTTCCTGTCCGTTGCGGTCAATATAGGTAACTTCTCGAAAGCGGGGAATAGTTATTTTGCGGCCTGCGGCTGAACCATCGGGCGAGATAATCGTATCCTTGCGAGCCTGCGAGAAATATAGATAGGCCTCTAGGGTACGCGGGATAAGTGGCATGGTAATGGTATTTTGGTAAACCGTTTCCAGCAGTTCGGAGACCGAGTCGGCGGTCTGGAGCGCCTGAAGTTGAAGGGCTTCCAGCGATTTTTGGTCCAGCTCTTCGGTGGCGGTAGCGGTGGCTTTTTCATTGGCAATATCCGAAGTTCTTAATGCATTATACGATAATAAAATCAAGGGTACTAAACCGGCAATCAAAGTAGCTACCAAAATCCGCCAGAACAACCCAACCTGAACAATTTGCTTCCCTTTTTCCAATCGCATAATAAATTTACTTTCTGCCCCATTGCACGTAAGATGAATAAACAGCCAGGGCAGGCTGGTTCGGCAGGGGCGCGAAGTCCTTTCTATAATTTAATCTATCGCTTAATTTTTGTACCAGTGTACCGTTATCATACCACGCCCGGCCCTAAGATGCGATAGTCGGAACTCCTTCCCGGCTGGGAATCGCGGTCAAACCCGCCAGAAAAGTCAGAAATTCGCTACGAGGAATAACCGCTTCACCTCGCCGATAGGCTTCGGTCTTGACCCAGTTGACCGCGACTTTGATTTGCTCCTCGGACAGGCTCAGACCTAGTTCATCCAGGAGGGCCGAAATCACACGGGCGCTCGCCAGATGGGTCAGCACGATTTGAGGGGCAATTCCCAAAACTTTTTCGGCATCATAGGGCTGGAAAATTTCAGGGGCAACAAAGGGCGTGCCGGTAGAAATAGTATTGACCCCCGTCCCGACCACTGGGTCAGTGACTTTGAGCGGTACGCCGGTAAACTGACTGACCATGCGGGCAATAATCGGGAGTTGGGTGAGGTCAGGCCGGGTCAGCCAGAAATTGCTTTCAAAGCCCAACCGCTCGGTCAGGCGCTCCGGCTGATGAGCCATCGTGAAGACCATCTGCTCGGTTGAGGCCAGCCCATTGCGCTCGGCGAGGCCCAGCCATGAGGTTGCAACCAGCCGGATACCGGCCCGGATAGCTTCGAGGTTATTGACCGCCGCAAAGCCATAATCGTTGTGCTGATGAATTCCCAAAACCGCTTTGGGCGAGACCTGTTGCATTAGGCTGGTATAAAAATTATGGCTCTGATGGGGATAAAACTCGCCCACCGAGTCGCAGATTTTAATCACCCCGATACCTTCTTCGGCGAGAGTGCTGGCGGCTTCAGCCACAAAACCGACCTCGGCCCGCGATGCATCCGCCAGGGTTATATCAATTTCCAGGTCGTAGGCAGCCGCTTTATCCAAAGCATAGCGGGCCAGGGCCAGTCCGTGATTAAAAACCTCTTTGGGGGTCTGGTGCAGCAAAACCTGACTCATGCGGGCCGAAACCGGAAAGAAGAAAGTTACCCGCCCGTATCGCGCCCCTTGCATGGCCCGGATTGCCAAATCTATATCCCCGCGAGTGGCCCGCCCGTGCGAGGCCAGACTGCAATTATCCACCTCAGTCACGACTTGCCGCATCGCCTCAAATTCCTCTTTGCAAATAGAAGGGAAACCAGCGGCAAAAATGACGTGGTTCGGGCCGTGAGCGCCGTACATTGCTCCATGAGCGCGGGCCAGGGCCACCCGTTGTGGGCCAGTCATCAAGGTTTTAGCCTGCGCTCCATCACGGGCAACTTCTTCCCAAGTTACCAGATGTCCAGCCTGTAAAGTTTTGCGGATAATGTCTTGCATAATAAACCCAAAATCCTTTCGGTCTACCGACCCTATTTGGTTTCCCTTTCGGTTGCCAGCTTGAAAGCAGCGATAATGGCCTGAGCTACCCGCTCAGGGGACTGTAAGGACGTATCTACAACGAGGGTACGTTGAGGGGCAAGCGCAAGGAGGGCATCTTTGGTCGCTTGCGAGTTATAGCTATGGTGGTCATTCACCAAAATTTGAAGTTTATCCCTCAAATCGGCGGCGGTGACTTCGCCACCTCGCACCAGTTCTAACAGGGTTTGTTCTTCCTGAAAAGTCAGGTAATTTCTGGCCTCTGCCACGCCTAGTCCGGCAAAATCGGCGATAGTTTGAGGTTGCCCAACCAGATTTTGCTCACCGTTGCCGCCGCTTTGATTGCGGTCATGGGGGTCGTTGCGCTGCAATTGGCGGGCGACCCGCACCACGTCGGGCGCTTCCAAAACCACGAAATTGGCTTTTGGCAGGGCTTCGAGGGCGTAGCGCACCTCGTTTTCGCCGCGCAACCCATTAAAAACTAGCAATTTCCCAAAATCGGGGGCGACCAGCAATTGAGTAACAGCGTAACCCATCCCGCCCGGAAAACGCTCCCGGTAGGCCAGCATGTAGGGGTAACGTTCCAGTCGGGTCAACTTGGCGGCAACGCGGCCCTGCTCGACCAGAAGCGGCTCAATTACCAGGTGGTCAGTTATAATCCGGCGGTCGGGCAATAGGTCAAAACTTACTCCCGCCGCGCTCAAAGCTTCCAGGGTAGCACTTTTGCCGACACTAGTCAGCCCTACCAGGATTAACATCGGCAAATCCGTGACCGACTGCCAGCCGTCTGGAACTGGCTTTCCTACTCCGACGTTTGGTTCAATTATCTCAAAATCAGCTAATTTCATTTGGTTAATTAGATTTATTTCGCCGACCAGACCAGAGGGACATGTTCGCCGCTAAAAGGTTCGCCGGGAGTCGGGTGCATCAATTTTATCATCATATGCTTATCGGCGGATGTACCGGGCTTATAGCGGGTATCGCCGGTCATCAGGTGAATGGACATCGCCCGGCGAGGCTGGTCGGTCAGGTTCGGGCCGCTCCCGTGAATCGTCAGGCAATGATGAAAGCTGACCTGCCCGGCTTTCATGACCAGTTTCACCGGCTCGAATTTTTCGCCCGCCGGAGGTTGCCACTGACGGCTCAGGCCATCCAAATCCTGCCCAAAAAAGTCGCTGGCCTCGTCGTATAGCCCCCAACGGTGGCTGCGCGGTACGACCTGGACACAACCCTTCTCGATACTCACATCGTCAAAGGCGACCCAGGCGGTCAACAAACTCGGCTTATCCGAGCAAGTCCAGTAATAATAATCTTGATGCCAGCCGACGTTATTGCCCTCGATGACCGGGCCACGCGCCGGTTTATAGAAAAGCTTGTCGTGCCAGAGCCGAATCGAGTCGGCGTGCATCAGCTTGGCGGCAATTTCGCCTAGCAATGGGTCAGTCGCCAGTCCCCGTATCGTCAGGTCGGCCCAAAAAGCATTATCGGCCTGCCGAATGCCCCGCCCATTATCGCCCGGTTGCCAATAGCGCAAAGGCGCTTTGCCAGTCTCGAACTCGCTCCGAAAGATGCGCTCCATGTGGTCGCGCAAGCGCACCAACCGCTCTTCCGGGATAATCGGTGGAGTTACAAAATAACCATTCTCCTGAAAAAAATCTACCGCTTTAGCGTCCGGCAACCATTTGGTTTCAAGCTGCATTAGTACCTCAATCTAAAATCTAAAATCTAAAATCTAAAGTCAAAGGTCAGGAAATAAGGGTCGAGGCTGAGAAAATCCCGCTACTAATTGTATTTTAACTCAAAACTTTCTTACTGACCCCTAAGCTCTGATCTTAGATTTTAGATTTTAGATTTCCCCTATTTAACATTCTGCCCGGCTTTGCGGACGGCTTTGCCATCGGTATCGTAGACAAAGGTCGCACTCTCAAAGAAATTAAAGGGGATTTTTAGTCCAATTTGGCGGGCCTTCTTGAAATTGATGGCAATGTCGGGCGGCGAAACCAGCCCAACTTTTAACTCACCTGGCTTGACCTTGCCTTGCAAAATATCTACCCCGTAGACTGCCGCCAGGCGGGTCGCGGTTTCAAAGCTGACCCCAATACCCAAAAGCGGACTGTCATCGCCCTCCTCGACCCACTCCGGGGCTACCGTCACTACCGGCACCCGGCCTGCGCCCTGATTAATCGTATTCATTGACCGCTTAACGGTGTCGCTGCCTGTCACCAAAAAGATACTGTTAGCCCAGGTCGGGTCGGTGCGCTGCAATTTGGCGACGGCTTCCGGCACTTTAAGGGCTAATTCCTCCTGGGCTTTTTTGGGGTCTTCTACCGCCACATCCAGAATATTAATGTTGCGGACTTTAGCCGGTTCGCGCATCGGTTCGACCTGGGTTTCTATCGCTCCTTTATTGGTTTTCTCGTATAGAATAGCAATATTCTTGAGTTCAGGCCGGAGTTGCAAGAGATACAGCATCAGGACTTCAATCGGCACATTGACCGAGGTATAAGCGATATTAGTCCCGCTCTTGCTATCGTAAGATGCAATGTGCTTCAAAAGTACCGGGTCTTTGGACAATACCATCACGGTCGGGATTGGCCCACCCCGGAAATTTTCGTGCGCGAAAATCGCCGCATCCGATCCCATCGGCAGAACCAGGTCATATTTTTTCTCGATAGCATATTCAAGCGCTTTTTTGCCCAAACTGGTATCGGGGGCGGCATCAGTCGGATTATATTTGATATTGACCAGCGTAAAGACCCCGCGCACCTTGCGTTCCATAAAAACCGAAAGCAAAGTTGTCATTGAGTCGTTAAAAGCGACCCCGGCTTTGGTGAAAATCACCATCACCCGTTTTTCCTGGCCTTCAAAGCGATTGCGGTCTTTAGCATAAATCGTGGCCCGCAGCTTGTCGTTAGGGTCGGGGGTTAATATCCAGTTGGCCTGGGCCGCTTCTTTGAACTCAAACCAATCCAGCTTGGTAACGCCGTTACTGGGCAAGACGGCAGGTTCGGCATCCGTCGGCACCTGGACGATACTCGCCCCGGATGCCGCCGCAGGCGTAGTCTGCTCCGGGTCGGTGTCCGCGCCACAGGCCACCAATCCCAGGGCTAGTAAGAGGACTACCAGACTTAAACTTGCTCGCCGGAAATTCTTGAGTTTCAGCATCTTCTTTCTCTTCTTTACTCGTTTTTAGCTTTGAGGAGTGGACATTCCCAGACTTTTGGGCGATTTGGCGGTACGCCGCGTCCCAATCACGAAGAGTACCCCGAAAAATAATAAAACGATACCTAGCCACCCGATAGCCGAAGAACTGTAGCCATTCAGGATAAGAAGTTGTCCGACCACCAGTGGCCCGGCGATATTTCCGGCGCGTTCCAGCAGACGATATAGCGAGGTAGCCGAAGTCTTGCCGAGACGCTGGGCGGTGGGGGTATCCGAAACAAAGGTGAGCAGCGGGGCGCTGATACAGCCGTGCGCTACTCCCAACGCTGCCAAACCTGCAATCAAGGTGAGGGTCGAGAGAATCGGCAAGCTAAAGCCACTCCAACCGATAATCCCAATAAGAATCAGGCCTACTCCGCTCCCAATTGTTCCCCAAAATAGCAGCCCGGTAGTTTTGCCGGTACGGTCAGCCAGGCGCGACATAAACCGACTGGAAATCAGCACCCCCGCCGAATAAAACATGATTATTTGGCTGATGTCCTCGGTCTGGTAATTCTGGCGCGAAAGCATTAGCGGTAACGACGCAATTATCAGGCCAGTCAGGACAATTTTGGTTGGGATAGCAATCAGGACGATAGCCTTGACAAAGCGCAGGTCTTTCATAGCTCGGACAAAACCCTGTCGGAAGCCGGTTCGGACTACCACCGACGATTGCAAGGCGGACTCGGCTTCGGCTGAAACGTTGGTCGGAACTACCGGACTGGTAAAGCCGAGTTTCTTGGGCATCAGGAAGAAGGCATACACGAAAACCAGGAAAGCGATAACCCCACCAATAAGAAAAACCCCCTGCCGCCCCAAAGCCGGATCTGCCGCCAGCAGCGCCCCGATTGCCATCGCCGAAATCACCCCGCCGTTATAGCCAAAGACGATAATCGCGGCGGCACGAGTGCGCTGGGTACTGGCGGCCACCTGCAAAATATAGGCCTGCACCCCGATAAAGATAATGCCAGTCCCAAACCCGGCCATGGCCTCTACCAGATACATAACGTAAAAGTTATCGAAAAAGGTCAGGATTAACAATTGGCTCACCAGCAAGAGAGTGCCAATCAGGAAAAGCGGTTTGATTGAACCTTCCGCGAAACGCCCCGCCGGAATGAGAGCCAAAGCGTAGCAAATAAAGTAGACCGTGAATAGGGTCGGGACGAGACCAGTATCCGCCCCCGATTTTTGGGCCAGTTCCTGAAAATGCTGGGGTAGGAAAGAGTTAGTCAGCGAGTCGGCGAAAATTGCCATAAAATAGAGTGGCCCAACCAAACTCAACTGAAAAGCGCGTTGATTTTCCAAACCGCGCTCACTGCCTCGGTAACGGCTGAATGCCCGAATCAGATTAAAGAACAGGGTCGAAAGCAATATCGAAGCAATAAACAGAACGATAAAATTCTTGACACTGCGCCAGAGCTTCTCGACTACCACGCTCTTGGGAATACCTACCACCACCACTGCCCCTGCCGGTACCCCGGTTGTGCCGAGCAGTTGCGCTCGATATTCAATCTGACTATTATCGCTAGTCCAGGTCGAGCCAATTCGGGTAAGATTGGTATCAATCGCTACCTTGTTATCTACAATCAAAATGACCGAACTCAAGTCAGGATTGAGCTTTTGGTAGTCCTTGAAAGTCTGGTCGAGATGATCAAAATCGTTTATTTGCAGACCCAATTCCAGCGGCGAATTCAAGCGTTGGGCCAAAGAATTACCCAGGGCTTTGGTTTTGCCCTCAATCCCGTCGCTATACAGCAAAACCAGGGTGGTTACTACCACTACCGCCATCAGGAAAAAGGTAATGCCATACGAAATCGAAAGCCAGCGCGTCCCCTCGCCACTTGTTCCCCAGCGGCGCGTCCCGACAAAAACGAAAATGGCATAGGCCACCAGCAAACCAGTTGCTACTAGCACCACCCAGATAAAAAAATCATTAATTTTCTGATTGATGACCGCCCGTGGGACTAATAAATGCAAATCGCCGACCTGTTCCAGCTTGCTTCGCAGGGCCAGCGTCACCCGATAATAACTGGCACTTTCGCTTACCCGATAGGTATCGTCGTTTTCTTGTAGACTGCTGGGCTTGAACTTAACGGTATCCAGACTACGGATGGCAACATCATCCGGGAAGTTGGAGAAAATCGTCTGCCCGCGTACGCCAGTCAGATAGACCGCCGCAATAGATTTATCCGAGTCCAGAATAGGGTCACTGAGGGTCGAAAAACCAGGAAACTGTTCCAGCGGCAGGTTTGCCAGCAAAAAAGTGTCCACTGTCTTTTTGACCACTTCTCCCTGCGCCGCCAGCTTTTCGATTTCAAACTTCGGGTAAGTCCGGCGAGCTTCGCCAAACCCGACATAGGTTAATAAGCCTAGCGAAAGGGCCAGAACGACTACAATCGCCATCGAACTGGCAAGCCGGTTGAAAAAGGTTGATTTCCGACCCATGTTAAACTTTCATCCTGTCATTCAAGTCTTATGTGTAAATGTAAAGTTAAAATACACCACTTACTCATATCCGGGGTTGCATTTCAGTAAGGATAGCCTCGGTCAATACCTGAATACTCTTTATGAAGCCATCACCGGCAAGTTATCCAACCAAACCGCGATTTTACAGAAAGTTGATGTGTTCCCAGCATTACCATTTGAGCTATGTCATCAGTCGTTTATATGGTAATTTAACATGCCTATCTTAGCACCAAAACATTACAAGCAAGATTACAGTTTGAGCCTGATTTTAATGAGCCTGCCCACTGGTAATTTCCCAAAAGGTCTGCTATAGTTTACAGGTAAAGTTATCAGAAAGCTAGGCAACATCGGTTTCCAGTTTGCTCACATGAGCATTATTTTTGTAACCTGGCACCGCTTACTACAACTATAATATACTATGACACAGGGGGTAACAAGCCAGATGGGACTCGATATTAGCAAACGCGACGGCATCACTATAGCAGTGCTAAATGGGGATATAGACGGCAAAACTGCACCCGGTATTCAGGAGCAGGTTCTCCCGTTGGCGACGGAAGATTGTAAACTTATTCTGGACATGGGGCAGGTCGAATATATGTCCAGTGCCGGGCTACGGATGCTACTTTCGGTGCGGCGCCAAGTCCCCGCCAGTGGGCGGGTGATATTGGTCGGCCTTTCTGAAGCCATCAAAGATACGATGGCGATTACCGGCTTCATAGACTTCTTCACCTCCTGTGAAACCCTTAATGAGGGCATTGCGGCCCTGAAGTAATCGTTCCGGTACTATTTTAATCAGACCCGACTTGAGTTCACATGCAAGCTTTAATCGTTGACGGCAACCTGGAATCGCTCCAGCCCATCGGACAGTATGTGATGGAAGCCACCCGTATGGCTGGCCTGGAAAAACAGGCCGCCTATAAATTGCGGCTGGCAGTAGACGAAATCGCTACTAATATTATTACGCATGGCTACGACGAGGCCGGACGGCAGGGTCGGCTTGAAATCCAGGCTACTCTCGACCCGAAATGTCTTACAATCACGATTGAGGATAGCGGCCTTCCTTACGACCCCCGTTTAGCCCCGCCCCCCGATTTAAGCTTGCCCCTGGAAGAACGCAATATTGGCGGGTTGGGAGTCTTTTTAACGATTCACAGCGTAGACGATTTTCGCTACGAATTAGTAGGGGAACGCAACCGCAACATTTTTGTTATGAATAGATGATTATATAATTTGGACAATTTGGACAATTTGGACAATTTGGATAATTTGAACTAATAAATATTCCAAAAGGAGTGGCTGGCCCATGACCATCATCCGTACTGGCACGTCCGAACAAGAGTTTTTGATAAGCATCCGGGTTTCGGCCCAGGGTTTTGCCAGCCACTGGCCTCACTGCCTACAGGTAGCCGATTATCTGGCGGCTTTTGCCAGTACCAAGCATCCTGACCCCAAGCAGTTTTCCCAGAATCTTTCCAGTATCTTAAAACAGGTTTTGGGAGCGGTATTTCATTATCAGGAGCGCACGGGCGAGGTAGTGGTAACGATTTCCAGCCTGGGGCAAATTACTGGCATTCGGCTGGAATTCCCGGTGGATTATGCCACCAAGACGATTTACACCCGGCTGGTCCAAGATTTACGTCAGACCGAACCCCAGCATTTATATCAGCAAGAACTGGCCCGGCCCGACGGCAACGACCCCAGTCCAGTGCTGGGTTTTCTCCAGGTGGCGACCCAGTATCCGGCAAAACTGGCGGCCTCCTCGGTGATAGGGCGCAACGCAATCCAGCTTTATATTCGGGTGGCGTTGGACGCGAAATATTAAAATTCTATCTCTATTATTTTCGCTTGGGCCGATTTTCTGATTTGAGAATAATAAGGCTACACCCCAAAAACGAGTTTAGCTATATTTGAAAAATTTATGCAGTAAATTTTTCAAATATAACTTTTCCTGAATTAAGGCGATTTATAAGCGAAAGTTCTAATTAAGAAGCAGCCAAACAAGGCCAAGCAAAGGGACTCAGAGATATGTTAGAAGCAGGGGTTTATTTCGGGGGAACGTATCGGCTGGAAAAATCTTTGGGGCGCGGGGGCATGGGCGAGGTCTGGTTAGCCCACCATGTGCTGCTGAACGAGCCACGCGCTATCAAGGTTATGCTAGGCATATTGACTTCCGACGCGACTATTCGAGAGCGGTTTATCCAGGGCGAAGCCCGCAATACTTTGCGGCTGGACCGCCACCCCAACATTGTGCGGGTCTATGATTTGGGCTTGCACGAAACTATGCCCTTTATCGTCATGGAATACGTCAAGGGTAGCTCGTATGGGGCGAGCCTCAAGGAACTGTTGCGGCATCATGAGCGGTTCACTTTGGAGCAGACCCGCTTTGTCCTGGAACAACTCACCTCCGGGTTGGAAGTAGCTCACCGTTTGGGGCTGGTTCACCGCGACCTGAAACCGGCTAATATTCTGGTAGACCGAGATACCGAGGATGGCCCAATCGTGAAATTGAGCGATTTCGGACTTACCAAAGACCTCGAAAACGGGCCGGATTTAACCTCGCTGGGCTACGCTCTGGGAACTCCGGCCTATATGTCGCCGGAACAAGCTTTGGGGCAGGCCGAGCCACGTAGCGACCAGTATTCGCTAGGGGCGATTATCTATGAACTTTTGACCGGACATCCGCCGTTTACGGGAATTGCGGCTTCCCTGATATTGCAACACGCCACCGAACCGCCACCCCCGATGCAATATTACAACCGCAATATTCCTCAAGAAGTCAGCGCCGTCGTCTTGAAGGCGCTGGCGAAACATCCTGATGACCGCTGTCCCAGTGTGACCGATTTTTATCGCGCTTACGAGCAAGCCCTGAACGTTTATAAAAATCAGACGGCTTCGGATACGGTGGCTCTACCGATGGAAGGTCATCTTACTGGCACTACCAAACCGCTCTCGCCCATTTCCAGTCAGGGCGGACGAATGGCGACAATTATCCCGCCGAGTGGCACTTTGACCTTTCTTTTTACCGACATCGAGGGCAGTACCCGGCTATGGGAGCAGTTCCCCGATGCCATGCGTCCGGCTCTGGAACGACACGACACTTTGCTGCGACAAGCAATCGAGGCCGAGGGCGGGTATGTCTTCAAGACGGTGGGCGATGCCTTTTGTGCCGCTTTTTCCGCGCCGATGGCGGCGGTGACTGCCGCCCTGAACGGGTTAAGGCGGCTGGCGGCGGAAACCTGGGGCGAAACCGGGTTGCTCAAGGTGCGAATGGCGCTGCATACCGGGACGGCTGAGGAGCGCGACGGCGATTACTTTGGCCCGACCCTCAACCGGGTGGCCCGGCTGCTTTCGGCGGGGCATGGCAATCAGGTGCTGGTTTCGGCGGCAACCCAGCAAATTATCCGCGACTCGTCGCAGGGCGGCGGCTTTGAGTTGCGCGACCTGGGGCTGCATCGCCTCAAAGACCTGACCCAACCGGAGCATATCTTTCAGATAGATACTCCCGACCTAGCCGAGCAATTCGACCCGCTCAAGACCCTGAATAACCGGACTACCAACTTGCCGCCCCAGCCAACCGCCCTGGTAGGCCGTGACCGCGAGGTGGGCGAGGTTTGCGCCCTGTTGAGCCAGGCTGAAATCCGGCTGGTGACGCTGCTTGGCCCTGGCGGAACGGGCAAAACCCGCCTGAGCTTGCAGGTCGCGGCGGATTTGCTGGATACCTACCCGGATGGCGCGTTCTCTGTCCCGCTTGAGCCGGTCAATGACCCGGCCCTGTTGCTGCCCACGATTGCCCAAACTTTGGGGGTCAAAGAGAGCGAACTACCACTGGTCGAGCGGTTAAAAGCCTACTTGACAGATAAACAATTGCTGCTAGTACTGGACAACTTCGAGCAGGTGGTCGGCGGCGCGTCGCTAATCGCCGATTTACTCAAGGTTGCCCCCAAACTCAAGGGGCTGGTGAGTAGCCGCATCCCGCTGCGGCTCTACGGCGAGCGGGAGTATGCCGTCCCTCCGTTGGGTTTGCCCGCCCTCAAGCGGTTGCCTTCGGTGGCAGATTTGGCCCATTTCCCGGCGGTGGCCCTGTTCGTTCAACGGGCGCAAGCGGTCAAAGCCGATTTTTCGCTGACCCCCGAAAATGCCGCCGCCGTCGCCGAAATCTGTGTGCGGCTGGATGGGCTGCCCCTGGCAATCGAGTTGGCCTCGGCTCGCGTCAAACTATTACCACCCCAGGCGATGCTTTCCCGCCTGAGCAATCGGCTGAAATTGTTGACCGGCGGCGCACGCGACCTGACTTCGCGTCAACAAACCCTGCGCGGCGCGATTGACTGGAGCTATGATTTATTGGAAGAGGCCGAGCGCAAGTTTTTCGCCCGGCTGGGAGTTTTTAACGGCGGGTGGTCTTTGGATGCGGCGGAAACAGTCTGCACTTTCGATGACCTGGAAATAGATGTGCTGGACGGGTTGGGGTCGCTGCTGGATAAAAGCCTGTTGCGGCAGGAAGATTCCACCGGGCTGGATGGCGAGCCGCGCTTTTTTATGCTGGAAACCATTCGGGAATATGCTTTGGACAAGCTGACTGAGTTTGGCGAGGCCGAGGCTACCAATCTTCGGCACGCCCAATACTTTTTAAGCTTCGCTCAGACTAACCAAAAAGAGTTGACCGGGCCGCAAGAACTGGCGGCATTGAAGCGACTGGAACTGGAACACGATAATTTCCGAGCGGCTCTGAATTGGGCCATCACTTCCGGTTCGCATCCCTTATCGCCTTCAATCGCCTTGCAACTAGTCGGGGCGTTGTGGCGTTTCTGGGTCAAGAACAGCTATCTGAGCGAGGGGCGGCGCTGGCTGGAAACTGCCTTGACTAAAGTAGCCGACCCGGAGTTGGCAACCGAGCGGGCCAGAGTTCTGACCGGAGCTGGCAATCTGGCCTGGGTGCAGGGTGATTATGAGCAGGCTACCGACTGGCTAAACCAGAGTCTAGCCCTCCGCCGGGAACTGGACGATAAATCGGGCATGGCCGCGACCCTGCAAAATCTGGGTAATATGGCGCTTGAGCATGAGGACTACGAAGGGGCTACTGCGCTCTATACCGAAACCCTGGCGGTGCGCCGCGAGTTGGGCGATAAATCCGAAATCGCGATTGCCCTGCAAAACCTGGGAAATGTGGCTCTTGAACAGGACGATTACACTCAGGCTATCGCTTTGTTTGAAGAAGGTTTGACTCTCTTCAAAGGCCTGAATAATAAAAAGGCGATGGCGGCTGTTCAGCAAAGCCTCAAAGTCGCCACCGCTCGCCAGGGGCGTTAAGTGAGGTCGTAAATCTAAAATCTAAAATCTAAGGTCGAAGAATTATTTGGACTTGGAGCGAGTACTTAGCGTTCAAGGGCGATCACGCCGGGCCGCCCCTACATTGGATTTGCGGTAGGTTATCAATCGTTGACGGGTTTTTGGACGGTTTTTGAGGCCACTTCTTGATAAATTTGTTCGACCTGTTTAGTGACTATTTCCTGGCTAAACTGGGTCTGGGCGGTCTGGCGGGCGGCGGCTTTGAGCTTTTGGCGCATTTCGGCCTTTTCAGGGGACAGAATTGCTGCAAGGCTGGCGCTCATCCCGACGACATCCTGGGCCAGCAGACCGTTATCGCCATCCTCGATAATATCGGAAGTGCCACCGGTATTCATCGCCACTACCAGCGCCCCAACTCCCTGCGCTTCCAGTAGCACCCGGCTCAAGGGTTCGGGCCACAGCGACGGGAAAAGTAGCGCCTCGGCTCGGCTCATCAGCCGCAAGACTTCCTCATTTGCGACCCAACCTATCAGCTTGAAATTAAGTTTTTCCTCGGCGGCAGCCCGCTCCATCTCATCCCGCAGTGTCCCTTCACCCACTACCAGGGTCGGCAAGCTGGGTCGCACTTGCCGCAATACTTCCAAGAGAAGTCGCGCCCCCTTGTTGGCTTCCAGTTTACCGGCATACAGCAAATAGGGTTGGGTCGCCTCTAGGGTAGTCGGCGGTTGGGCCGCGATACGTTCCAACTGCTCGACATCCACGAAATTTGGGACGACTTGCAGCTTTTGGTGGTCTACAAAGGGTTTTAGCTTGGTGGCAATATAATTGCTAACCGCCAGAACCCGATCCGCCCGCGCCAGCCAATGCTGCTTGAGCCGCAAATTCGAGGCCATATAGAGCGAGGCCGGCGCAGCGATAATTCCTGCCGACCCCTGGTTGTGATACAGACATTTTAGCCGATTGACCGGGCTACAGCCGGGGCAAACTTTATCGCCGCTCAGGTGGGTCGTCCAATAGCAGACCGACCAGTAATCGCGCACTGTCGCCACCGTCGCCACTCCGGTGCGCTCCCCTGCCATCACGGTTGGCGGAATAGTTAGATAGTGCTGCCCATGTGCTACCGAGATTTGGTGCTTTGTAAAAAACTCTTCGAGAAAAACGGCAAAGCGAGGATAAAGCTGCTCATTGCGGCTGTAATTCCGCACAAAAGGGATTTTGGCGGCCTTGTACAAAAATTCCGTGACTGGCAAGCCCTCGTACTCGCGCTCGGCCTGCCCAAACTCATCGCTCTCGCGTGGCACAACCACCCGCACTGTATGACCGTGCTGCTGCATCGCCCGCGCCAGATAAAAACTGCTCCACCCGCTCCCGCCACACTTGGGCGGAAATACATCACTGATTATAGCAAGATTCATGTAACGGAAGCGTCCTTAAAATCATAACACATTGTTTGAATGAGTCCATTGAGTGAGCGGCAATGGGCCGCCCAGCTAAAGTTTTGGGTGACGCGGAGGCGGGCCGAGTGTCCCATTGCGGTGCGAAGGGTAGCGGCCTGGGGGTCGGGGGCGAGGATTTCGCCCAGGACGCGGGCCAGGTCTGCTGGGTCGCCCTCCTGGAAAAGTGCGCCCTCCTGACCGGGCCGGATAATCTGATTGAGGGGCGACAGGTTGGCAGTGACAGTCGGTAGACCGAGGGCCATATACTCGAAGATTTTGAGGGGCGACCAGAAGAACCCGGCAGCCCGCAAAGGCAGATGTTTTGAGGTATCGAAGGGCGCGACCCCGCAATCTGCCAGCGACAGATAGAGCGGCATTTGGTCGTGGTTTATCGGGCCGGTCAGGAGAATCCGCTTTTCGAGGCCCGCCGCTTTGACTATTTCGCGTAAGGGTGCTTCTTCCGGCCCGCCGCCCAACAATAAAAAATAGAGCCTATCGTCATTTGGGATAAGTATCTTTGCGGCCTCGACCAGTGTCCCGACCCCATGCCAGTGCCGAAAACTCCCGGCAAAGACCGCGACCCTTGTCCCGCTTTCCGGTGATGGCAAGCCCAGTTCACGGCGGAGGCGGGCCTGTTCGGGCGGGCTGATGCGCTCCGGGCTAAATCGCTCGACATTCGCCCCCCAGGTCAGTTCGACGATTTTGGCGCGGTCAATTTGGGGTGGGACAGTGGTATGCAGCGGAGTGACGATGCGCCCGGCCCAGCGACATTGGCGGATGGCCCACCATTCCAGGCGCTGACCAAGTAGGCGGTCTAGTTTGGCTTTGCGAGTGCCGGGCGGGTCTACCATCAGAGCATTGACTTCCAATACCGCTGGCAGATGATGGCGGTGAGCATAGAGCATGCCCGCTCCGGCAAAATTATAATAGCGTTCCATTACCAGGTCGGGTTTAATGGCACGGGCCAACCGCGCAAGCCAGGGATAGGCGCTCAGGTGGGCGTATTGGGGTAGACGCAGACGGTACATCTCGATAGCTTGTCCCCCCTCGACCGAGACGGTCAGGCGCGAGGGTTGGTCTTTGGCCCGGCGGCAGACCACGTGCAGCTCGTGGCCTAGCTTGCTCAATTCGCCCGCCACTTCCATCACGTGAGTTGCGCCGCCGTGACTACCCGGCGCGATGACCGCCCCGGCGATGTACAGAATTCTCACTGAGGCTTGCTCACAGTTTGCGGATGACGATAAAATACGGCCCGGTCTGCATCTTGCCAAACAGCCAAATGTCCAGCTTCATCAGCAGGGTCAGGCCGCGTAAGCCCAGGACTACCGGCCCACTGCGGCGACGGGCCACACTCCGTTTGAGATGTTTGCGGACGGCGAGGTCAATCGCGGCATTCTGCTCGTGGATTTCTTCGGCTTCGGCGGCGACTTTTTCGGCTTGCCGGGTCACATGGCTACGCTCGATTTCGGCTTGCATCCGGTCAAACCCTCCGCCATCAGCCCAATCCGAGGTCAGGCCAGTGCGGGCCGACGAAAGCCGGGTGCGGACATCCTGGTTCTCGCGCTCATCCTGGCGCTTTTGCAAGCGGCGCTGCCAGCCCAGTTGCCAGCGCACCAACTGGCGCACACTATACTCTCCGGCCTTGATGATAATGTTATCCACTAGACCTTGAAAAACCCCATTCCAGAACCGTTTTTGTTCCAGACTAAATCCGGCCTGATTTATCACGCCTTCCAGTTCTTCAAAAGTTTTGATAGCCTTGATATGGTCGCTTTTGCGTAAATCGTCGCGCCGGAAATCGAAGATACCGTGCCGGGTGAAAAAAGCCGCAATCCGTTTCTCAGTCTTGATAATCGGCCAGAGCTTACCTTTGTCGCGGGTATTGGAGAAAATAAAAATCTGTCCGCCCGGCTTCAAGACCCGGTGGAGTTCGGCGAAAAACGGGGCAATTCCATCGTGGGGCAGATGTTCCAATAAATCGAGCGAGAAAATCTTGTCAAAAGAAGCAGGAGCAAAAGGTAAGCGCCGTCCGTCGCCGCGCACCAACGGAATTTGGTCGAGAGCTTCATTGGCGAACAGCGGGGCAGCATCTACCCCGACCACCGTTCCAAAACGCCGCCGATTCCAGTAGCAAAAGCGCCCATCGCCACAGCCAACCTCAAGAGCTAAATCGCGTTTGCCGGGCCGTAACATCTGGCGAAGTAAATCATTGCGGACCGCCGCGCCCAAGAGAGGCAAACTAATATGCTCGTGGTCAAGAGCGTGTTCAAATTCTTCTTCCAGATAACGGGTATTTTCGCCCAGGTCGTTACGGGGCAACAGGTCTACGTAGCCTCGCCGAGGCAATTGAGTGCCTTCTGATACCTCTGGCTCGTCCGCCCCGCTATTGCGGTATGCTCCGTATGCAGTACCGCAGGTGCGACATACAAAACCGCCCTCGATGACTTCCAAACGACCCCGCTCCCGGTCATCCCCGATTTCCGCCAAACAGCGCGGACACCGAGCTACTTCCAACAACTTTGCACTAATCACTCGGCTCTTTCCTCTCCAAAATCCAATGGTACTCGCGGGGTATCATAGGGCAAGCCTGGCGGGGTGTCAAACGGGATGGTGGGGTCAGAGGTAGGGGGGAAATGCGGGAACTTAGGATTTACCCTTAAAGAGGGTGAGATCAGGATTAGGAAATTCGGCCTTGTATTTTCTGACCCCCGACCCCGGACCCCGAACCCCATCAATTCCGTTTGCGAGTGCGGCGGTTGTAGACCCGCTCGCGGATGTAGACATCTTCAGTGAGACTAGAAGAGTTATCGGCATGGGGGGTTATCGAATTGCGTTCTTCCAACACCTTCATGATAGCGTCCGGTACGCTGACGGCGGGTAGGCCAGATTTGCGGGTGTCCCGCCCGGTCAGACCACGATTGCGGCGCTGGGTGGCCTGATTGACCAACTCGACCCCAACGGCGACAGCAAGGGCCGCTGCGCCCTGGGCCAGTTTCTTGCCCTGTTCGCTCATGAGAGCCTGAGTGACTTTTGAGCCGACTTTCCTGGAGAGCGTCACCATCCGTTTTTCCGAAACGGGTATTACTTCGGCAACCGGGCTAGATGGAGTAATGACCTCGACAGTGGCAGCCTCGACTTCGAGTGGGATAGCCTCCGATGGCAGCTCGGTATAGTGGGCTTCCTGGGCCAGCGACGCTCCGCACTTGCGGCAAAAAGCATCGTCATCCGCACATTCAAACCGGCATTTTTCGCAATTTACAGCCATATACCACCCTTTTGGTTTTTTATTAAAAGTGATCAGTGGTCAGAGAAATACAGTGCTGAGTTCCCTAATCGTAAATACCCTAGTCCTGAGTCCTCGAATTTCCTCTAATCCCCAACTCCTGGCCTCCGACCCCCGACTGCATTTCCTCAGCACTCAGCACTTTTCTGATTTGGCGATGAGTTGGCAGGGCCGGGATTGCCCCCTGGCGAGTGGCGGTGAATGCTCCGGCGGCATTGGCGTAGCGGCAGGCTTTGGCTACTACCGCCAGATTATCGAAATCAAAGCCGTCCAGCCCCTCGCTCGTCGTCAGGACTTGCGACAATAAAGCTGCCATAAAAGCATCACCCGACCCGACGGTATCCACTACTTTTACCGCAAGACCAGCAATAAAGCCCGACCCGGCGGCAGTCCGGTAATAGCAACCATCCCGGTCAAGGGTAACTACCAAGAGCCGATAATGGTCACGCCAGATTTTCGCCACCCCGCTTTCTAAATCGCGCTCCTGAGTTAAAAAGGCCAGTTCGTGACGATTGAGTTTTACGATGGTGCTGGCCTCTAATGGCTTGAGCATTCCGACGCGAGCGGTTTCAGCATCAGGCCAGGCCGGAAGTCGTAAATTTAGGTCGTAGACACCCGGCACATTGCTGGCCTGAGCAATTTCGAGAGCGGCCCAGACCGCCGAGGCACTTGGCTCTGCCGCCAACAACAATGAGCCAAATTGCAAGATTCGGGCCTGCGACAGCCATTCCCGATCCATCTCATCCCGGTGCAGCATCCGGTCAGCACTGGGCTGGCGATAAAACAAGTAGCGAGCCTCGCCAGTTGTTATATCCTCGACCCAGGCGAAGGCCAGCCCGCTATTAGCCTCGCGGCTAAACAACATGTGTGATATATCTACCCCTTCGGCGCTCAGAGTATCGCGCAAGAAGTAGCCAAAGGGGTCAGCTCCGACTTTACCCAGAAAGGCCGCCGGTACACCTAGCCGGGCCAACCCCACCGTGACGTTAGCCGTCGCGCCGCCCGCCACCCGCCGCAAGCGCTGGGCCTGTTGCAAGGTTTCATTACGGCGGGCCGGTAAAATATCAATCAGGGCCTCGCCCAGGCAAATTACCGGCTTTACAAAGGCTTCCAATTTATTCAGCCGTCAGGTTTCTTTTCACATTTTCGGTTTTCCGGCCTTGATGAGATACTTTTCTATTTTAGCACATTCCAGCCTGGTTCTGCCCGGTAATTCCGATGCAGCTTGTTTACTATATTACATAGCTGACAGGGATATTAAAATCGAAGAAGCCCGGCGGCTTACAAACATGGTGACGCAAAAATTGGTGCGCGGTTTACTTGTTAGGTAAATGGGAGTAATTAAAATACAAGGCATAACCAACCTTTGTAGTTTTAGTTGGCGTTTATTCGGCTTGCCAAAGCAGGCAAAATTGTTATACCATGATTGCAGCATCTTCTTTTCCAAAAACCGGACTTTAATAAAATCACAATAGTAATAAATCCAGAAATAAAATAAGGAGCGAACTATGACGACTCCAATCAGTAGCCGGATTGACCTGCACGGCGAGATTGCTTTGGTGACGGGCGGGGCGCGGGGCATCGGGCAGGCGATTGCAATTGCGCTGGCCCGCGAGGGGGCAAGTGTAGTAGTTGCTGACCTGTTGCCCGCCGAAGAAACAATCGCGGCGATTGAGGCTCAGGGGGTCAGAGGTCTGGCGCTTACGCTGGATGTGACCAACCGCGAACAGGTCGAGCAGGTATTTGCCGAAGCCGCCCACCAGCTTGGGCCGATTTCAATTCTGGTGAATAACGCCGGGACGTGCGGGCGGGTGAGTTTGGAAAATACCAGCGATGAGATTTATAACCGCGATATGGATACGATTATGCGGGGGACTTATCTTTGTACCCAGACGGTCTATAGCTATATGAAGCAGGCCAAACGCGGTAAAATCATCAATATTAGCTCGGTAGCCGGTAAAATGGGTGGCCCAACCGCCCGGCCTGGCAGCGATTCGAGCATCGGGCGGAGTGGCCCGGCCTATGCCGCTGCCAAAGGTGCGGTCATTGCCTTCACCAAGTGGGTTGCCAAAGATGGCGGGCAGTACGGGATTTGTTGTAACGCGATTGCACCCGGCCCGATAGATACCGAAATGATTCGAGGCTTCGAGTTTAATTTGGATGTAATGCCGATTCGTCGGGTCGGGCAGCCCCAAGACATTGCTCAGGCGGTAGTCTTTTTGGCTTCCCCCGCTGCCAATTTTATCAGTGGCTCGGTCCTGAATGTAGACGGCGGAATGGTGATGGATTGAGCGCCTTTTAGAGTACAACCTGCTATACCGGCGAGGGCGGTAAGAAATAAGTTATCATCATTAGACCGCCTCTTCATCTTTAGTCTACCCAAAATTAATTCAAAAGACCTATTGACAGCCTATTATTATGATGCTACATTCATAACATCATACACTCTTACGATTATCGAAATGAATGATATTCGTTACTCGAAATACATGAGGGGTTAGATGGCTACCGATTTGAGTGAAAGTAAACCCGACGAGCGAGCCAACGACGGCCCGCAGCAAATGGAGCGGGAGCGATTGGGGATTGCAGTCGAATATCTGGGTTATTTGACCCACCCAGACAAAGCTACTGCCGAGCTAATTGCTCAAAAACGCGCTCAGTTACAAACCTTTATTGAGTTCCTGCGCGCCTTCACCGATGAAAGTCGTATGGACATCATTTTGTTTTTGACTTATGTGGCTGGCCCGGATGGGCAGTTAGTAAGTTATACCGTGTCCGAAATTGCCGAGCGTTTTAATATTTCGCTTTCAACCGTATCTCATCACCTGCAAGAACTAAAACGGGTCGGCATCGTGACGGTAGAACGGCAGGGCAAAGAACGTTACTATCGGGCGGATATGGATTTTGTGCTGGAAAAAGTCGGGATCTGGCATCGGCGCTTGTTAGCCAAACGCGAAACCTTGCGGCAAGGTCGCATGGTCTGTCCGGCAGATATTGAGCTTGAAATTACTATCACCCCGCTCGAAAATCAAACTCAACCTGTCGTCCCTAAAACGGCGGGTTTGGAGAACTAAGTTACTGGCTTGTAGCTAGTTTGTAGGTATTTAGGAGCAAAAATTTAATGAAACAACCTTCATCAAAATATGCCATCGCCTTGACTGCGGCCCTGGGTCTGTTTATGGCGGTGCTGGACAATACGATTGTAAACGTGGCGCTGACCCCAATGGCGACCAGTCTTAATGCCAGTTTGTCCTCAATTCAGTGGGTCGTGACCGGTTACTTTTTGGCCCAGGCTGCGGTTATCCCGGCGGCGGGCTATTTCAGCAACATTTTTGGGATAAAACGGGTTTTTATGATTTGTCTGGGGCTTTTTGTGATTGGTTCGTTCTTGTGCGGGCTGGCCCAGAACGAAACCATGCTGATTATCTTCCGGGTACTTCAAGGGGTCGGTGGCGGGGCGCTCTTCCCGTTGGCCCAGGCAATTGCCTTTTCCGCTTTCCCACCCCAGGAGCGGGCCAAATCCAGCGCAATAGTTGGTATTCCGGTGCTGCTTGCCCCAGCCTTTGGCCCGACCATCGGCGGCCTGCTGACGGTTAATTTCGGCTGGGAATATATTTTCTTTATCAATGTTCCCGTCGGTTTCCTGGCAATCTTTTTGGCCTGGCGGGTGCTTCCGGCGGACAACCTTTCAGACCAGAAGCAAGGCAGCTTCGATTACATCGGATTGAGCCTTTCGATTTTGGGGGTGCTGGCGGTAGTCTACTCCTTTACTCTGGTGAGTCAGTCCCAACCCGGTACTGAAACTGCTACCAACCCACGCGGTGAGCTGTACGGCTGGGGTTACTGGTTGGTGTGGGTACTGATGGGAGTCGGGGCGGCGCTATTAGCGGCCTTCTCTTATTACGAACTGAAAATCAGCAAAAACCCGGTGCTGGATTTGCGACTCTTCAAAAAATACAATTTCACGGTAGCCAGTATCCTGACCTGGTTCACGGCGGTAGTGGTTTTTGGCAGCCTGTTTATGCTTCCAATCTTTTTGGAGCAGGTTCGTACTCCCAATCTATCGGCCCTCGATGCCGGTCTAGCTCTGATGCCGCAAGGTCTGGCGGCGGCAGTCGCAGTCGGTTCGGGTGGCTTCCTGTACAACAAGATTGGGCCACGGGCGCTGGTTATGATTGGGGCGGTGTTACTGATTATCAGTTCGTGGCAACTGACCCAATTGACCCCGACTACCGGCGGTCTGGATATTATGCCCTGGTTGATTATTCGCGGACTGGGTTTTGGTTTTACCGCCATCCCGGTGCAAACCCTGGCGCTGCAATCGGTTGACCGGGCGGCTCTGCCCAAAGCCAGTTCGCTGTTTAACGTCTGTCGTCAAATTTTTAGCTCAATCGGAATTGCAGCCCTGGCGACGATGTTTGTTCAGCAAACTGCCCAGCACGCCGCCGAATTGCGAGGCAAACTCCCACCTGCCCAGGTTTTCCCGCAGGCCGGGACTACCGCGATGAACGATGTGTTCTTCTTTGTAACCCTCGGTACGGTGGTGGTGCTGCTACTGGCAATCTCGTTGCCGGGCCGTGACAAGACCCTGGCAGCCGTGAACGGCGCGGGCGGCGAAGCTAAAAGCATGAGCGAGCGCGAACCCATCGCGGTCAGTGAGGGGGTAGCCTAGCTAAGTTCGGTCCAATTTATCGTAATGGCTAGAGAAAAAGAGACCCGTGCCGGAAAATCGGCGCGGGTCTCTTTTTAGGATAAACCAGGGTTTCGCTGTAGAGCTGCAAAGTGATAAAAATAGAGGTTAAATTCTGGTCGGAAAATTAGACGCGAGCTGAACTCCTACTTGCTGGAAGGCAGGTAAACTGTCAAGACCTCGTAGCGAATGGTCGCTGGGTTGAACTTGATGACAAGTTGAACGTCCATTCCTACTTTCATTGCGGCAAAGTTGGTGGCCTTGTAGTTCTGGAAAAACTTGGTAGCAGTCGTAACCCCAAAGGTGTAAGTATATTTGCCAAAATTGAGGGTGAAGTTATCCTGGCCTTTAGCGACTACCTTGCCAGCAATAGTGACTGGCTTGATTTCCTGGACGGCGGGCAGCAACACCCGGATAGCTACTACCCCTGGCGTGCCACTGGCCCGGCCTACCTGCGTCTCGATGGACATTCCAACCTTGAGGTCGGCGAAGGTCGGGGCGGAACTTCCACCGCTCTGGTAGGCAAAGCTGGTTTGAGGGTTGACGGCAATAATCAGCGACTGGTTGCCGACCTTGAGGGTGAACTGCTTCTCGCCCTTTGCCGTGACTTGGCCTTTCAGGGTATAGGGCGCGGTGGCCTCTTCTTTGGCACTGGCTTCGCCAGCACTGAGGACAGCAAACGAAAAAGCCAGGGCCAGCATGAGGGCGGCTGAGAGGATGAAACGAATGGTACGGTTGAGGTGATTCATTGTGGTAGTCTCCTTGTGACGTGAATATAGTAAGTTGAACTAGAGTGGGACGTTAGCGAAACCCTTATAACCATTTGGCGGTTATGATAGCTAGAACACCCCCACTTCTATTATGTTATGGGTTAGGCATAGCATTAAGGTACTGTATTCACACGAATTATTCTCCTATATGCAAATCGGGACTATGGGTACTGGTATGGTTGGGGAGAATGATTAATATCACAGCGAATATCCTATTTTTGTCAGGACTTTCAATCGAAAGTTCTAATAATAAAAAGCCGCGCAGGTTTGCCGCCGACAGGCCCGCACCGTGACGCTAAACCTCATTTATGGTATTATGGAAACTAATATAGACATGGCCTGAAATTGGGATATTTTGATGGGGAATAAGCAATGGAGCTAGAGCCAACCGCCAATACGCAACTGACTTTGATGTATAGTTCGGCTTTGCTGGCTTATGATTTTGGACCGGAGCATCCCTTTGGGGCAATCCGAGCCAGCCTGACGATGGAACTAATGCAACAAACGGGTCTGCTGACCGCGCCGGGGGTGAAAGTAGTTGCCCCGGAAGAAGCCGAGCGCGAAGATTTGTTGCTGTTTCATACCCGCGAGTACATTGATTTCGTCCAGAATTCGTGTGCGGGGGGACATGGTTTTTTGGATGGAGGGGATACCCCGGCGGTTGAGGGTGGCTTTGAAGCTTCCAAGACCGTCGTAGGTAGCTCGCTCAAGGCCATCGAAAGGATGATGCAAGGGCTGACCCGCTATGCCATGATGCCGGTGGGCGGATTGCACCATGCCCATGCGGGACGGGCCAGCGGCTTTTGTGTCTTTAATGACCTGGCAATCTGCATCAAGCGGTTGCGCCGCGATTTCGGGATAGAGCGAGTGGCCTATATAGATATAGACGCGCATCACGGGGATGGAGTGGTTTACGGCTTTTACGACGACCCGGCAGTGTTGACGATAGATTTTCACGAGGACGGGCGCTATCTTTTTCCCGGCACGGGCGAAATCCACGAACTGGGGCGGGGAGTGGCATTAGGCACCAAGCTAAATCTGCCCATGCCGCCCTATAGCAGTGACCGCTCGCTTATTTATGCTTTTGATGAGCTGGTGCCAGAAATGTTGCGCCGTTTTCGACCCGATTTTATTATGCTGGTGGCGGGAGTAGATGCGCATGGGGGCGACCCGTTGAGCGATATGAATTATTCCGCCGCCAGCTATTTGCACGTAGTCCGACAATTGCGCGAAATGGCGGCGGAACTATGCCATGATCGGCTGGCGGTCTTTGGGGCAGGCGGCTATCACCCGGCCACCTGCGCCCTGCGCTGGACTCAAATTGCGGCGGCTCTGGCGGACTATCCTTTGCCGGATATTATCCCGGCCCAGTGGCGCAGCGACTATCAAGCCCTGACCAGGCAGGAAGCCCCGCTAGTTTTTAGCGAGGATAGCACCAACGACAATACTTTTGATCGGGTCGAGCGAATGGTGACGTGGTTCAAAACCAAGCTGATGCTTTAATTTAATTTTTAAAACCTTCGCTGCGTCCATTTTTCTTGGACAACGAAGCTTTTGATAGACCAGAAAAAGTATGTTCTTTATATCTTTGGAAAATTTACGGCGTAAATTTTTCAAAGATATAAACATTCCGGGTTTACCAGCAGGAATTGATTTCAGATTTTAGATTTTAGATTTGAAAACATGTACGAAATAAACCAAAACAAACAACTGGAAGTAATTCGGTGGCTGATGTATGCCTGGGACGGGCAGTGGGTCAGCCGGACGACGGCGGTTTATGGCCCAACCGAGGCCAGTAAGCTGGACACAAGAGTCCGGGGCGCTTTCGGCAAAGTCGAGATGAAAGCTTTGCTGGCGCTATTGGGCAAAAAACAGGCCGATAACCTGGAAGATGCCGCCGAAATGCTCAAGACCTATTTTGGGCTGATGTTTGGGGAGCGTGGCTTTCAGGGGCGCTTTCTGCCGGTAGCCGCCGCACCGAGTGGTGGTACACGCTTGCAGGTCGAGGTTTCTCGGCTGATAGCCCTCGATTCGCTTAAAAAAGTAGCTCAAGCCGCCGGGGAAAAGCCTGACCTGGCCTGCGAATTATTGTGGCAAAGCTGGCTGGATACCCTCTTGCCCCAATCCCAACTTGAAGTCACCTTGCGGGTCAACGGCGAAACCGATATTTACCAGATTGATAGCTTGAGCGAAGCTTTTAGCGGGGTCACGGCAACCGCCAGTCCGCCGCTTGAAAACCGTAACCAAGCCCCATCTCCGGCGACCTCTGTCGCACCGCCAGTGGCAAATCCCACTCCAGCGGCAACTTTTCCACCACCCTTTGCCGCCGCGCCCGCGCCCACCGCCGCCCGCCCGATGGAAGTCGCCCCTGCACCGACTTTCCCACCGCCATTTGCGACCCCGCCCCTTCCGGCCCAACCCGCTCAAGAGCTTTCGACGATTGCCGAACTGTTGCAACTGCCCATGCAAGCTGAAGTTAGTTCACCTTCGCCTGTCAGCCAGAGCAATGGCACAAATGGGATGAGTCTGGTAAATCCTGTTTCGCCGCCTGTCGCCCCGGCTCCGGCTGGCTTTCCGCCGCCGCCAGCTTCTTTGCCAGAGAGCGATGCGGAAGAGTCGTCCTCCGTTCCATTGGGCATGGACCCGCGCACTGGGCGACCTCTTTTTTCCAGCAGCCCGGACTTTGAGGCCCGCGAGCGATTGAGTAAAAACAAGGCTAAGAGTCCCGCTTTTATGTCAAAGCTGTTTGTTTCCAAAGAAGGCCGGGAATTAATGGCGAAAGGGTCAGGCCAACCGACGGTCAAGGTCAATAGTTTGGCGGGCAACATAGACATGATTTTGCAGCGTCGGTTGGGGCAAGCCCGTAGCCAACAGCCCGGCAGCTATGCCGAACAGATTCGGGTAATGGGCGGGCCGGAAGGCGAATTACAGATTATAGTCGGCCCGCATGTTTTCCAGAGTGTGAGCGATGTACCGGCTGGCCCAATCCGCGATATTCTGCAACAAGCAGTTGAGGAGTGGAGCAGCACCCAATAGAAAAGGACAGTTTACGATGGAACAGGCCAACTCATCTCAATTTGCCGACAACCGTTACGACACAATGCTTTACCGGCGCTGTGGGCGCTCTGGTTTGAAATTACCGGCGATTTCGCTGGGAGCGTGGGAAACGTTTGGAGGTTATCGCGGGGAGGAAATCGCCCGAACTTGTTTGCTCCGGGCCTTTGATTTAGGTATCACCCACTTTGACCTTGCCAACAATTATGGACGACCACCGGGCAATGCCGAAACCGTAGTCGGTAAGATTTTGCCAGAACTGCCCCGCGATGAACTGATTATCTCGACCAAAGCCGGGTATTATATGTGGCCTGGCCCTTATGGGGATGGACTTTCTAAAAAGTACCTGGTTGCCAGCCTCGACCAATCTCTTAAACGCCTCGGTCTGGATTACGTAGATATATTTTATGCTCACCGACCTGACCCGGAAACCCCACTCGAAGAAACAATGGCGGCTCTCGATTTAATTGTGAAGCAGGGCAAAGCCTTATATGTGGGAGTTAGTAATTTTGCGGGAGCGCATTTTGAACAGGCGGTGCAGGTAACTCGCCAAATGAGTTTAAGTCCTATCACTATTCACCAACCCCGTTATAATTTGCTAGACCGCAAGCCCGAAACCGATTTGTTTGACCATACTCTTAGCAATGGGACCGGGGTAATCGCCTTTAGCCCCCTCGCGCAGGGTTTACTCAGCAACAAATATTTAGGACAAAACGTCCCGTCCGACTCGCGGGCGGCGGAGTGGTGGAATAAAAACAAGACTGAAGAGGTATTGGAAGCCGATAAGCTGGCTAAAATCGAGGGTCTTAACCGCCTAGCCCAAAATCGCGGGCAAAGTCTGGCGCAGATGGCGTTAGCCTGGATTTTACGGCTACCGGCGGTGACAAGTGCGCTTATCGGGGCTTCCAAAGTAGCTCAAATCGAGGAAAATGTGGCGGCTTTGCAAAATCTTGAATTCAGCCAAGCCGAGCTGGAGGCGATTGATGCGATTACTTTGTAATGCGATTATTTTGTAAGTTTTTACTTGAATATTTCCTCAACCGTTTGCACCGAAACTTGTTCCAGAGTTTTCACTACCAAATCCGCGCCAGCGGCCTGTAGGCTGGCTTCGGGGTGATGCCCGACAAAGCTGACCGCGATACATTTCATTGCCCCGGCTTTAGCGGCCTGCACCCCGGCGACGGCATCTTCCATCACCAAACAACCGCCAGGCAGTAATCCCAATTTTTGGGCGGCAACCTGAAAAACCTGGGGGTCGGGTTTGCCGCGCTGGGTATCTTCCATCGTCACTACCGCCTGAAAAAACGGGGTGGTTTGGGTCAATTGCATAATCAAATCAACGTTGCGGCGCGGGGCGCTAGAGCCTATCGCCTGTTTGAACCCGGCGGCGTGCAACTCTTCCAAAAGCTCCCACACTCCCGGCAATAACTCTACCCCATGTCGGGCCGCCGAGCGATAGAAAATTTCTTTGCGCTCGCCCAAATCGGCGATTTCCTGCTCACTGTAATGATTGCCAAACCGCTCCCGAATTATTTCGGGGTTGCGCCGCCCAAAAGTAGCCGTAAAATCGTTCCGGCTAAATTCTTTGCCGATTTCACGGGCCAGAGATACCCACGAGCGATAGTGCATTTCGGCAGTATCCACCAACGTCCCATCTACATCCCAGATGACCCCAAAGGTCGCGGCTTTTGTTTTGTTCATTTCCGAAGTGTTACTCATAATTCTTTCCTCTGAAAGGCGCGGGTTAAAGCCAATTATGGCTTGATTTGCATTTTCAATTTCTGACCCTCGCCCAGTCTTGCCTTGCTCACTTTCGCCACTGCCGATTATATTCTTTGATGTCGGTAAGGGGGCGGAAGCGGAAGGCCGACCAGGTATCATCTACCGAAACCAGGGTCACAGTATCCCACCCAGCCTTGACCAACTCGCCCCAACCGACATCGCGGGAAATATCGGTTTTAATTTTGCCAGTCTTCTTGGGATAAGTATACCACAACAATCCACCCTTTTTCACCATTTGGGACACTGCCAAAGCATGTTCATCTACCTCGGCCTGATTATAAACGAAAAGCTGCACCCAGTCATAAGTATCCTGGGCCGAAATATGAACTTCCACTCCCTCCGGCATCTCACCCAGCAATAGAAGATAGCCCGGCGGCGCATTCAAAATCAACAACTTGTAACCGGACTTTATCCCCAACTTTTTGGTCAAAGGTGTCTCTGCCATAAGCACTCCTGAAAAGTGGTCAGTGGTCAGTAAAATAGTTTTGAGTTGTGAATTTTAAGTTTTGAGTTAAAATGTCAAGAATTAACTGAATTTACTCAGCCCTGTATCTTATTGACCTTAACCAATTTTATCCTGTAAATCCTGTTTATCCCTGTTAATTTATTCAAAACTCAAAACTCAAAACTCAAAACTCAAAACTCAAAACTACTATTCCCCTTCCTCTTGCCATTCCAGTTCGATTTTGCCGAACTGCACCATATCGCCACCCTTGACCCCGGCCTGGGCCAGCGCCCGGCTGATACCGGTTTTATCGAACACGACTTGCAGCCTTTCGAGAGCTTCCTCGTTTTCGGTATCGGTCATAGCAACTACCCGTTCAATCCGCTTGCCGCGTACTCGGAAGCGACCTTCTCCCGTCACCAACACCTGAAAGGCATCCTGGTCGAGGGTGCCGGGTTTCAGGACCGGGGTTTCGTTGGCATCTTCGGTAGCCAGCAAGGGGGCGGGCGGTGGTAATTCTGCCAACTTTGCGGCGACCCGCTTCATTAGCGCCCCGGTTTGAATCAGGCCCAGGGCCGAAATTTCGTAAACCGGCAGGTCTTTTGACCGAAAATATTTGCGGAGACGCGGGAGATTGGCCTCGGTTTCCGGCATATCCACTTTATTGATAACCACCAATTGCGGTTTCGCGGCTAGTTCGGGACGATACTCCGCCAACTCGTGATTAATTTGCTCGAAATCCTGAATCGGGTCGCGGGTGGAAGTTCCACTGCCATCTATCACATGGAGCAGCAACCGGGTGCGCTCGACATGCCGCAAGAACTCGTGGCCCAGCCCGACCCCCTGGGAAGCCCCTTCGATTAGACCGGGAATATCTGCCAGCACAAAGCTGGTATCTATATCAATCTTGACTACCCCCAAATTTGGCTCAAGGGTCGTAAAAGGATAGGCCGCGATTTTCGGAGAGGCTGCCGTAACTGCCTTCAGGAGGCTGCTCTTGCCCGCGTTGGGAAAGCCTACCAACCCGACATCGGCAATCAGCTTTAGCTCCAGCCGTAGCCAGCGTTCCTCGCCCGGCTCGCCTTTTTGGGCCATTTTGGGAGCTTGGTGACTGGAAGTTTTGAAATGAACATTGCCCAGCCCGCCGCGCCCGGCCCGCGCAACCATAAAAGTCTGACCTTCGGTGGTCAGGTCGCCCTGCAAAGGCGCGGCATCGGGGTCATCGGGGTCAGCCTCGGTGAAAAACACCGTGCCGGGCGGTACTTTGATATACAGGTCGTTGCCCGCCGCGCCGTGCTTTTGCTGGTCACGGCCCGGCCCGCCACTTTCGCCCTTGTAATGGGTCTTATATTTAAAAGGCAAGAGAGTATTGAGGTTATTATCTACAATTAGGTAGATAGAACCGCCGCGCCCACCATCGCCACCGTCCGGCCCACCGTAAGGTACAAATTTTTCGCGCCGGAAGGAAGCCGAGCCATTGCCGCCATCTCCCGCTTTTACAAAAACTTTCGCTCTATCGTAAAACATAAAACTTTCCTGGTATCCAGCCGTTTAGCTCACTGCTTGCGGCCCTACAAACATTTTTAATACTCGACACCCTATTATACAGGATTGAAAGGGGCTAAGGGTAGCTTATCTTGCCCCTTGCGCGAATATGATAAAATGTAATAACGACTTTACGTAACATGCGCGGCAGGCAGTCGAGTACGTTTAATTTCAGGTGGAAATAGAGAAAAGCTATATGGAAAACATTCTACCCGTTTTGTGTTTTACCGCCTTTATTGTGGGTCTGATAGCGGCGGTGGTTACTTTTGTGCGACGCAGTTTCGAGCTTATCCCCGAAGGCAGCTTTGGGATAATCGAGCGCGGCGGAAAATTTCAGGGTATCGTCCCGCCGGGCCGCCATCTTTTAATGCCGCTTGACCGAATTCGGGAATACGTGCCGTTGCAGGAATTTACCGAAACTATGCACGCCGACCAGGTAGTGGCGAAAGAGGCCAGCGTTATCGGGCTGGACATGGATGTCAATTTCCGGGTGGCCCATTACACCCCGGTCAAGGTTTCCAAGCAGCAACATAGCACTATGCAACCGGTAGCCGTACTGCAATGGAAGCAGATGTTGTTCCGGGAGCGGGATGTATTTAGTGTAGTCTATCGAACTGATAACTGGAAAGACAAGGCTAAACAGGAAGCTGTCACTGCCATGTTTGACCACTTTTTGACGGTTGATTTAGAGCATACTATCTTTGGAACTGACCCATCCACCGGCCTGAAAGACATTTGCGACGCAATTCGGACTAAGGCTAATGCCAAGATTAATGATTTTGGGGCGGAAATCAGCCGCATCACGATTTATAATGTTACCCCCGATGAGCGTACTCAAATGGCCTTGACCTCCCGGCGGCGGATTGAGGAGCAACACCGCCTACGAATGATGCAGGTCGAGAACCACTTGATTATCAAGCAGCAGCTAAACTTCACTAACGATGACCTGCTGAAATGGTGGGAAATCCAGTCGCGTTGGGAGGCGGGGGGCGCTCCGCCCGGCCCAGCCACCGGAAGCAATTCGTCAAGCGGCAATTACGGTAGCCCACTCTCGCTGACTGCTCCAATCCAGACTCGCCCACCCGGTCAAGGGGGTGGCGGAAATACCCAGGGCAGCGGAAATAAATAAGCAGAGGTGGCGGATGAATTGCATCCGCCACCTCTGTCTAATATAGGACTTTTGCAGGCCAATTGGGATAAACCCAAAAATGTTATATTTTCGTTTTATTTGAATAAACCTGCCAATATTAAGAGCCTATACCAGTTGGGGCATGATGCGGTAGGGGCGCTGCTTGCCGCGCCCGGCGTGTCCCGCTTTGGGCGCGGCGAGCAACGCTCCTACTCGGATAAGTTCTTAGCTCTCAGCCCTCTTCTGACCTTAGATTTTAGATTTTAGATTTTAGACCTTTGACTTTTGACCCCTTTTTCAGAGGCTTGCTTTTCCGGGGGCGATAGCTTAAAATGAGATTAAGAGAGCCACTTTTGCAGTCGAGAAGCGTAACCCGCCAGCGTCAAAATCATTATATTTTGAGTATCTGGCAATTCACCAGAGGGACAATGAGGGCCAGTTGATGGAATTGGTCATCCAATCCGGCCCGGATGCGGGCAAAGTCTACCAGCTTGGCCCAAACCCGGTAGTAGTGGGCCGTCAAGCCGGGACCGATATAACGCTTAGTGACTGGCAGGTTTCGCGCCGCCATGTTCAGTTTGAAATGCTCAACGGTACGCTCATGGTCAACGACCTGGGTTCAGCCAACGGTACAACCGTCAATGGGCAGCGCCTCGCCCCCAACCAGCCGCGCCCGCTTGCGCCCGGTGAGGCCGTTGTTTTGGGGGCTACCACCATTATTGCGCGACCAAGCGGCCCGACGGCTGTGTCTTCGTCCCCAGCGACACCGGGGGCTTTTACGCCCGCGCCACCCAACCCAACCTATAATCCAGCCTATCCCGCGCCGAACTATGTACCTCCGGCCCAGCCTTATCCTGCGCCCGGCCCGGTCTATCCGGCGGGCTACCAAGCCCCATCGCCCGCCATGGGCTTCCAACCGCCGCCCCAGAATCAGAATCGCAAAAATAATAGCGGGCTACTAATTGGGGGCTTGGTTGGGATTCTGCTGGTCGCCGGGGTCGCGATTCTGGCGATTTTCCTGATTGGCGGCAATAAAAACGAGCCGGAGACCTCGGCGGTCTTTATTCCGCCCACCAAAGCGGTAACGGTCAGTGGCCCACCACCGACTATCGCGGTAACTTCGACCCCGGTCATCGGGCCACGCGGTTCTAACCGCTTGCCGCCCTCGCCCGCCCCGCCCACTCCAACCGTCACCCGTGCAGTAGCCACCACTGCCGCTGCGACTACCTCCGCTGGAGGCAAAACTTTTACCGCGCTGGGAGCAACCGTAACTTTCCCACCTAACTGGAAAGCGGCGGTAGACGAGAGCAAAAGCGTGATTGCGGGTATCGCCGCCGATAATATAACTTATGCCGAAGTACGGCGATTAAGCGGGCTTTCGGGGAGTGCCTCAGACCGACTGACGGCTTATGTCAACGCCGTAAAGAAAAGCTTACCCGACCTTCAGGTTACGCGAGCGGTTAAAGCCGGGTCGGGCAGTACCGAAACCGCCGATGTCTATGTCACTTACACCGACAAAGAAGACGGCATAGTTCGGCGGGATTTTATAATTGCCGCCAGTTCCACCAGCGATACTTATTTCATTCGTTTTTCGGCAGATGACCGAAAATTTGACAATCAGCTTGACACTTTTAATACCATCTTGAAATCCATTCAAATATAGGGTTTAATAGCTATAAGATTTAGAGATTGGGGAAATAGTCAATAAGCCTGGGCTGGTTTCAACTGATTTGGGCCAGAACAGCCAAGAGGGAAACTTTGCTAAAGTTAGAACCAGTCGCCCTGACCGACGTAGGGCGCAAACGCAGCAATAATCAGGATCACCTGGGAGACCTTATCTTCCGCAGTGGGAGGCCTTATGGCCCGGAAAAACTGGCGGAACGGGGCTGGCTTTTTGCGGTAGCCGACGGCATGGGCGGATATGCCGGGGGTGAAGTCGCCAGCGAACTGGCGATTACGACCCTCTTTCGGGAATACTACGAAAGCCCGTCCAGTGGCGATATTGCCACCGACCTCACCAAAGCCGTCCAAAAGGCTAATTTCAATGTGCGAGGCGAAAGCGCCACTAGCGGGCGCAACCAGATGGGGACGACCCTGACCCTGGTTTTGATTACCGGCAACCGGGCGATTTTCGGCAATGTCGGCGACAGTCGAACTTATCTTATTCGGCAGGGTATCCCCGAAAGAGTTACCCACGACCATTCTTTAGTCCAGGACCAGATAGATGCCGGGGTTTTGACCCCGGAACAGGCCGAGCGCAGTTCGATTCGCAACTTTATCACGCGGGCGATTGGGCATAAAGATGAGGTGGATTCGGACTTGTTCGAGCGCGAACTGATACCGGGCGATGTTTTGCTGCTGTGTTCGGATGGGTTACACGGCCTGGTTAAAGAAATTGAAATGGGAACGGTGGTAGCGACCAGTCCCAGCCTTAAAGAGGCCGCCCAAGCTCTGGTAGACCTGGCGAATGAGCGGGGTGGGCCGGACAATATCAGCGTGATGCTTATCCGGGTTGAGGAATTGGGCGACATTTTACAACCCATCTTGAACGAGCGGGAAGCCCGCTATGATACTATTTTTAATCAAGTGACCGGGACTATTCCGGCGATGAAACCGCCCCCACCACCGCCCGCCTCTATCACCCAGCAAACCACCACTCGCAACGCGGCCCCGGTGGGCCTCGATACCCAGACTACTCGCCCGATGCAAGCCCCGAATCTTGATAAACCAAAACCGGGTGGCAGTGGCTTGATTATCGGTTTGATTATCCTGGCGCTGGTAATCGCGGCGATAGTTATCGGGGTGGTGCTGCTGGGCGGCTCAAACGGCACTAGTAATTCTACGGCGGT
>JBBRSG010000004.1:0-85977 GCA_038245615.1 Chloroflexia bacterium | reverse complement strand
GGAGCGTGGCCCGGTGGCTCGCAATTCGAGTGACGGTGCGGCGGCCCAGCAATCCGCTCAGGCCGAAAATATTCTCATCCGGCTCAAGCAGAGCGGTCTGGAAGAGGCTCTGCGCGAACAAATCGCCCGGCTACAAGCTTCGCCGTTCCGAGAGAACCTGGAAGCGACCTTGCGCCAATACTGGCAAACTCTGCGCGATAGCCGGGAGCGGCTCAAGGGCTTGGTCGAGCGCCAGCGCCGTTCTGCTCCTGCTGCCGGGATGCCAACCGAGCAATATTCGGTGGCTGAGTCGGCCTACCGGGTCGGGCCGGGAACGGAAAGCAGTCGTCCGACTACCGAGGTAGCTGAAGCTAACGAGTCCGCCCGCGAGTTATTGATAGATATTTTTGACGAGCCGGGTAGCGGAGAAATTGTGGTAGTAGCCGAACATCCCGGTTTGCTGGTAAACACGATTCGAGTGACCCTCGACCACGATATTTTGACCCTGACCGCGACTGATAGCAACGGGCAGCCCTATCGTCACGAATGTCTGCTACCCGCCCCGGTTGAACCAAATACCTTGTCGCAACAATACCGCAACGGCATCCTGGAAGTGCGCTTAAAAAGAGTATGAAGGTGCTATAATTAAACGCGATTACCCTATATTCACGTAACAATTCAGCCACCTTTCGGAGCGCGGCCCGGCGTAGCCACCCTCCGAAAGCTGAGTAATCATTCTGGGTCTGAATAATTATATACTCGCAATAGGTTCTTTGAGGTGCGCTTAAGATGTAATACCCGGTTTCAAATTGTCGGTAAAGACTTTATTTGAGTAGTAACAGGAGAAAACAACATGACTGCCCAATTAGACCAAGCTACCCTGGAAAATGAAGTCCAGCCAGAGGAGGAAACCAAGAAGATGGTAAGTGTATTGCATGGCGTGATTAGTATGCGGCTGGGTAGTCGTTTAGCAATATACGTTGAAGATCACCAACTAGGTTTTGTGCCGGATGCTTCCACTACTTATAACTTTAATGATGGGCAACGGAAACGCCAGCCGGATGTATCTTTTATTGCGTGCGCCAAAATGCCAACCCCGATTGAGGAAGAGTCACAGGTCGCGCCCGATTTGGCGGTTGAAGTAGTTTCTAAAAACGATACGGTCTACGAGGTGCAGGCTAAAGTCCTGCAATATCAACAGGCTGGGGTCAGACTAGTCTGGGTGCTTTATCCGCCTAGCGAGACAATAAGTATTTACCGCCTAGCAACCGGATTAATATCGCAAACCATCGGGGTTAATGACGAACTGGATGGCGAGGATGTAATACCCGGTTTCAAGCTGCTGGTAAAGCCCCTATTCAAGTAGTAACAAGCGCAAGTAGTATAACTATTGAGCCGAACACCTTATCGCAGCAATACCGCATCGCAGGGCGGCCCTGCGTGGCCCCCCTTGAACGCTAAGTAATTATGGGCTGACAAGCCTTTTGTGAAATAGTTTCTAACAGGGATGGGCAGGGGTTATTGATTGTTTTTTTATCCTGCCCTGTTAAAATAAAATGCATTTTTGTTATCCTACTCAACCAGCAAATAGGCCGCGAATTTCTCCAGGACATCGGTAGCGGCAACAATTTGCTGGATGTCCACTTTTTCGTCGGTAGTGTGGGCATCGCTGAGGCTGCCAGGGCCAAAGACCACCGCTTGCTGATTATTGGTTAAGACCGCCAGCATCGCGGCATCGGTGTAGGCCAGAAAGCCCAGATGCTCGCAGATTTCCCCGGTCACTTCCTGATAGGCCCGGTCAAAGGCAGTCAGCATCGCCGAGTCCTCGTTGCATTCCACCGGTGGTCGGTCGGCGGACTGATGGCGGACTTCCGCTTTCACATTATATTTAGCCGCGACCTGCTCCGCCACCTCTTCGATAAGTTGGCGCACCGTCTCGCCATTAAAGGGCGGCGGCACCCGCATATCAATCTCGCATCGGCAAATTTCGGACACGATATTGGTTTTAACCCCGCCTTGCAGCCGGGATACCACCAGGGTTGGACGGCCCAGGGTCGGATGGGGCGCTCCCATTGAGGCCGCCATCAGGTCAGCCGCTTCGTACCAGCCCAGGACGGCTTCAGCCATCGCCCGGTTTGCGTCCGCCCCGAATTGAGGATTAGCGGCGTGCGCCCCTTTGCCAAAGAAAGTTACCTCAAACCAGTACGCTCCTTTTTGAGCGGTATTCAGTAGACAATTGGTCGGCTCCATGGTCAGTAAGTAGGCTTCTGACGGAATGGCTTTTTCGTGGCCCAGGGCGTGCGAGCCTTTCATGTAAGCTTCTTCTTCGTCTATGGTACAGGCCAGAATTATATCGCCTTTAAGTTGCACCCCGCGTTGTTTGAGGCGGGCCATCGCAATCATCGCCGCCGCCATGCCGCTCTTCATGTCACACGAGCCACGCCCATACAGCAGGCCGTCCACGATTTCGCCGCCGAAAGGGTTATACTGCCATTTATGTGCGTCGCCAATCGGCACAGTATCGAGATGGGCAATCAAGACCAGGGGCGGGCCACCATTGCCGCGCAATCGGCCCAGCACGTTGGCTCGCTCGCCTTCTACCGGGCGCACTTCGGTTTCAATTTCGTGTTCGCGCAACCACTCGGCGACATAGCGCCCGACGGCTATCTCATCGCCATTGGGGTTCTCGCTGGGAATTCGCACCAGGGTTTGGGTCAGTTCGATTGCCGCTTCGGGATGAAATACATCTTGTTTCAAATCATTTGCCGTGGTAGTCACATCAAACTCCTTTTTTAAAAGCTGTAAATTGTCACGCCGTTGCGCTGATAAATCGGCTTCATAAACTGGGCGAACTTGGCGAGCGATTGAGGCGGGTAGAGCTTGGGCTGACCGCTCCGCCCGTTGTTCACCCCGGTTTCAAGGGTACCGACATAGACATAACGCACTCCGGCCTCTCGCAGCAGGTTTTCGGTCAGCTTGGGGTCGGGCAGATTATAGAGTAAATCTACCAGTTGCACCCGACACCAGGGTTCGTCTTTTTGGAGGCTACGGCCTTGCTCTTGACCGGGAAGGGCCGGGCGCAAATTATATTTGAGCAAAAGCTGCCCGCAATCAAAGCTATCGCTACGGGCGAAGGCTTTCCCGCCCCGCCACTGATTTTCGTGACCGGGCCAGCCCATCAGGGTCGGCAGCCCACTAAAGGTGCTGACCCGCGAGTAATCCACCCAGTCCGGCCCGCTGGTTTCCAGAATCGGCCCGCTAAAGCTGCGGTCAGCCGCAAGCTGGGCTTTGAGCCATTGAATAGCCTCAAAATCCTCCGGCATCGGCCCGCCGGTCAAGCCACCATCCCGCAACCAAGTAGAGCCGTCCAGCCCGACCTGGCGGGCGAAATGTCCGGTCTTCTCGTAGGGCGCAAAGATGGGGTAAATTAGTCCCGCCATTACCAGCAATCCAAAAGCTAGTACCCACAGCCAGCGCCACCAGGGTCGGCGAGGTTGACCCATCTCATATTCTTCGGCTTCCTCGGCTTCCGGGTCATCGTCCGGCGTGAAAGTATAGCCTCCGTAGGTTGAGGGCGGCGGGATAGGCGATAGCGTCGGCGACATCGCCATCTGATAGGCCGGAGTCAAAGTCGCCGGACGCAACAAGGCTGACGGCTGAAACCCGAAAGCTGGAACAGATTCGGGATTGCTCAAAGCTGGTAGCTGGTTGCGCGACCCCGACCCCTGACTCCTGACCTCTGACTCCCCACCCCCTGACCCGTGCGCCCCGACCCCCGCAAAGGCCCAACTACTGACCCGCCACCCGGCATAGGCCGCTGCCAGACCGTACATTACCCAGGCCTGATAATAAAATTTGAACAGAGTATTCAGGCGCGAATTAAAGACATCGCGGATAATAATCAGCTCGGTAAAGAAGGTAATAACTACTGGTAAAAGGATTAGCAGCAAAACAAAAAGGTCGGCTAATCGCAAGGCTTGGGAACTGGCGACCTCGTTTGTGGCGTTAGCCGGGTCTCCGGGTTTTGCCTCAAGCCATAGCAGCAGGCTAATACTGATAGCGGCAATCAGCAATGGGCCGTATAACTCGAAATGGAGCATCCAGCCCCCCAGAATCATCAGCAGAGCCGCCGCTCCGGTTGCCGCCAAAAGCTCAGTTTGGGGACGGTCAGGTCGGAAGCTTTCCAAAAGCTCGGCAGCGAACAGGGCTACTCCCAGTGCGGCAAAAGGTAGAGCAAGCAGGCCCATTGCGATGGTCAGTACCGGCTCAAGATGAAGGATGAAAAAGCAGATGGCGCTCAAAAATAATAAAATCACCCCGCCCGCCGTCAGGTAGAAGCCGAGACCTTCGGGCGCTCGGCGCGACTGATAATTCTCGTCATCCAGATAGGCGTAGGGCGCTTTGAGATAAGGCCACAGCTTCAAAATCAGAAAAGAGAGCATCGGAAAAATAAAAATCCCGAACACCAAAAGATAGCCCAAAAGCGGGGTTCTATCCCAGGCTACGAAGCTCACCAACCGCCCTAACGCCCCTAAAAGCGGAATACTGGCAATCGGTTCGGGGACGGGATTATCCCCAATCAGCGATATAAACGTAAGGTGAAACGGCAAAAACAAGGCCAGCGAAATCACTACCAGCCGCCCGACGAAGCCCAGCCAGCGGATTGCATGTCCCCAAAAAGGTTTCAGGGCCGAAGGTAATGCCCCACCTAAAAGCGCCAGCCGTAAAGCGGCCCGCCAGCGATTGCCTTCCGACTTTTCGGAAATAATTTCGGTGCCTGACCACCATCTTTCGCGGGCCAGGGCTGCCAGTGCTATTAATATCAAGTAGGTTGGGTAGTCCCAGGTGTTTAGGAAGTAAAGCGCCCCGATTGCCAGGGCCGTAACCCCAAAAAACAGGCCGCGCTCAGTGCGCCCTAGCCCGGCGGGTTGCAAGAGCAGACCGAGGGCCAAACTAATAGATAACAACACCGTCGGCAAGGCCATAACATGCGGATGCATATCTGACAGCAAAAAGCTGAACATCGGGAATTCGTTAATCGTCTGTGACCATTGATAAATAAAGCCGCCATTGCCAGTCGGTTGTGGCATATAGTCCCAGATGACCCGCGAGGGCGACCACCAGTTAAAAACAAAGCCGTTAGCCGTACCTTCCAGTCCATATTCAAATTCTTTGGCACGCGGGGCCAACAATTGCCGCACCGGGTCGAGGTTGCCCAACAGACAGACCATCACCGTCGCCAGCAGACCGAAAGCGATGCCGGGGGTCGGGGGGAAGGCAGGACTAAGGACTGAGGACTGAGGACTGAGAGCTGAGTCTCGTCTGCCATCTTCCGCTTTCCGCCTTCCGCCTTCTGTCTTCCGCCCTACGACCCCCACTAAATTATAGACCAGCCCGAAACATGCCAGCCCGGTTATCGCCAGGATGATGGGTACGGTCAGATTGAAGGCGATGGCGGGATTCAGGCCGACCATCTTGACCAGCATCGCCATCGTAAAGTGGCTGAAATAGTAATAGTTGACCGGATAACCGCTCATCCAGGGGTCGGCGGGCGGCATTTTGTCGTAAAGTACCATCGAATTGAGGAAAGCGAAGTCGCCAAATTTTTCCTGGTCGCGGATTTCGGGCATAAACGAGCGGACATAAACCAGATAGGCGTAGGCCGCAATAAAGAGCAGTTCACCGACGACTATCAGCCAGATATGGCGGCGGAAAAAATCGCGCATCTGGTCGAGCAACTGGCCTTTTTGTCGGGCCAACAGCCAGCCGTCCAAAGCGATGAAGCCGATAGCGAAAATCAGCCAGCATACCAGGCTATTAAACGGCAGCCCCAACATCGTCAGCAGCCAGACGACATACCCCAGCCCTAACAAACCAAGCGGCTTCGCCAGAGTATAGCCCTGGTCGGGCAGAAACCGAAAGACCGTCAAGGCCAGGGGCAACCCCACCAGCCCGATTATTTCGATTAAAAGTAACCAGATTATTGCTTCTTGCATGTTTTGTTGGTAATCTAAAATCTAAAATCTAAAATCTAAGGTCGAAGGTCGAAGGTCAGAGAATATCGGGGTGAGGGTTGAGAAACGTAGCTAGTAGTTGGCGTTTTAACTTAAAACTCAAAACTCAAAACTCAAAACTTTCCTACTAATCACTGACCCGCGATTTTAGATTTTAGATTTCCTCCCCCCTATTTCGACAACTCCCGAATCTTTTGGTTAGCGCGTTGTGTCCAGAAATCGTTTTGCTTCTGGCTATTGACGATAGTTTGTTGATAAGCCTCGATTGCCAAATCCTTTTTGCCTTGCGCCTCATAGACCTCGGCTTTATGGAAATAAGCCTCATTGAAACGCTTATTTAGTTTGATAGTCTGGTCAAACTGCTTGAGGGCCTCCTCGTACTGCCCGGCTTGCTGAAGACCCAACCCGTATTTATTGAAAGCGGCGGGCATTTCTTCCGGGACGGCGGTCACTTCGGTAGCCCGCTTGTATTGTACCAGGGCCTTGTCCAGATTACCGGCATCGCGGTAAATATCGCCTAGCACGTGATAGGGGTTGACCCGGTTTGGCTCAAGCTTGACGGTAGTTTCCAACTCGGCGGCAGCTTTTTCATAATTGCGCTTGCCATAATAATACTGCCCCAGATTGTAATGGGTTTGGGGATTATTGGGCTGGGCTTTTACGGCGGCTTCCAATTTGTTCAGCTTGGGGTCAGATACCGAAGCTACCCCGGCCTTTTGAATATCGCCCGTAATGACTCCCGACTCGCCTTTGGCAGTCAATTTATAGACTACTACCCCAGGGTTAGTGTAAGCCACGTCCAGCAGACCCAGCTTAACCATCTGATCAAATTTGGTAAAGCCCTCCTCGCTCATAAACGGCTCATAGCTGTACGGGTCATCCGCGAAGACCTCACCCTCCCGCTCGATAGTACCGAGATGAATATAGGTTACATGGTAATGATTTAACAACTCCAGGGCTTCCTGTATCGAGGAAGTAGTGTATATTTGGCGGATAATCCCATATTTGCCGCCATTTTCGGAACGATTACCGACCATACCGGGCCAGCGTTGTTGGCGCTGATGATGGTCCCAGCCTAGCACGGTTGGCAGACCAGTATTAATCGGAATCCAGCTTCCGCCACCGCGATAAGGCCAGATACTCGCTTGCAAAACTACCGGGGTACCCTTTACCTTGTCGTAAAAATCAAACAGCGATTGGGCCTCAAAGGTCAGGTCAAAGACCTTGCCGGGGGTCATGTTGGGCATCCCGGAGACGAAAGTCAGGGTTTTGAAATAAGCTCGCCCATCCAGAGTCGGCGGGGGTATCGGGTTGCTGCCCCGGTCTTGCAGTCGGGAGGGGATAGCCTGTACAGGATACAGCCCGACACAGAAAACTATCAAAACCAGCGTGCCAATCCAGGCAAACCGCCCGGCCCGGCCTGCCAGCGAGCGCCGGATACGCCCGGCACTAGGCGCAATCCAGCGCGTCCAGACTACATAGGTCGCTGCCGCCGTCGCCAGCATAATCAAGGCCCAAACCTGATAATAGAACTTAAAGACCGTATTCATGCGGGTATATTCGCCACCCATATCGTCCTGCAAATAGACCACTTCCATTGCGGCTATAATCCCGAAAGCGGCTATCAGCATAATCCGTACAAACATGCCGCTTTCGTCCAGGGCTTCGGCGGCCTGTTCGGGGTGACGACGGTCAAAAGCTCGCGGGAAAGTCAGTACGATACAAGCAGCAATAAAGGCCAGCGCCAGGGTAAAGACAAACCAGTTATTCGGCGCAACCACCCCGACCCCAAGTACAAAGATACAAAACGCTCCCAAGATTACTAGCCATCGCAAGGCCAAGCGGTTAGAAGCCGGGGCAGGTCGGGCCGTCCCGAAACCCGGCCCACTGCCGCCCCAGTTATTATTTGAGCCGCCGTCTGCCCCGGCCATCGCCATGGCTAATGTAACTGGTTCGGGCCGTCGTAACGGGTTCAGGCGCAATCCGAAGCCGGGCAAAGTAGGTTGCACCGCCCCCGGTGGTCGGGCCGGGCGGGGTTTTTCATCGTAATTGTCCCACTCTTCTAACTCGTCATCGTCGTCAGCATAGTCATAATCGGCGTAAGCGCTATCGTCATCGCCATAATCGCCGTCTGTAAGCGCCCGCCCCGGACGACCCCACCAGTTAAACAAATTCCAGATTAGATAGGTCAGGATTACAAAGAGCGGCAGAATGAAGATAACCAGAAAATAGCGGAACTCGCTGCGACTGCTGATGCTCGTCACCGTGTCATAGGAATAGGCCGGGAGTTCGTCCGGCAGCAGCTCGATTTTGGTGAAAAACGCCTGGAAATGGCTAAAGAAATTCCAGTATAGCCCCAGACTACCGATTAGGGTTGTCACCAATACCGCCCCGGTCAGTAGCAGGTCGGTCAAAACCGAGCCAAAAGTGAAACGTGGCTTATCGGCAGGTTTATAAGGGGCAAGCGGTTTCGCCTCATCCAGGGCTATCCCGCTATCGGGAAGGTCGTTATCTTCGGGCGCGGCTTTGGGGGTGAAGTAGCGCCGGAAAAGCGCCATAAAGACCCCGGCGGTGACGAGTAGAAGATAGGTCGGCAAATCCCAGCTATTGGTAGCCGCTAGACAGCCTAGTACCACCATCAGAATAATCGGCGTGACTAAAGTGCGGTCAAAAATCTGCCAGAGCCGCCCGACCGTCATTTTGATAAAAGATATTCTGCCGTTAGCCCCGATTTCGTTATGCCCGGCCCAGTTGGTCGCCATCAGGTTAAAGGCCAGGGCCATCGCAATCAAGGTATACGGCAGGGCGATGACGTGGGCGTGCAGGTCGGAATAGATAAAGCTGAAAGACGGAAATTCGTTAATCGTGCCGGGTATGACCCGACTGCTGCGGAAATAATCGAATTTTTTCAGCTCTTTTACCGGGTCGGGATACAATTGTAAGCGGGTGGCTAGGTCGGCAATCGGCTTGAAGCGTTGTAGCACCTGCAAGAAGCCATCAAAATTTCCGGCAATCGCGAAGATAAAGACCCCAAACAAGCCGGTGTAAATCGGCCCACCGAAGCGGGTTGCATCTATATTTTGGTCAAGGCGAGCGCGATGGCGCTTGTATTTCAGGGTGATGTTAAAGACCAGACTGAAAGCCGCACTACAGGTGAAGGCATACAGCACCGGCAAGGCCAGATTAAAAGCAATGTAGGGACTGATGCCGCTCAGTTTTATCCAGGTCGAAACCAGATACTGCCCGTAATAATAGTAATTGATATAGCCGTCCGAGAACCAGGGGTCGTAGGGCGGGAAATAGGGGCTGCGCAGAATACCCAGCAAATAGGTCACTTCCATCGGCTTTTCGCCGCCGTAGAAGGGATGCCACAGGTCAGGATTGCCCATCCGAAAAACTACCCAGACCGCGAAAACAACGCTGAAAATCGCTTCTTCCAGCAGAATAATCCGGCGATGGGCTACTAACCAGCCGCTCAATTCCCGACGATTGTGCCACCATAGCCAGCCCGAAAAAGCGGCGGTCAACCCCAGCCCAATCCAGGCGGTTATAGCGGTGTTGGTAAACAGGCGCGAACTGACCAAGAGCCAGATGACCAGGGCCACTATACCCGCCCCCAATGGCTTTGCCAGAATATAGCCCCTATCCGGCAGACGGCGGCAGACCCGCCAGGCTACCGGCAAGGCTACCAGCCCCAAAAGCTGCATTATGACGAACCAGAAGATAACCGCAAACCACTGATTATCGTTGGCGAACTTGAACCAGCCCATATCGTCTACTACTGGCAGTCGGTCTACCGGGCGGTCCAGCAGCAGAGTTTTGCCGCTCTCACGAAACTGCCCGGCGGTGGTCGAGTCCAACACCCCATCGCCTTGCCCGGCATAGCGCACCGGCAAATCATTCGGGCCGGGGTAGCGTTTGGGAACCCAGGGCGCTTTGGCGGCGTTGGCGAACAGACCGCGCACTTCGTCATCGGTCAGGACACTGGTTTTTTTGAAGATGAAAACCTTTGGGTGGTCGTAAACCGTAAAGCTTTCATCGGCGGCATCATCGTTTATCGGCCAATTCAAGAGCGGGATGCGCGGATAGTCGGTAAAAGTAGCGACGTTCTCATAGCCCAGCTTGCCGCTAAATAGCAACTCGTAATAGCGAATCTGCACCGGGTAGCGCCAGGGTAGTTTTTCCATCGTGGCATAAAGCCGGTTGCTGGCAATCGTGATATAGTCGGTTTTTCGGACTTGGTTGACGAAATAATCAACCTTGACCTCGTTAGGTGCATCGCCGTATAAATCCATTGAAACCGGCGCACAATTGCCGCTCTGGGAACGAGTTTCGGGGTCGCACCAGCCGTGATTGCTGAAGCTGTCATCTACAATTCGGGTCGGCAACGCCTCATCCCAGATTTCGTTGGAGTAGGCCACATTATTGGGGATATTCTGGTACATCCAGCGCGTCGCCTGGTTCATGGTGTGTTCGCCCCGGTAAATCTGGCTGAACGAAATGGCCCAAACCCCGGCCCAGCCGAAGGCGAATAGGGCGAAAATAGTGATTGCCCAGGTCTTTATCGGGGTATTTTTAGTGCTGAGTATTTTAGGACTGAGGGCTTTTTCCGACCCCCGGCTATTGACCACTGACCAGTGACCACTGACCACTACCACGAAACGAGCCGCCAGAATAAGTAAGAGCGGCAGAATTGGCAGCATGTAGCGGATGAATTTGGCTTCGGCGGTGAAGGTGGTCAGGCTGTAGGCCAGCAAAAAGGTCAGCAAGATGAATTCGGCCTTGAGGCGCTGGCGGAAAGCGTTCCAGAAGCTGTAAAGAATTCCACCAAGTATCAATAGCGCCAATGGACTCCCAACCCCCCACAGGGCCAGATTGGTCGCCTGATAGATAAAGGGAATTGTACCGACATATTGGCGAGTGTAGGGGAAGCTGTCTACCCCCCGCGACATTCCGGCCTCTTCGATGACCCGCTTGCTGAAATTGGCAAAGTCTATAAAAGCGTAAGGCATCGCCACAAACCAGACCGCCAAAGTCGTTATGCCGATAATCAGAAGGTTTAGTAAAGTGCCAGTCAGCAGACGTGGGCCGAGGGCTACCCCGTTTTCGCCGTAGCGAGCAGTTTCTTTGCCGGGTAGCGCCCGCATCTGGGGACGACCTGCGACCTCGCCGCTCTCGTTAGCTCGCCCGTAAAAGCCGTAGAGCAGGGCCGCGACTACCGCCGCCAGTGCGACAGGGGCGGCGCTTATTTTGCAGGCCAGGGCCAGCCCGATTGCCGCACCCAGCCCAACGGCGGTAGTCCACTTGCCGGAGCGCATCAGCCGAACCGCCATGTAAACCGCCAGGGTAATGAAGAAGGTCAAGGCCACATCGAAGGCCGCGAAGTGGGCTAACTGAATATCTAGCACCGACACCGCCAGAAAAGCCGTCGCCAATAGCCCGATTGCTTCGGCCCGGTTGCGCCCCAAACTAGCTGCGAATAGAAGGCGGGCCAACAGGAAAGTCAAAAGCAGGGTTCCCATGCTCCATAAGCCGGATAAAAACCGCCCGACCAGGGTCAGATGCTCGTAGTTGTCCCAATCCTGCCCGGTTACAGTCCCGGCGACAAACCCGCCGAATTTAATGAGATACATCGGGAACGAGCCATAGGCGAACCAGCGCGGATTAAGCGGGCTGAAATTAGCGTTCCAGAGATTAAGGGCTTCGGGCGGGACTGGTTTATCGGGGGCGACGACGTTGGCAGGCAAGACAAATTTTTGTCCGTTACGTTGGGCATTGAGAAATGCCTCGGTTTCGGCAGCAGTAGCCGGGCGCAAATTACTTTTGTCGTTGGGGATAAAGAAGCTCAGGCCACCGGGCAGAAAATCCGCCGTCCGGCGCGAGGCATTATCCGCTCCGGTGATAGGAGCGGTATTGAGCGGCAAGGTGTAGCCAATAATCGCCCGCTCGTCGGGGTGAAAATACTGGCCCTGGTCCCAATTGAGGTCCTGAAACCGAAAGGCCGCCCCGACCAGCAAAATCAGGCTCAAAGCCGTCCAGACAATAATCGTCTGGCGGTTTCGATTAAAAAAAGCAGTCATCCGCAATTATTTATTCCCAGGACTTTCACTTGCCAACCTGAAAAAGCGTGGTTTGCTATAGATTCAAGCTTGAAGCGGTAATTTACTAATTTCGTTTCGGCAGCCGTTTTGCTGGCCTATTTTTATCGGCTGGATGCTGACCAAAGGGCCGAATTAGCTCACAGAGGCATAACGCTAATCAGGTTCAAAAAATTTCACCGATTGTCAGCAATTTGCGATATTCACGCCAGATTTTAGCCTATTATATGATTTATGGCAAGTAGTACGCGACATATTTCACAGTAATCTGACCCAAGTTTGCTCAAAAATATCAAATCAGCCTCTAGCGTCGCAGCAAGTAGCCTGATTGCTACCCAGCCGATAGTCAGTGGTGGTATAATGACTTTATCGGATAAGCAATACGAAGCGAAATTGAGCGAAACGAAGCAATCAGCCAGACGACGGGGATTCATTGTGGAAAACGAATCGAACCCTACTAATCCCAATAATAATCCGAATACCTCGGCTAACCTGACGATTCTGGAACATCTGCGGCGCGGCATCACCCTGGCCCGCAATGGCGACCGGACCGGGGCTAACGCTATGTTTGATGCAGTCCTGGCCCAGCGCCCCGACCACGAACAGGCGCTGGTCTGGAAAGCCGCGATTGTCGAGAACCCGGATGAAGCGGTGCGGTATCTGGAAAAAGCTTTACGGATTAATCCTAACAACCAACGCGCCCGAATTGGGCTAGATTGGGCCTATAAACGCCAGAAAGCCCAGATGCAGGGTGAACCCCTCGAACCATTTTCCGACTTGGGCCAGAGTAACCCGGTGACTTCCGCCCCGCCTATCCCAATGGTTCAGCCTCGAAGCGGCTTTCAGCCCGTCTCGAATAATTCATTTCCCGGTAGCGAAGTGAGCGAGCGGGAAGAAAAACCGGTCAATCGTGAAGCCAATATTAGAGAAAAGCCTTTTATAGCGGCACGAGGGCCGGAAGCTGAAACAAAAAGCGAAACTGCCCCGTATAAGAGAAATCGGTTACAGCCAAATAACGAAGGTCGGCCCGCGCTCAAGTTGCCACCCGAAGCGCTGCCCTGGACCCGCCCGGAAAACCCACCACCAAACCCGGCTTTGCGCTCGCCCCGCGCCGCCCGACTAGGGTTGAACCAGGCTGACAGCCCGGTATTCCGGGCCGCCAGCCCGCGAGTGGCCTTTACTGCCGCCTCCCAGGTCAGGAAAGCCGAGCGCAAAGGCGGGCAATCGGCACAACGTTTTTCACAGGTGCGGTTGCGCTGGCCTTTATTGCTCTTTGGGTTGGGGTTAGGGCTGGCGCTGCTGGCCTTTGTCCTCAACGGCCTTGCCCCGCTCCTGGGAGGTCTGGCGTTATTGGCGGCAATCGCCGGAGTTATTTTGTTTAATCGCGTCCAGCTTTGATTTTTGGAATCAGAAAAAGATTATCTGCGGTACTGTAGCTAATTGAGTAGAGAGAAAAGAAGAAATCACTATGTTATTCGAGCTAAAACCCCTTTTTGACAAATTCAGTGGTCGCCAGCCCCTTTTTGGTGGTTCGGGCGGACGCGGTGGCGATGGCCCTGACAAGGACGACAAAGAAGGCAAAGAAGGCAAAGAGGGTGGCAAAGAAAAAGAAGGTAGCGGCAAAGACCCCTTTGAGAATTTCGATTTCAGCCGCTTTAAGTCTTCCCGCCCCCGGCCCGAATCCGGGAGCGACAACAAGCCCAACTCTACCCCCCGTCAGGAAGACCAGACTCCCAAAGAGCGTCCGCCGGTAGACGATGAGTTACCGCCCCGCCGTACTCCCAGTGGGGGTGGCAATGTTGGTGGTTTTGGTCGCGGCAACTTTGGGGGCTTTGACCGGGGTAACTTTGGCAATTTTGGTGGCTCGACCCAATTGCCCCAGTTCAATATCCGCCGTCCTGGTCGAGGAGCGATTACCCTCATAATTATCGCGCTGGTGATTATCGCTCTTTTTGTGTTTGGCCCGATGCTGATAAGCTTCTGGGTAGATTTAATGTGGTTCGATGAGGTAGGGCAGACCGGGGTGCTATGGACTCGAATATGGGCACCTCTAGCGATTTTTGCAATTGCTTTCGTGCTGACTTTTGTCACGGTAATGATAAATGTCGGGGTGGCCCGGCGGTTTGGGCCGTCCGGCCCGGTGCTGCAAACTTCTGCCGATAACCCGCTTTCAGGGTTGCTGGCGGGCGGCGTGCGCTTCCTGAACGTCTTGTTCATTATCGGGGCGATTATAATCAGCCTGATACTGGCGGGGGCGGCCAGTGGCAACTGGCAATCGCTTCTTTTCTTCCTCAACGCCTCGAATGGTTGGAACGACCAGAAAGAGACCGTTTTCAATAACTCGATTGGTTTTTATGTTTTCGATGTGCCGTTTTTCAGCTTCTTGCAAGGCTGGCTGGCGGGACTTTTCATCGTGGCGCTGGTAGCTTCGATGGCAATTTACTTTTTGCGCTTTACCCTGTCGGGTCGGGCTTTCAGTTTTACTCCGGCGATCAAGACCCATGTCTCGGTGCTAGGGGCGCTTATTTTGGGGCTGTTCGCCTTGGGCTACCAGATTGCCAACTGGAATCTGGTCTATTCCAATCGCGGGCGAGTATATGGGGCAAGTGCCACCGATGTTGAGGCTCAATTTCCGGCGAATACGATTTTGACCTTTGTGGTGGCGGCGATGGCAATTCTGCTGTTGGTCAATATCTTCATCCGCAATACCCGGCTGGGAGTACGGTTGCTGATTATCGCCGGGTCGGTCTGGTTGGGTTCGCATATTCTGATTGGCTCGGCGTTCCCGGCGGCCTACCAGAACTTTAGCGTCAAGCCCAACGAAATTACCAAAGAGCGACCTTATATCGAAAATACGATTAAAATGACCCGCAAAGCTTACGGTCTGGAATTCGACAAAGACCTGAAAGTTGTGCCTTTTCAGGGGACAGCCCAGCTTGGGCCGGATGACATCAAGCAAAATCCCTATATTCAGGAAAATGCCCGGTTGTGGGACTACGACAAGCTGCGAAATATCTATGACCTGACCCAGACTTTGCGGCCTTATTATGATTTTGCCGATATAGATATTGACCGTTATAATCTTGCGCCCGCCGAAGGTCAAGCCCCGCGCAAGACTCAGGTTTTGCTGGGCGCACGCGAGCTAAAGCCGGACGGCATCAGCAACAAAACCTGGCAGAGTCTCCATTTACAATATACTCATGGTTATGGCATCCAGGCCAGCCCGGTCAATCAAGTGGACAGCAGTGGTCGCCCCCTGAACTTGATTACCCAGAGTTTCCCCTATTCCAGCACCGTCTTGCCAGTCCCGCAGCCCCGGATTTATTTCGGGCAGGGGGGCGGGACAGCTGACTATAGTGTCGTCGGCACGAACCTGGACGAGATTGATTTCCCGGTGCAGAGTTCGTCCAGCGCCCCGGAAACCAAATACAAATACACCGGCAAGGGCGGTATTCCACTGAGCAACTGGTTTGTCAAAGCCGCTATGTCGGTCAAGCTGGGCGATTTTAACCTGCTGATAAGCGATGCAATTGCTGATAATAGTCGGCTGGTTTTCCGGCGGTCAATCGCCGAGCGGGTTCAATTGATTGCACCCTATTTGCGCTATGATGCCGACCCTTATCTGGTGGTGTCCGAGGGGCGGCTCTATTGGATACAGGATGCCTATACCGTCAGTGACCGCTTTCCTCATTCCAATCCTTATGGGGAACAGCGCCGGGGCGCAAACACTTTTAACTATATCCGCAACTCGGTCAAAGTGGTAATTAATGCCTATGATGGAACGACTACTTTCTACTTGATGGATAAACCGAGCGTTGACCCTATCGCTCAGACTTATGCCAACATTTATCCAAATCTGTTCAAGCCGATAAGCCAGATGCCGGCGGCGCTCCGCGCTCATATCCGTTACCCGGAAGACCTGTTCAAGGTTCAGACCCAGATATATTCGACCTATCACGTAACTGACCCGGATGTTTTTTACAATAATCAGGAATTGTGGCAGACCCCGGCGGACCCGCGTCCGGCGGACTCGCGGCCTGGTACGTCAGGGGCTTTCGAGCCATATTATCTGGTAACGCGCTTGCCGGGTGAAAAAGAAGTCGAGTTTGTGCTGATAAATGTTTTCCAGCAGCAAAACCGGGTTACGCTGGTTTCGTGGCTGGCGGCACGGATGGACGGCGATAATTATGGGCAGTTGGTGTCGTATAACTTTAACAATACGGTCAACATTGATGGCCCACAGCAGTTTTTCTCCAAAGTTCAATCTTTGCCTGATTTTTCGCGGCAGCAATCGCTCTTTAATTCTGGTACTTCCCGGCTACCACCTGGCCCGATTATCATCATTCCGGTGGATAATTCGGTCTTATATGTAATGCCCTATTATTTGCAGAGTGCGACTAACGCCCTGCCCCAGCTTCAGTTTGTGGCAACTGGGGCCAACGAGCGGGTCTACGTCGCCCAGCCCGGCACGGACGATGACCGCACTAAGCTGTTGCCAAACGCCCTGACCGAGGTCTTCACTCGTGGTCAGGCTGTGATTGCACCGGGAAGTACCGCTCCGCCCGTTCCAGGTCAGACTCCGCTCCCGGTGACAACTCCGCCAGGAGGGACACCTGCTCCAGTGACTACGCCGAGCGGAACTGCCCCCGCCAACGTGGAGATTGGACCAACTATCGGGCCAAGCCAGCAAGCTTCGATTAATGCTCTGACCCGCTCGATTGCGGCTCATAACAAGTTGGCCTCCGACGCTTTCGCGGCAGGGGATACTGCTAAGGGCAATGCCGAAATCGAGGCCGCCAACCGTGACCTGGCTCGGTTGCGCGACCTTTTGGGTCGGTAGGGTTGTTGTTAATAAAGGGGTAGATAATAATAAAAACGGGTCGGGCAAACGCCGACCCGTTTTTATGCCAAGATGCCGATTTACTCTTTCCGAAATTGTGGTTTTGAAGTAGAATGTAGCTACCTCCCTGACGCTTAGGGCCGCGTTGAAGCGGCAGTAATCTATTTATGGCTCATAGCTCTATGGCTGCCATTTACATGCTTTATCGGTTCGGGCCTAAAATATAAAATATTCCTTAATGAAATGTAGTAGTATACGCAGTCTGCCAGAACGAAATGACTAAAAGGAGTTGAGAATTGGAAGATTCTAAACAACATATTCTGATTGTAGATGATGAACCGGACATTCTGGATTTGCTGACCAACTGGTTTGACGATTCAGGATATAAAGTAACTCGTGCCAAAGATGGAGCAGAAGCTTTACAAAAAATCGGAGAATTGAAAGAAACCATTGGGGTCGTCTTGCTCGATATTCAGATGCCCCAGATGGATGGGCTGGAGGTTTTAAAACAGGTAAAAGCTACTCATAAAAGTCTCGAACTACCGATAATTATTATGACCGCCTATGGCACTGGTAGTATCGCCATTAAAGCTATGCAGCAGGGCGCGTATGATTATATTACCAAGCCTTTTGATGATTTGGAAGCTCTTTTACATCGGGTTGAGCGAGTATTCGAGTATCGTAAGTTGTCGGATGAAGTGACCGAACTAAAAAGCAAGTTGACCAGTGGCGAAAAGATTATTGGAAATAGCCAGGCGATGCAAGAGGTCTATAAAACTATCGGCAAAGTAGCTAATAGTAGTGCCTCAGTGCTGATTACCGGCGAAACTGGCACTGGCAAAGAATTGATTGCCAATATAATTCATGCTACCTCGCGTTACTCGCGAGGGCCATTTGTAGCGGTCAATTGCGGCGCGTTACCTGAAAGTTTGCTGGAAAGTGAGCTTTTTGGCTACGAAGCCGGGGCATTTACCGGAGCAGCCAAACTTCGCAAAGGGCGCTTTGAATTGGCGGATAAAGGCACTATTTTTTTGGATGAAATTGGCGAGACCAGCCCTAGCACCCAGAGTAAGTTGTTGCGAGTTTTGCAGGAACGGGTGGTAGACCGCCTGGGTGGAACGTTACCGGTCAGAATTGATGTTCGCTTGATTGCGGCGACCAACCGCGACCTGGAGCAGGAGGCCAACGACGGAAAATTCCGTTCCGACCTTTATTTTCGGCTAAATGTAATTTCAATTCACATGCCTCCGTTGCGGGAACGCAAAGACGATATTCCTTTGCTCTCCGAGCATTTTTTGGATAAGCATCGCTATACTCCCGGTAGTGCGGCAGCTCGGTTAAGCGTGGATGCTACCCAGGCCCTTCAGGACTATGAGTGGCCTGGAAATGTGCGCGAACTGGAAAATGTGATTCAACGAGCCGTGGTGGATGCGCGGGGTGGGGTGATTGTCAGTCAGCATTTGGCCCTTACGACTCGTCCTGAAGCCAATGTAAACGCGCTCCAAATCAATAAGCTGGTCAAAGACCGCACGGCCTTGCCAAAGGCCTTGCATAATTTTGAGCGGGCGATGGTGCAGGAAGCCTTGAGTCAGGCGGGCAATCTGGAAGATGCCGCCGGGCTATTAGGACTAAGCCTCGACGATTTGCAAGGCCGCCTGACCCGGCTGGGCTTAAAGTAGATATCTGAAGAAAGCAAAGGTAATATTCCTTCTTCTGGTAATCCTGGCACGTTATTTGCTTGATATAAAGCTATGGTGGTACGAAAACTACCTGAGGCGGTTGCTATGAACCCATTTTATCGGTACACGGATGCTCATAGCCGTCGCCACATAACAGGATTACTATCTTAAAGAAGAAGGAGCATAACAATGGCTGATGCCAAAACTATTCTGCAAAAATATGTGAGCGATATGTTGTCGCTAGAGTCCCATATCGCCCAGGCGATTGGCAAGCAGGTCAAGGAAAATCAGAACGATACCATGATAAATGGTAAGTTCACCGCTTTTACCAAGGTGACTGAAACTCACGTTGCGGCCCTGCGTGACCGGCTTGACGGTCTGGGTGGCGCGGCTAACGCCCCGGTAAAAGAAGGGGTTGCCGCAGTTCTAGGAGTCGCCGCTGGTTTGATTGATAAGCTTCGCTCAGAAGAAATCTCGAAGGACCTGCGCGATGATTACACCGCCTTGAACCTGAGTCTGGTTTCGTATCAGATGCTGCACGTAACGGCGACGGCCCTCGGCGACCAGCAGACGGCTGACCTGGCGGCCCGCAACTTGAAGGACAATGCGGAATTTGTGATGGAAATTCAGAAGATTATTCCTGACGTAGTAGTTCGGGAACTGAAGCAAAATCACGAATTGACCCTTCAGGAAAATGCCGCTCAAAAGACCAACGAAGTGGTTGCGGCGATCTGGAAGTAACTTTTAATAATAAAAAACGGCTACCAGCTACATGGTAGCCGTTTTTTATTTGGCGGGTTGGGAACACCTTTACATTAGATTTATTTTGGCTATAATGAGGACAGTGATAAGATTAAGGAAATTTGCAGTCAGGGTTTAGCGAGCCTCAGTTCCGGCTAGGCTCAAGAGTAACCACCAGCACCCCACAACCAATAGCGAAAAGAAACACTCAAAAACTGAACAAAAGAAACGAACAAAAGAAACAACCAAAGGAAAGGAGTTCGCGCCATGTCGCAGCCGCCATACGGCCCTGGGCAACCGGGCCAACCACCTCAGTATGGGCAACCCGGTAACCCGCCCCCACCGAGCAACCAACCGCCTCCCGGCTACGGGCCACCACCGGGTTATCAGCAACCGCCACCGGGCTATGGGCCACCACCAGGCTACCAACAACCGCCGCCGGGTTATGGGCCACCGCCCGCCGGTTATCAACCGCCCCAGCAACCGCCGCCGCCCGCCGCTCCCAAACCACCTTCCAGCTTGACCGCCCCCGCCCCCCAGGTCGAGGCTGATGGTTATGAACGGACATTGGCGCTATTGGCCTATCTCTGGATTGCGTTTTTTGGGATTGGCGAAACTCTGATAACTCTACGGAACCTGGATTTGGGACTTAACAATAATATCTCTTTCGGGCTGAATATCGGGGCTTTGGTTGGATTGGTCGCGCCCTTCATCATTTTACAGGTAGCCAAAAATAGCCAGTTAGTGAGCTTTCACGCCCGGCAAGCCCTGATTCTGGCAATTGGCTATCTGGTGGTACGGTTTGTTCTGGAACTTTTGTATCTAATACCGGCGCGAGGTTTTCAGGATATTCTGGTAAGCGGAATTTTGGTCGGTGGGATACGATTACTTTTTGTAGCCGCCGCTATGTTCGCGGGTATCCGAGCATTCTTCAATCGCGAGCTTTACCGGCTGCCGCTCATCGGTAGTTTTGTAAAGTAGTGGTCAGTGGTCAGTGGGCTAGTTTAGATGTGGGAGTTATAATGCCAAGTACTTGCCAGATTTTACTTACGTGCTAAATTTTTCTGACCACTGACCACTGACCACTACTTCACCGTAAAGCTGCTAATCATCGTCTGGAAGTCGGCATCGAAGCTTTCTAATAGCGTTTGATTAATCGAAGCTGCCGGACTGAGGCTCAAAACCGAAATAATTCCGTTGGTGCCACTCCGATTGAACAAAATTGTCCCCCGCGATTTTACCGAGCCGTCGTCGTTGCGGGCGATAAAGGGAGCGCGATAGATGGTAGCGCCAGTGGTAGTCGGAACGGTTGCCACCGGGTCAACCTTGACATTCGAGCCGTAAGAATTAAGGACGGCGGTCATAATTCCCGGCTTTTTCCCCTTTTCTTTATCCTCTTTGTCAAAGGTCGCCTCGTAGAATTTTTTCCAATCGTCGGCAGAGGGCGTGCCAGTGGCGAAAGCATTGGGGACGACGGTAAATTGCATAGAAGCCTGACTGGTGGTACGGTCTACTATCGGCGATTCCAGATACAAAAATGGTAAATCGTTGATACGGAAAGGTAGTACCCGCCAGGTGTAATCTTTAGGAAAATAGCCGGTAATCCGCGGGGCTTTTTTGTTTAAATCCAGGGGTGGGGTTTCCCATGCCACCAGGGTCAGGTAGCGGCCTTTGTACTCTTGTCCACTGCGAATGACGACTTTACCACCCTTGTTACCCGCTACGACGGTGGGGTCCGCCAGCACCGAATTGGCATCGGGCGAAGCCGAAGCGGTAGAGGTAAAACTGCGGAAACTATCCAGATAGAGCGGGCGGTTGACCTCGGCGGTCTTGGCATTAGTGACAGCGTAGAGCAAATAAGCCCGGTTAGCCTTGACGTTATTGACCTGGGCCAGATATTGAATTAAATCCGCCCCATTATTGCTGTAATTCAGCCGGTTGATTCTGACGGTAGCATCCCCCAAATTAATTGAATCGCTACTGCCATCTTCCTTGAGATTGGAGAACCGACTCTTTAGCTGACTAACCCGCTCCTGAAGTAATTGCTGCGACTCCGGGCCAAGTTTATCTATATTTTTACTGATTACCCCTTCCAGTTCAACCTGGTCTTTGGGGTTGACATAAATAACCGAATTCGCGTCTACCGGTGACTTATTCCAGTTAAAAGGAATATTTAGGGTATAAAACAGGTCGTTATTGGTTTCGAGCTGAAATCTTGGGGTTGGGGTCGGAGTAGGCGGAACCGGGGTTGGCTCCTCACCACAGGCGACCAGCACCAAAACTCCCAGCAACCCGGCGATGATTAAAGCCGCCCAATTCTGCCCTGAATTAGCTTTGGTCGAATGGAATGTGACCTTCATAAAATATTCCTCCGCGAAAGGCCGGGAATTCGGCCTGGCTATTGCATTTTACCCCAGATTATGACGCGATAACGGTACTTTGCTTTCCATAATCATAACTTAACTTTCCATAATATGCAATAGTCAAAATCCGGGTTTGGTTATTCCGGCGGTTTTACTGGCTTTTGCATATTATTTTTAATAAGGGGAAAATATGGGTTGGTGGAATAGACCCACTGATTATAAGATTACAACCCCTTGAACTCTTCTTGTAAGACTCGATGGCATGGGTAGCTCTGACGAAGGTCGGCCCAGTTTCTCAGCCCGTCTGCTCATCGCAAACTGTCCCCCGAACTGCCAGCTAACTGCAAGCCTTCTGCAAGGTAAAGCCCGCTTGAGATTGCGATAATAGCTTTGAGAGGACAACCCCCAGTTTTGGGAAAAGCCTCGAAATCAGTCTTATTGTCAGCTTATTATTGATACCTCAAGTAGTTTACTAGCACCTACAGAACCAAAGGAGAGTTTTATTATGTCTAAACCCAAGATGTTTTTATTAACCCTGGTGGCCTTGATGATGACCGCCGTCGCATTGGCGGCTTGTGGCGACCCAACCGCGACCAACGCCCCGGCTGCCACCGCCGCCCAGTCCGCCGCCAAAACTACCACCGCGAGTGGGGCGACCACCGCCGCAACTACTGGCGGCAGTGTCCCTACTCCGGCAGGGGCAAGCGCGATTTCGTTACCCGATATGCTGAAATCGCAGGTCGGGCCGTACCTAAGCAGCGTCCCGAATGGAGTTTTCTCGTCCTACAAGTTCGGCGACCAGCCTGCCAAAGCCAAGAGTGCCATCGCCGACAGCTTCAAAAAGGATGGCTGGGACGACAAATCGGCCATGATGGGGCAGGCTGCCGGAACGATGGAAGCTCAGGGCATCTTCCTGCTTCTGTTCCAGAAGGGTGGCAAAATGGCCCAAGTTATTGGCTATCCCGGCAGTATCGCCAAACCGATGGGAGCTAGTATCGGCGACAGCGAAACCTTCTATATCGTCGTCAGCGGCGGACAGTAATCTAAAAATATCCTCTGGAAACTCCTCGCCGGGGAGTTTCCAGAGGACTTCTTTTAGCCTTACAGAGTGGTAGTATCAGGTTATTGCATCCCACTTATTTAGGTGATACAGTAGAAATTGGCGGGATTGATTTACAATCCACTAACCATCTAGCGACCTATACTGTCCAAATCTGAGCTAGGAATGTATTTGACCTTCGATCTTCGACCTTCGATTTTAGATTCAGACCTTGCGGGAAAAATTATGCAAAACGAACCACCTACAATTTCAATGGACGAGCCAAACCAGTTAATCGCCAATCGCTACAAAGTCGGGCGCTCCCTGGGGCGAGGAGCTTTTGGGCAGGTCTTTTATGCCGAAGACATCAAGTTTGACCCGCCCCGCACCGTCGCTCTCAAGCTACTGCATCTCGAACACCTCAGCGATGCGACTGTGCGGGAAGACCTCAAGCGCGAGGCCAGCGCCCTGGCCCGCTTCACCCATCCCAATATCTTGCGAGTGCTGGATTTTGATATTGGGCCGGATTTAGCCTATATCGTGACCGAATTTGCCGCCGGGGGTTCGCTGGCTCGCAAACTCCAGCCAGACCCGGCTCAACCCGCCCAGCCGATGCCATTGGAAGAAGTTGAAAAATATCTGGCACAGTTGTCGGACGCGCTCGAACAGGCCCACGCCCAGGGGATTATTCACCGCGATATCAAGCCCCAAAATATTTTGCTGGACAATCAGGGTCGCCCAATGCTGGCGGACTTCGGGCTTTCGGCGGCGGTCAGCGGCTCTAGCTCTTCGATGCTAGATATTACCCCTAGCGGTACGCCACTATATATGCCGCCCGAACAGTGGCAGGGTCAGGTCAGTAAGGCCAGCGATATATATTCATTAGGAGTAGTAATCTATCAACTGCTGACGGGGCAGCCACCCTTCCGAGGCAATACGGCGGCCCTGGCCTACCAGCATCTCAATGTACCGATACCACCTCTGGCGGAGCGTGCGCCCTGGCTGAAAAATTACCCCGGTCTGGACGCAGTGATGGCGGCAGCGATGGCTAAAGATGCCGGGCAACGCCCCAAACCGGCCAGTGACCTTTACCGCCGTTTCAAAGCGGCACTCCAAAGTAGTGGCTCGATACCGTCGTTTGGGCTTCCGGCAGGTTGGCCTACCCCGTCCCCGGTCCCGCCGCCCTATTCGCCTGGCTGGACTGGCAACACCCCGTCCCAACCCTCTAACCCCAATTGGAACTCGGTTCAATCACCGACGGTTGCCGTTCCCATGTCTACCGCCCGCCCGGATTTGCCGCTTTCTCTGGCGATGCAACCCGCCCAAAAATCCTCAAGAGGTTTGCTGATTGGAGTGGGAGCCGGAGTGCTGGCGGTCGTGGTGGCGGTAGCGGCCCTGCTTTTAGTGGTTCTAGCGCCAGGCAAAACCAGTATTAACCCGACCAATGTCGCGGTAAACCCGCCGGTGGTGACGGCTACGGCTACCAGCGCCGCAATTACCTCCGTCGCTGAAATTCCGTCCGGCCCGACCCGTACTCCGGCAATCAACAATCCCCCCGCGACGATTGGGGTCAATAATCCCCCCGCGACGATTGGGATAGCCCGTCCAACACCAATACCAACCACCGCCGCCGCTACTACGATTGCCGCCCCGTTGGGTAAAGTCGGTCAAACTGTGACGGTTAATAATCACGCCCTGACGGTCAACGCCATCGAGCGCAGCGATGCTTTCGGGCGGAATGGAGCAGTCGCGGGCCAGGAATATATTTCGCTGGATGTCACCTATCAGGCCGGGGCGGAGTTGGATTTAAGCTCCTATCTCTTCTTTAGCGGCCCGATGATGAAGGACAACGAAAACTATTTCTATAATTTTGACAAATCGCTAAATTCGGCCCTATCCGATAATAAAAAACCTCGCTTGGACGATGGAGCAGGTAAAATGCAGCCCGGCGATAAAAAGCGAGGCTGGCTGACTTTTCAAATACCGAAAACTGCTAAGGGTTTAGTCTTTGAGTTCGACCCGCGCACCTCGCCTTCGGGGTTTGGTGCGCCCCTCGTGATTATCCGGGTGGCGCTGGACGATGCCCCGCAAGGCCAGTCTGCGCCGCCGCCCGCCGCAGTCGGGCCGAATGGCAAAGTCGGCGAAGTAGTCAACGCCGGGCCTTATTATCTGACGGTCACAAAAGTCGAAACCGCCGACGAAATCTTTGACAGCCAGAACAATATCAATCGGCGGGCGGCGGCTGGCAAGCAGTTCATCAGCCTGGAAGTGATTTTCGAGAGTGCTTCGGACAGTGAGGTTTTCGTCCACTGGACTTATGCCACTATTCGGGATAGCGAAAGTTTCCGCTACAAAAATAACACTTCCAGTGTGAAAAGGCCCGAACTCAAGATTGTCCAACCATTACCAAAGGGCTACAAAGTCCGGGGCTGGATAACTTTTGAAGTACCCAAGACCGCTAAAGGGCTGGTGCTGGATTATAATGCTACCGTCCGAGGCTCTTACTCGATGCAAGTGACCTTGCCCTAATTTTTTAATCAAAATCGGACTTGATTAAGCTACCACTCTGCGCTAAGATATGATATATCTTACAGCGTCGGTGGTAGTTTTCATGTACAATGGTATTGATAGGTTATTCATAAGTATTCTTACATTAGGTCGTCAGGTATCTTAATTTCATAAATTCTAATTCCACTACCAATTTCTAAAGGTGACAGGTTTGAACGATTTGCAAAAAGGAACCCAGATTGGTAATTACACCCTCGAAGAGATTTTGGGGCAGGGAGGGCTAGGGGAAGTCTGGTTGGCTCGCCACACCAAATTTTCCAATAAGCCGATGGTTGCCGTCAAATTTATCCTGTATATGCAGCCTGATATGGTGCGACGGTTTGAGCGGGAAGCCGAAATTCTGGATAAATTGCGGGCCAACCGCCATATTATTACTGCCGAGGATTACGGCCTGCACAACGGCATTCCGTATCTGATAATGAAATATGCACCGGGCGGCAATCTATCGCAACGAGCGGCCCAGGGTCTGACCCTCCCGATGGTCGCCAGCTATCTGGAACAGGCTGCCGACGGGCTGGACTTCGCCCACCGTCAGGGAATTGTCCACCGCGACCTGAAACCCGCCAATATTATGTTTGATGGCGATGGAACGCTTTTGCTGGCAGATTTTGGGATTGCCCATGCTACTGACACTGGCGGCAATGAATTGACCCGCACCGGGGCCGGCATGGGCACCCCCGGCTATATGGCCCCCGAACAGTTTATAGATGCGCGGGGGGTCGGCCCGGCGGCGGACATCTATAGCCTGGGGGTTATCGCTTTCAAGCTCTTGACCGGCTATTTGCCGTTTGATGGCAAAACTCCCGGCGAACTGGAGATGGGGCATCGTCTGATTCCGGTGCCACAGTTGCAACTTTATAACCATAATTTGCCCGTTCCCTTGCAAAACGTAATAGAAAAAGCCCTGGCGAAAAAGCCGGAAGAACGTTATAGCACGGCAGGCGAGTTTTCGACAGCCTTCAAGACCGCCTTATTTTCGTCAATGGGTAGTCCTGCCAACGAGAATCAGGCCACCAGCGTTTTGACCATCCCAACTACTCCCCCCCCCGCCCCGCCTAGGATGGAAATACCGACTGAGGCTATTTCTTCGATGAATACTCGGCCTACTCCGGCGGCGGTCAATTGGGGTGGGCCAAGCATGGCGACTACTCCGCTTACTCCTACTCCACCTCCGGTAGCCCCGCCGAGGGCGATAACTTCCAGCGAACCACCGCCGCCCTGGTATACGCGGACTAGCACCTGGATTGGAGTAGGTGCGGCCACCGCTGTAGTAATCGCAATCGTGGCCCTGGTGGTTTTGACTTCGGGGTCAAAGAGCGGCTCAAATACTACCCCGGTAGTAGCAGCTAACCCGACTACTGTCGCAGCCAACAACCCTGCCACCACTTCTGCCAGTGCGAATACTGTCGCCTCAAATCCAAATAATACCACTAGCGGTAGTAGTACAACCAGTGCCGCCCCCATCGCCGGTGGCAAAATCAAGACTCTCAATTTGAGTTATGCCACCCCCGGTATTCCGGGCCACACCCTCGCGGTGACGGCGGTGGCGGTCAGCCCTGATAACAAAACCGTTGCTACCGGCGGGCAGGATGAAACCGTCCGACTATGGGACATCGTTACCGGCAAAGAATTGGTAGTCCTACACGACCATACCGGGGCAGTCGCAGCCCTGAACTTTAGCCCCAATGGTCGAATTCTCGCCAGTGGCGGTGACTATGGCGATGGCAATATCAAGCTATATGAGGTCGCTCAGGATGGGCGTAGCGTCAAGCTACTTTCCTCTTTCAATAGCCAGCATAACACGGTGGCAGAATTGTCGTTTAGTCCTGACAGCAAAATCCTCCGCAGTTTTGGCTCGGAAGGCAAAATAAAATTCTGGGATGTTTCCGGCGCACAGGCCAAAGAAATTGGCTCATTTGAAGTCCCGGATGCTCTGGGCATTAACTTTAGCCGGGACGGTAAACTGGTCGTTACCGGACATTCCGATAACACTATCAAGGTTTGGGATATTTCGTCCAGCAAAGGAGTTCCAGTTACCACTCTGACCGGACATACCGATAGAGTCTATGGAGTCTGTCTCAGCCCCGACGGTAAGACTCTGGTCAGTGGCAGCGATGATAAAACCGTTCGCATCTGGGATATTGCCAGCCGCAAGGAGCTTAACAACTTTACTCATACTACTATCGTCCGGTCAGTAGCCTACAACCCGAATGGGCTGACTGTGACCGGGGTCAGCTATGACAATACCCTCAAAATCTGGGAGGTGAGTAGCGGTAAAGAAGTAAAATCGGTCAGTGGGGTCGGCGAAACCATGACCTTTAATGGCGATGGCAAGCTGCTGGTTAGCTCCGAAAGCGCCACCTCGGTGGTAGTACGCGACAGTACGACTTTACAGCCGGTGCAAACTTTCAAGGGCAGTAACGCCAACGTCACTTCGCTGGCCTATAGTCCCGACGGCAAACTCATCGCTACTGCCAGCACCGAGGGAACGCTCAAATTGCTGGATGCGAGCAACAAAGGGCAGGAATTGGCAAATTTGCCCAATGCTGCCAATCTGGTGCTTTTTACGCCCGACAGCAAAAACTTGATAACGACTTTGGATGCCAATATCGCCGTCCGTGATATTGCCACCGGGAAAGAAGTTGTCCAGGTTAAAGGTGACGACGGCACGGGAATTAAATCGCTGGCCCTGAGTCTGGATGGCAAAACCCTGGCAACCGGGCTGCATGACGGCACAATTCGGTTGCTGGATGTCGCCAGTGGCAAAGTGCTAAAAGTCTTTAAAGAGCATACCGCCGAGGTCGGTACTATGGTTTTCAGCTCGGATGGTAAGTTTCTGATTAGTAGCGCAGAATACGAAAGCCTCAAGCTGTGGGATATAAGTTCCGGCAAAGCCCTGGATACTGCCGACAGCAAAAACGGCTATTTCCGAAGTCTGGCTATCAGCCCCGATAATAAATCCTTGATTGGGGGAGGTAGTACGGGCGAGGTGAAGTTGTGGGATATTTCGGCGGGCAAGCTGACCGAGGTTGCGACCTTCAAGGGCCACACCAACACCGTGTTTTCGGTGGCCTTTAGTCCCGATGGTTCGTATTTTGGCAGCGCCAGTTATGACACGACTATTCGTTTCTGGGAAATTAGTGCGCCGGGTCAGGTTTTCAGCCAGATTCAACAGGGCCGCGAAATTTATAACACGCCTTCACCGGGTGTCACCCAGATAGTATTCTCCCGCGATGGTAAATATTTGGCGGCTGGTCACTTTGACTCCTCGGTCAAGGTCTGGGAGATTGGCAAATAATCTTTTGCCATCTCTCTAACCTGAAGATAACCAAGTTTATCGAGATAATTAACTTTCGGCTCTTGCCTAACTCAGGCCAGTAGTTTATCATGAACTGCTGGCCTGAATTATGCTTTATTACCTGTAGCTGTTTTGGACGTTATTAAATTTAGGCAGCTAAGTGCAATCATTATTCACCAAACCCTCGGTTAAAGCTAACCTAAAGGTAAGGGCATTTGCGAGTATTTGCAGTAGAATACATAGGCGTTACTACTCAGATTTTCAAGCGTTTTTAAGTGCTTTATGAGCTGAGTAGAAGTGCAATATACTTAAAAACATTGGGCCAACACTATCAACCCTGTTACGCCCAAGCTGGAAAGTGAGTCTACTTTGAAAAAAGATAATTCAGGAACGAACCTCGATTTAGATGAAATGAGTGAACTTCGTTTGACCGAACATAATTCCTTGACCAATGGGAATGGCAACGGCAAACATAATGGCAATGGTAAGCACAATGGGAAAGCCAAAAACATTAAAACCGCGTTGCCAAGACTTATTACTGAGGAAAAAGAGGCCAATACCCCCGAAGGTCAGGCCGCCAACTTGAATATGGAAGCTCTCATCCGGGAGATGTTGGTCGCGGTGGGCGAAGACCCTAGCCGGGAGGGGCTGCTGGATACTCCCCAACGAGTGCGGCGCAGTATGACCTATCTCACCAGTGGTTACACCAAAGATGTCCACGAGGTATTGGGGAGCGCGGTCTTTGAGGAAAACTACGATGAGATGGTTCTGGTCAAGGACATCGAGATGTATAGTATGTGCGAACACCACATGCTGCCTTTCTTTGGCAAGTGCCACATTGCCTATATTCCTAACGGCAAAATCGTAGGGCTGTCAAAGCTGCCGCGCATCGTGGATGTCTTTAGCCGTCGGTTGCAGGTTCAGGAGCGGTTAACCACCCAGATTGCTCACGCCCTGGACGACTTGTTACACCCACAAGGGGTAGCCGTCGTGACCGAAGCTTATCACTTGTGCATGATGATGCGCGGGGTGCAAAAACAGAATTCCAGCACTGTCGCCAGTTGTATGCTGGGGTCTTTTCGCCACGATAGCAAAACCCGCCACGAATTTTTGAATCTGATTCAATCCAACCGTAATATTTAGTGGTAAAATAAAGCAAGGTCGCCCTTTCGTTAATGGTGGCGACCTTGCTTTATTTTGTGAGAAACGGAATATTTTTTAGTAAAGTGCCAAACCACCAAGCGCCTTTTCTCATTGCTCAGGACTTTCTTACTGACCACTTTTAATTTGTATAAGGAGAGAACACAGATGCGTTATAAATTGTTGGGACGCAGTGGGTTACGAGTATCCGAAATGGTTTTGGGAACAATGACTTTTGGCGAGGATTGGGGGTGGGGTGCTTCCAGAGAAGTCAGCCGCGAGATATTCGATAGCTTTGTAGAAGCGGGCGGCAACTTTATAGATACTGCCAATAATTATACCAATGGTAGCGCCGAAAAATTTGTCGGTGAATTTATCGCCTCTAACCGGGATAGGTTCGTAGTTGCCACCAAATTTACCCTCAATACCAAACCGAATGACTTGAATGCCGGGGGCAACCATCGCAAAAATATGGTGCGGACGCTAGAAGGTTGCCTCCGAAATTTGAATAGCGATTATGTAGATATATTCTGGCTGCACATGTGGGATTTTACCACCCCGGTGGAAGAAGTAATGCGTGGGCTAGATGATTTGGTGCGCTCCGGCAAAGTGCTGCATATCGGGATTTCGGATACTCCAGCCTGGATTGTATCAAAGGCAAATACCCTGGCGGAATTGCGGGGCTGGACCCAGTTTATCGGGTTACAGGTGGAATATAACCTGATTGAACGCGATGTCGAGCGCGACCTGTTGCCGATGGCCCAGGATTTCGGGTTAGCCGTCACTAGCTGGGGGGCGTTAGCGGGCGGAGTGCTGACCGGCAAATATACCGACAATAATAGCGAACCGCGCCGTTATGGAGAAACCAATCTGGAAGCCCAAAAGCAGGCCGTGATTGTCGAAGTTCAGGCGATTGCCAAAGAGACCGGGCGTTCTACTTCCCAGGTAGCCCTGAACTGGGTCAGACAGCAGCAAAACCGCAGCCAGATTCTGCCGGTGATTGGGGCTAGAACGACAGCCCATATCAAGGACAATCTGGCTTGCCTGGAATGGGAACTAAGCGCCGAGCAATTGCAGAAATTGAACCAGGTCAGCCAGATTAAATACGGCTTCCCACACGATTTCTTCAATGACCTGAAAGGCCTGGCCTTTGGCGACCATATTGATTTGCTGGACAAGTGAGAAAATAATACGGCTTATTTACTAAAAGTCGTAGTTCCAGATTGAAATTTTACGTCAGACATGGTATAGTTAAGGGGTGCGGGAGTAACTCAGTGGTAGAGTTCCTGCCTTCCAAGCAGGCTGTCGCGCGTTCGAATCGCGTCTCCCGCTCCATCTTAATCTATACCACCTCTCTTAGTTTCCCTTTTTTATCTTTAGCTATCACGGTAGAGCAACTGCCTCTTAATCCGTTCCTTCAACATGTGATGGTTTTCTACTAACCCTACCCACTTTTCTAAAATTCTAGCCGATAGCCGACTCCCCGAATGGCCTTGATGTAGGGCAGTTGGTCGGGGTAGTGGAGACCCAGACGACGACGCAAGCGCGAAACCAGGGTTTCAATCGCGCTGTTGTAAGGAATATCGTCGGGTTCGAGGGGATGGTACAACTCTTCGACAATCGTATCCCGATGGCAGACTTTGCCGCGATTCTGGTAAAGTAGTACCAGCAGTTTCCATTCCAACAGCGATAAAGGCGGGTGGAGAATTTCGCCGTCCAGAATAACTTGCATCGCGGGGAGGTCTAGTTGTAGACGGCTTGAAGGCCCTAATCCTGCCGGGTTAAGGGGAGGTTCTTCAAACGTAACGGTTTCCATTTCGGCGGCTTCGGGGGTTTTGAAAGTGAAGCGCACATCGCCAAAGGCCAGCTCATCGCCGTTATAGAGCGGTTGTTGGCCCTGTATCGGTAGCCCATTGACCCGAACCCCGTTTTTGCTGTCCAAATCGCGGACGATATAGACCCCCTCGCTAAATAATATCAGGGCGTGATAGCGCGAGGTACGGTCACTATTGAACACGACATGGTTATCGGCGGCCCGCCCCAGGCTGACCGAAGTGGTTTTAATCTGAAATATTTCGCCGGAAGCGTTTATTAATAGAGCGGCTGGATTTGTTGCCATGCTATTTAACCCGTCAGATTTTTCGCCAGAAATTCCTTTATCTTCGCTAACTCGTCCATTGAAATCTGATGTGCGCCGGGAAATTCGTAATACTCGACGGCAACTCCGGCTTTTTGCAATAAATCGCGGGTGGCCCGGCCCGCCATAAGCGGAACTACCGGGTCATAAGTGCCGTGTGCCAGGAAAACCGGAGTTTTAAGCATCGCTGCCGTCGCCAGGGTCGAGCCGAGGTCGCCCCGGTCATTGCCATAATAGCCGTTCGGAGTAGGATTAGACCAGTTGAACGGTGCGTCCGCCACCATAAAACAACTGAGAGCGAACAGCCCCGCCAGCTTTTGAGGATATCGTAATCCGGCATCCAGGGTCATCATGCCGCCCTGACTGAAGCCCCCCAGAATAGTGCGCGAAGCCGGAGTATTATAACGGCGGCCCAGTTCGTCCAGCAAGGCCATGATTTGCACCCGCGCTTTAGCTGCTCCCGGCCCTAAATTCATGGCCTCTAGTCGAAACCACTCGAACATTGCACCCGGCAAGGCCAGCGAACCAGTTGGGAAAACAAAGCGATAGGCGGTTTCGCTGAGAGCCGGAGCAATATCTACGTAGCTCTCGCCCCAATCGCCCCGCCCATGTAGACAGACGATGAGCGGTAAGTCCCGGCCTTCCGCATTGTCGGGCGCGACCTCGATGCACTTGAGACCCGCTGTCTCGTATCGGCTTATTTTCATAATTATATCCTGCTAATCCTTTATATCCGAGTTAAATTCGTCAGTATTTAGCGTTTCCACTGAATTTGGGGGCGATTCGGTGGTTACTTCCTGTTGCAACTGATAAAAGGCGGCTTTGGCGGCGGCTTGCTGGGCGACCTGTTTGGTCAGGCCACTACCTCGACCTAGCGGTTGGTCTTCCAGTCGCACCTCGATTTGGTAGACCCGCTCATGTTCTGCCCCGGTTTCCTCTACGATATGATAAGTCGGAGTCTGATGATAGCGGTTTTGCAGGGCTTTTTGCAATAGTCCCTTGAAATCGAGATGCCGACCCTCGGCTAGGATTTCCGCTAACTCCGGCTCAATAATCGGTATCAGCCACTCGGTTGCCCCATCTAAACCGCGCTCCTCGAAGATAGCGCCCAGGATGGCCTCAAACGCACTCGCCAGGGTCACGGCCCGACTGCGCCCGCCGGTCTGAGCCTCGCCTTTGCCCAGCAGCAGATAACTGCCCAAATCGCGCTCCTGCGCCCACTTGAACAGAGTTTCGCGGCGCACCAGGGCGCTCCGCAAGTCGGTCAATTCTCCTTCCGGGCGCTCCGGGTAATTTTTGTAGACATAATTAGCGACAATCAGGCTCAAAACCGCGTCACCCAGAAATTCCAGCCGCTCGTTAGACTGACGCTTGCTGCCCCGCTCGTTCAAAAAAGAGCGATGGGTCAAGGCCAGCTTTAGTAATTCCTGGCTCTCGAAGGCTATCCCTAAATTCTTTTCAATTGTTTCGTATCGCTTACTTGACATAACTATTATTCATTTATCAAATCCGAAAAATCTTTCAAATTAGGTGACACCTATCTGTTACCACCTGTTCTCTTTTACTCCTTATTGTTTAAATTCTCTCATAATGGGTAATCTTCTGGGTTTTCGAGAGCAAAACCTTGAGCCTGCCTCTGTTAAATAGAGCTTTAGTAAGGCGCTGGAGTCCACAAAGAGCAGGCTCATTAAAACCGGTCCTCCCGATCTTGGTTCAATATTTCGGTAGTAGTTTTTACGCCGGGGCGCAGTTTCAAATTATTTATGTCTACTGTTTCTATTTAAGCTAGTTGCTCAGGACTGAAAACCGCTAACGTTTCACATACTGCCGGTCATAATACTCTTTAAACTCGCCACTCTTGAGCGGGATCCACCAATCACGGTTGGCTTCGTACCATTGTACGGTCTGGCTGATGGCTGCTTCCAGGCTGTACTGGGGCTGCCAGCCCAGGCCGCGCAGCTTCGAGGTGTCCAGCGAATAGCGGCGGTCATGACCAGGCCGGTCCTTGACATAGGTCATGAGGCTCTCCGGCTTTTCTAGTAACCTCAAAATAGTGCGGGTGATTTCCAGATTGGTGCGCTCGTTTCCGCCGCCGACGTTATAAGCTTCGCCCGGCTGACCTTTGTGCAGAGCCACGTCAATCCCGCTACAGTGGTCCAGCACATAAATCCAGTCGCGGATTTGTAGACCATCGCCGTAGACCGGCAAGGCTATATCTTCCAGGGCGTTGGTGATAAATAGGGGAATCAGCTTTTCGGGGTATTGGAACGGCCCGTAATTATTGCTGCCCCGCGTAATGACCACTGGCAGACCGTAAGTCACGAAATAAGCGTGGGCGATTAACTCGCCACCCGCTTTGGAGGCGCTGTAGGGGCTGCGTGGCTCGGCCTTATCGGTTTCTTTGGAAGAGCCTTCCGGGACGTGTCCATAAATTTCGTCAGTCGAGACCTGCAAAAACCGCTCAATTTGCTGCTGACGAGCCTGTTCCAGCAAAATATAGGTCCCGTAGACATCGGTCAGGATGAATTGGCCTGGCTCTTCAATTGAGCGGTCTACGTGACTTTCTGCTGCGAAGTTTAGGACATAATGGCAACCGTTCATTGCGTCGCTAACGGCGGACTGGTCGGCGATGTCGCCCTTTACGAAGCGATAGCGCCCGGCAGGGCCATAAGTCTGCTCGACATCGGCTAAATTTGCCATATTCCCGGCATAGGTCAATTTATCCAGCACCGTCACGGCGTAATCGGGATATTTTTGCAACATATAGCGGACGAAATTCGAGCCGATAAAGCCCGCCCCGCCTGTGACCAACAATCTTTTCAAAGACACACTCCTCTGGAAATGGGGGACGGGGGTCGGGAGTCAGGGGTCGGGGTTGGTACGTCCTGAGCTTCCGATTAATCCGGTCTACCCCAGCTAATATTCATTTCCGGCGGGCATAGACCCTAACAGCTACGCCCTTAGAACCTGATACAACCCCTTTAGCCTAAAGAATCCCTACTTTACTATTGTCGCCTAGTAGCAGTTTATAAGCTTTCGGCTTGATAGGCGATTTTTCGACGACCACATTGCGCCCGATAAGACTATCCTCAATCCGGCCTGAAATATCTAGTATCTGGCTGTTTTCCAGGATAATTGAATGCTCGACTTCGCTATCAGTGATAACACAGTGATGATTTATCGAGGTGAACGGGCCGACATAGCTATTGACTATCCGGCAGTGTTCGCCGATTATCGCCGGGCCACGTACTACGCTATTGATAATTTCGGCACTCTTGGCGACAACCACTTTGCCGGTAATCGAACTATCGCGGTCTACCATCCCCTCAATCTGCGGCTCTAGCCGGTCAAGAATCAGGCGATTGACTTCCAGCATATCGGCCTGCTTGCCGGTATCCACCCACCAACCCCGCACCGTCCGAGGCCGCACCCGGTATCCGGCATCCACCAGATATTGAATGGCATCGGTAATTTCCAACTCGCCGCGCCAGGAGGGTTTAATCGCGTTGACTGCCTCGAAGACATTCTTATCAAACATGTAAATTCCGACTAAAGCCAGGTCGCTAATCGGTTCGCGGGGCTTTTCGACCAGCCGCACCACCCGCTCCGGGTTGGTCGGGTCGAGTTGAGCAACTCCATAGCTCTGGGGATTATCTACCTGTTTGAGTAATATCTGACAATTAAATTCGCCGTTGCCCCGCTCGAATTCTTCCACTAAGGGCCTAATACTTTCCTCAATCATATTGTCGCCCAGGTACATCACAAAGCGGCTACTGCCTAAATAATCCTCGGCAATCTTGACTGCATGGGCCAGACCGAGCGGCGCTTCTTGCGGCAGATAGGTGACTTTGATTCCCCAACGCTCGCCCGTTCCGACGGCGGCCTTAATTTCGTCGCGGGTGTCGCCTACAATAATCCCGATGTCGGTAATACCGGCTTCAACCAGGGTTTCGATGGCATAAAAAAGCACCGGCTTATTAGCGACTGGCACTAATTGTTTCGCGCTGGTGTAGGTCAGCGGGCGCAGGCGGGTTCCCTTGCCCCCGCTGAGAATCAGTCCCTTCAAGGCAATAGCTCTCCTTTTTTAATTATCTATAATTTCGTGTTGCTAACTAACATCGGTTATCCCTACAGCTTAACGGCTTGCAGCTCAATTTGTTGCAAATTCGCCCTGGCTGAATATAATCCGAGCGGCTTTAAATTTAGCCCCAAAAGGATAGCATAAGCCCCTAGCGGCGGCAAGTTGACATAATTTAGCCAAACAAAATATATTTGTTCCTCATAGTTCTAACCCCAATTTTAGGGTATAATAATCTTTCGTGAGATATAGCTAGAAAGAATTTATGCCCAAACCGACATACTACGAAATCTTAGAGATAGATAGCCAGGCCCCCACCACCGAGGTTAAATCGCAATATCGGCGGCTGGCAAAACGCTATCACCCTGATTTAAATCCCAATAGCAAGCAGGCGGTACAGCATTTTCACGAAGTGCAGCAGGCCTACGAGGTGCTGTCCGACCCGGAAAAGCGCCGGAACTATGATGCTACCATTTTCCCCGACGCCCGCCCAGGCCGCAATCCAACCAATCGGGCGCGAACTTACCGCCGCTATGACGGGCGCTATCGTCAGCAGCCTCGCAGCAATCGCCCGGTCAGCCGTCCCCATCAGCCCAGAGAGAACTATCTGCATTACAAAGTCGAGGTGAGCCTGGAAGATTTATTCAAAGGTACTCGCCATCCCCTGATAGTGGGCCTCACCTTCACCTGTGGGCGCTGTAACGGCACAGGTCGGTTGGAAGAAAACGCAGTTTGTGGGAGGTGCGGCGGCTATGGTTTTGTGGTCAGCTACACCCGCACCGAAATCACGATTCCGCCCGGTATGCAGCCTGATATGAGTATTCGAGTGGCGGTCAACAATGATGAGCCGGAACATTCGATTCTGGAATCGCCAGTTGGCACTTCGGTCGAGGTAAGTATTCAGCTAAAAAGCAGTTATCCCTTTGAATATCGTGACCAAAAACTCTATATCACCACTGAAGTTCCGGCCCACGTATTAGCCGATGGAGGTGAGTGGACGATTCCCGCCCCGGAAGGGGGCGCAACCAGCTTTACTATCCCTCCCAATACCAACTCCGGCACAACTTTAACCCTTCGTAAACTCGGCCTCCGCAATGGAAGTACCCAGCGGCGGGGCAATCTTTTCTGCACCGTCGTAGCCGAATAGTGCTTGACAGCTTTTTATCCGCCCTCTATAATTTAGTGTGACCAAAACACTTGTAATTAAAGTAAAGAGAAGCCTGATAACAGCTAAATGAGTAACCAAACCCAGACTGCCCAAAATTCTGCCGACCACCAAGAGCTGCCGCCCGCCGAAAAAGAGTTTTTGGCGAATTATAATCCGGCGGACTACGAGCGTCCGTCGGTTACGGTAGACATCGTGATTTTTACGGTGCGGGATAACGACCTTAAGGTTTTGCTGGTCAAGCGGCGCTTCGCGCCTTTTCAGGGCTATTGGGCATTACCGGGCGGCTTTGTCAAGATGAATGAAAGCCTGGAAGCTTCGGCCATGCGCGAATTGAAAGATGAGACCGGGGTTGAGAACGTCTATATCGAGCAACTCTACACCTTCGGCGACCCTCAGCGCGACCCCCGCACCCGCGTCATCACCGTAACTTATCTGGCGTTAGTAGAAGGCCAGCAAATCAAGACCTTGCAGGCCGGGTCGGACGCTTCCGAAGCAGGCTGGTTTTCAGTCTACCAGTTGCCGGAACTGGCCTTTGACCATCACTATATTCTGGACTATGCCCACAAGCGATTGCGGGCCAAGCTGGAATATACCAACGTGGCTTTTCAGCTTGTGCCGGAAAAATTTACTCTGACCGAGTTACAGCGGATTTACGAGATTATCTGGAATCAGAAGCTGGATAAACGCAACTTCCGTAAACGGCTTTCGATTCGGGAGCGCAGTGCCTACCCGGAAGCAAATCCGCATCAAATGTTGGAAGAACTGGAAGAAACCCGTCCCGGTGGCAATTTCGGCCCAACCAAGCTCTATCGTTTTATTGACCGGGTGGAGCGGATTGTTAGGGGAATAGGAGTATAGGGGCGGTAAGAAAGTTTTGAGGTTTGAGGTTTGAGGTTTGAATTATGGAGCGGGGAATTTTAACAGGAATAGACAGGGATAGACAGGATTTACAGGATAATTTTGAGTTTTGAGTTTTGAGTTAAAAACCCCACCACTAACCGTATTTCTTCCGTCTTCCAAAACTCAGCACTAGCACTTTTCTGACCACTGACCACTGATCACTGATCACTGATGGAGCAAAAAATGGTACAGGTAATTCGAGATGAAGAAATAGAGAGCCGTCAATTGCGGGTGGTTATTGCCCAGTTCCATCCCAAGAAGGGCGATTATGCGACCAATCTGGAGCGGATTGGCGATATTTTCGAGCAACTGGGTGAAGAAGGTCGCCCGGTGGATGTGCTGGCGCTACCGGAAACCGCCACTAGCGGTTATTTTCTGGAAGGTGGAGTACGCGAGGCCGCTCGCCGTCAGGAGCAGCTTTTTGCCGATTTGCAGGCGCTTTATTTAGGGCGGCGAGGGTCGGGTGCGCCTTTGCTGGATATTACGCTGGGCTATTATGAGGAATACCGGGGAGGCTTTTATAATTCGGCCCTATACGCCACCCTGGGTCAGCCCAACGGCGGGAATTGGCAGCCCGGTATCGTCCATAATCATCGTAAATTTTTTCTGCCGACTTACGGGGTTTTTGACGAAGAGCGTTTTGTAAACCGGGGTCGGCGGGTGCAGGCTTTCGAGACCCGCTTTGGGCGCATGGGGATGCTGATTTGCGAGGATACCTGGCACTCTATCACCAGCACAATTCTGGCGTTGCAAGGGGCGCAGGTGATTTTTATCGGCAATGCCAGCCCCGCCCGTCAGTTTGCCACCGATGAACCGGGCAACGTCACCCGATGGCGCGAATTAGTCAAGGCTATTTCGGACGAGCATAATCTGTTCGTGGTGCTGACCAATTTATGCGGTTTCGAGGGCGGCAAAGGCTTTATCGGCGCGTCAGTAGTCACCAATCCCTTTGGCGAGGTGATTTTGAATGGCCCATTGGCCCGTGAATGTCTGCTGCGAACCGAACTCAATTTTGAGGATATTGTAGTGGCGCGGGGCGAAAATCCGCTCCTCGCCGACCTCGAAACCGGCCTCCCCGACCTGCTCTCCGAGTTACAGAGCATTGGCAGGGGATAATTAAGGACTGAGGACTGAGGAGGCTTTCTGTGGGAAGCCGCTCCGTCGGCTGACTTGAAGACTGAGCCTTATCTCATAGGATTGAGGAGTAAGCATTCAATCCATTGACAGAGCAATGTCCCACAAAATACCTCTACCTTCGTCCCCTGACTCCTGACCCCCGTCCCCCATCAATAAATCGTGACGGGCGTTCCCTCGCTGGCCCAGTCGTAGAACCAGGCGGCATCGGCGGGCGAGAGGGCCAAACAGCCGTGACTCGGCCCAGCCTGCATCTGCCCGGTATCCGGACCACTGGTCGGTATCCGCATCTGATGAAAGGCCCAGTCATCGCTATAATTGACCGATGGCCCGGTAAACGAGGCATAGTTTTTCAGAATGTATTCGGTGCCATCATCTTCATACCAGCGATTAGTTTGCAGACTGGGATTTTTGTAGCGAATCTTGAACTCGCCGCGTGGGGTCGGATAGCTGACCTTGCCGCTAAACGCCCCGATAGTCCGCACCAGCTTGCCTTTTTCGTAGGCAAAGACCGTGGCGATAGAATTCGGGCCAAGCACCACTTTGACCGCTTTGGGAATATCGGCGGTGGGCGGAACGATATTGCGCGGCGGCTGACTGAGCGGATTAGCATCGGGGGTCGGCGCACCGGCTTTTTCTGCCAGCCGCGCTAACTGCTTCTGCAAATCGTTGCTCTGTTGCTGCAAATTATTTATCTGCGCCCGCAAGTCGTTGCTTTTCTTGTCTACCCCAAATCCCCCGTTATTGCCGGAATTGGTCAGCGGGGTCAAAGGGACGGGCGGGGGGGCTTTGATAATCGCGGCGGCATCAGGGGCGGGAGCGCGTGCGCCTTGGAGCCAACCGACCATCCCACTGGCGGGGTCGAGGGTCAGCGTGCCATTTTCAAATTGCTGCCAGAGCAAGCCACCGACGGTCTGCTGGTCGTCAGTTGGATTGCCCATCACTTTTTGACCGCCGTTACTGTTCCAATAGGCCAGTAGCCGCCCACTCAGCCTTTTGCCGGTTTCCGCCGCCAGCCGGGGGGTGAAGAAAGTCATAGCCGAGGAAAAGCCTCGCAGGTTTTGGGTCCAGTCAATATTGGTGTGGTCGGTCAATTCCAGGGTCATGGCATAGATGCCTTTGGAATTGAGATAATCACTGGCATCGCCACTGATGTCATAGTACTTGAAGACATCCAGGAAAGAGTAGCCAGTGGAGGCCGACATCAACCGGGCCAGATACGTCCCATAGCGCCGTCCGTTGGCCGTCGGCATACTATCTATCACCTGCCCGCCTTGGGAGTGATACCAGATGACCGAAATAATATCGTTGGTCTTGATGTAATTAAAAAGGGCGACGCTTTCTGGTTCGCTAAATGGCGCTCGCCCTCCCCCCCCTTTTACCAAACCATCCCGGTCATAGGTGTCGGGTTTCCAATCGGCGGTAGGCCAGTTGCGGTTCAGGTCTACTCCCCGCGAATTAGCGCGAGTTTTCAGAGCATAGCCGTCCGGGTTGGCGGTAGGGATAAAATAAACCGATAATTCAGGCGGAATAGCGGCGGCATGCTGGCTATAATATTCTATCGCGGTCTTGATTAATTCGGTGGAATTACTCTCGTCGCCCTGGTGGATGCCGCCAATAAAGGCGATGTGGGTCGCACCTTTACCAAAGCGATAGGCCGAAATAGGTCGCCCCTGAACGCTCGTCCCGACTGCCTCGACGGTATAGGGCGCACTCTGGGCCACACTAAACGTTCCCCAGGCGAACATAGCGAACATTAACGCCAGTCCTGCCGCTATCAAGCGCGGCGTAAAACGCCCTGGTCTTCTTTTGGTCTTCCTCAGTGTCGTGTGCATTGCCGAATGAGTTATACTTTCACGTTATGTCTAGTGATAGCGACAGTATAACATATTTCGACCAAAAGCAACACTGGTTTAGGTTGAAATTTTAACGGCTCGCCCCGCGCTGTGCCGAGCATGAAGAGATTTTTAAGTATAAAGAAACAGGTATAAAAATTTACTCAGTAAATTTTATACCTGTTTTATAAGTCTTTTAAACTTATGATTTTTCTGATTAACAGCTTAGGCTGCTACCGACGAACTATTATTGGTGCCGGTTGGGACGATAGCGGGGTCTAAGCCGGGAATCTCCCACAGCACTTTCCAGCCCTGCCGAGCAGCCAACTCCCGCAAGGTCGCATCCGAGGCGGCGGATAGCGTAATATTTACCCCTAGCTTACGAGCATATTTCTCGACTAAGGCCAGCTTGTCGGCACTATCCAACAAACTGGAATGGGCTTCGGGCGACCAAACCAGCACTGATTTTCCCTGTCCGGCTTCATCCAGCCCAAAAGAAAATACGGCACTTTCTTCAGCTAAAGCAGCCAGAAAACGATATAGGTCAGGATAGCTGGTAGTCTTCAATATCGGTTGCATATAATTCCCTTGTAAGCTTAACCCTAATTTTTGACCGGAACTTCCGGCTAAGTAATTTGATTTTCTTCACCTTAATTTTAACACCATATTTTCAAAAAAAAACTCTTTTTAGTGAAGATAAGTGGATTGATAGGGATGCAAACCGTTATCAATTAGCGGTAAAAAACCACCAACGGGCCGTCTATACAGGCTAATTCACTCGGTCTACTTATTCCAATTTAGTATTCAGCCCCAATACCCGAATAGTGTCAAGGTCAAGGGCGCTCTTGATATTCTTCTCCGGTTTCTCGACTGGCATTAGACCATAGGGGCATCAATCCAGTTATTAGAGGCGGCAATCTTAGACCGGCCAAGAAATTTGTTTAAGGAGGGCAAACTCATCAAAAGTGGTCCATTCCCGGCTAATCTTGCCGTTGTTTATCAGGTAATGGCTAATCCCCATCAGGTGTACTCGCTTACCGCTCGGCTCACCCAGATAGCCTGGCCCCTGGTGAGTACCCTGCATCGTCCAGCGTACCGCTACCCGGTAGCCTGCTTGCTCGTTACCCAGCCAACATACGTGATCCAGACTCAAGCGGGCATCTGGGAAAGCCGCAATCATTTGGGTGATAAAAGCACTCAGGTCGCCCAGCCCGTATAGTTCCCGGTTGGTAGGGACGCGACCCATGTAGTTCGGTACGAAATATTCGTTGAGCTTGCCAAACATCCGCCAGTTCCAGACTTCCTGGATAAACCGGCGAATAAAGTTTTCCGGGTCGAAACTGGCGCTCTTTTCAGGTACGGCTTCCGGGGTGGTCTGCCCCAATACCCGGTCTACCTCGCCCGTGCCGAGCGGTACGGGATGTCTGAGGCCCGCTGCATGGTCGCGCTCGGCAAATTTGCGGGCCAACTCGAATTCGTTAAAACCCAACTGCCGGATAAGCGCCAATTCATCACGGGCAATCCATTCTTCCACCACTCGATTTTCTTTAACAAAGCAATGCGCGATACCAAAACGGGTCACACGCCGCCCGGTCGGTGGTCCATAGATGCTATAGCCGGTATTGTGAGCCACCCACATAATCCGGTGTGAAGAGTGAAAACCGTCCTGGTCGTTGCCGCTCCAAATTACATCGTCCCCGAAAAGCCGCACATCCGGGAAAGCCGCCATTGTCTTGATTGAGTCGGCAATGACTTTATCGCGCCCATAAGTCCCGCCATCGCTAGTGTGAATCATAATGTTGTGGGCATAGTGGCTATATATCAGCCCCACATTGCGTTCTTCCCAGATTTTATGGGTGCATCGAATGATATAGTCCACGATGTCTACATAATCGTCATCGAAGCCCTGCATACTCTGGCGCTTTTCATTACTGTGCGACATAAATTGCTCAATGCTAGTCCCCGGCACATCGAAAATTGCCAGGGATGGGCCGTTTTGCAACTCGCCATTTTGTTTCTGTTCGAGACTCATCATTCCTCCTTTAGCAGTGGTCGGTGGTCGGTGGTCAGTGGTCAGAAATGTCCTGGGTACTGAGAAAAGACGGCTACTGGTTGGCAGTTTAACTCAAAACTCAAAACTACTAAGCGGTAGCCGGGCGGAACGGCGTGGAATAAGCGTACCGGGCAGCAACTTTACCACCGGCTTGCTGTCCGGCACTTCCAGGCGTTCCACCAGCAAGCTCATAGTCAAATCTATCATCTGGTCTACCGGCGCTCGAATGGTAGTTAAAGAATAAGCTGACCAACTAGCCATCGGAATGTCGTCAAACCCAATTATCGAAAGCTCCTCTGGCACTTTAACCGCCATGTCGCGGGCCGCGTCCACTGCGCCCAGGGCAATAATATCGCCCGCACAAAAGATTGCGTCCGGCGGTTCAGCCCGTTCTAGCAACCGCCGGGCGGCGGCGTAGCCTTCTTCGTAGGTGTATTGGGCCTGTTCTACTAGCAGGTTGACCGCCCCTCTTTCCCACAAACGGTCAGTATAACCTTTTTGGCGGTCTCGATTGGTGGAACTGTTCTGATTACCGGCGATATAGGCCAGCCGACTATGCCCGGCATCCAGCAATAAATTGGCGACCAATCGCCCGCCTTCGATGTTATCACAGCAAATTACACTGGCTAACTCGCCCGGCGTATAGCGATTAAAGAGAATGACCGGAGTACCTTTGCGCTCGAACTCCGATAATCTTTCGGAAGAGAGGGTGGCAGCGGTGACAATCAGGGCATCTACCTGATATTGCAACACCGTTGGTAATACATCATCAAATTCCTGGTTAGGGCCAGAGCTAAAAACCAGGGCCTGCCGCCCGATATGCTGTAATTCCTGAACCAGTTTCTCCAAAACATACGGCTGAAAAGGGCTAGAAATATGCGAAACTAAAATACCAACGATATTGGTCTGCTGCATAACCAGACTGCGGGCGATGGCATTGGGAGTGTAACCAAGTTCGCGGGCGGCCTCCATCACTCTTTGGCGCGTTTCGGGGGCGACGGTAGTATCATTGCTGAATGACCTCGAAACGGTAGATTGAGAAACTCCAACTAGCCGGGCTACATCCACCGAAGTAACTTTGCTTGACGACACTATCCACCTGTCCCTGTTTTAACTCTGAATAAGTTGATTGGCTGGGCTGAAACGGGCTGCCGACAAAAACTCAATTGAATGGCGGGTATTGCCATCAATCACCATATCAGCTAAAACCTCGCCAATCACCGAAGCAAATTTGAAGCCGTGTCCTGAAAAACCGCAGCCATACACGACATTAGAATGCGCCGGATGGCGGTCAAGGATAAAGTTGCGGTCAGGAGTATTGGTATACATACAGGTCAAGCTCCACTTGAAGGACTTTGCGCCGCCCCGCATGTAGCGTTCTACTATCACCCGCAAGTTTTCGATTTCGCTGAGGTCTACCGTCCGGTTGATAGTTTGAGGGGTACAAATCTCGCCAATGTCGTGTCGCCCCAGCTTTAGACCTTCCCCCGGCAATAGCGGGAAGCCATAATATTCGCCTTCTGGCACTTCCAAGAGATAGACCGGGAATAATTCCGGTACAAAACGCTCCGGGCTATTCGGCTCAAAATGGACATTTACGATGCGCTGGACTTTGAGCGGTATCCCTAAATCGGCTAATAATTCACTGGCCCATGGCCCGGTAGTTATAACCAGCCGTTCCGCCCGATAACTGCTCTGCGAGGTCTCTACTAAAATTTCATTGTCCTGGGACGTCCAGCCTAGAACTTGCTCCTCGTGACGGATTTCGCCACCGTATCGGGCCGCCATATCCAGATGGGAAGTTACACAGAGTTCGGGAAAAAGGATACCGGCGTTTTTTTCGTAGACCGCCATCAAGTACTCGGTTAAGGTGTAGCCGGGAAACCGCTGATTTACTTCCGAAGCCGTCAAGTATTCGTGGGGCAAGTTAAACCGCTTGCAACTGGCAAGCGCGCCGCTAACGAAGTTGCTTTGCGGTTCGCCGATAGTCAGACCGCCCGTAATTTTTAATAATTCGTGGCCGGTTTCGGCTTCCAGTTGCCGCCACAATTCATAAGCCCGTTGCACCAAAGGGACGTAATCCGAACCCTCAAGATAAGCCTCCCGAATAATTCGGCTGGTGCCATGTGATGAGCCGAATTTGTGCTGGCGAGCATTGGCATCCAGGCCAAGTACCCGATGACCGCGCCGGGCAAGCTGATAGACTGTCGCACTACCCATCGCGCCCAGCCCGATAACTATTACCTCATATTTAGGTGAAGACATATCAAAACTCAGCCCTTCTGTCTAAAATCTAAAGTCTAAAATCTAAAGCCTGAAATGTAATACATAATATGGTCAACCGACATCTTGAGGTCAGGGAACGCCGCCGCCACTTACTTTATCTCGACCATAGGTCGTGTCACCACTGGTATGGATGATACAGTCCTGGGTATAGGTGTCATAAGGCGGTTATTCTCAAGGCCATTGCGATTGAATACGAATGCAGAAATGATAAAACAAGATTTAGGGTTTGTCAATGCCCTTTTTTGAACCCATTTAGACGGCTTTTTAGCCTAGTGAATATCGTCACCCTGGGCCATTGCTTGTCGGATAGCCTCCACTGAGAAGTCCGGTTGTCGCGCAGCTTGCATTATCAGTTGCTCGCGCTGAATCATTACCTGAATGGCGTGCGGCATCTGCGGCGCTAGATGGGCCGGTATAACCACCGCTCCATGCCGGTCGGCGTGGATTAAATCGTGATGACGGACGGTCAGCCCGAAAATATTTACTTCTACTGCTAGTTCTACGATGTGGACAAAGGCGTGGCTGGGGCTGATTTTTCCGCCCAGGAGCTGAAAACCGGGCGCAATAAAGTCCAAATCCCGAATAGCCCCGTTGGTAACTACCCCCAAACTGCCCAACTTTTGATGCACCAGGGCATGCACTTCGCCCCACCACGCCCCCAATCCAGGCCGCGCATCAATATCCTGAATGACTACGACGGTGGGATGTGGCGCTGCCGCGATATACTCGTAATAGCGCATTCTAAAGTCGCGGGCTTCCTGAGCCGACATTCGGGCAGGTTCGGCGGCCCTCAGAGTGGCAGTACGGGCATACCCAACCAGGGGCGGTAGCTTTGGGTCAGCGCAAATAAACGGCTCGGTGGTAAATCCGGTAATCCGCCGCCCGCCCAAGAGAACTTCAAGGGCGTTGCAGATGGTCGGTGTATCATATTTACGTAATTCGTCCAGTAATTCGGGCGCAAAAATTTCGTCAGCCATAATTATTACACCTGTGCGGTTTTCTTTAACCAATTCAGGCCGAAGGCCGGTTGAATTGGCTAAAATTGGCTAAAATTGGTCAAAAAGCAACTTCAAAAAAGTAATAAAAACTTATTGACAGTATAGCATACGTATGCAATAATTTCTAGGAAATCTATAAGGACTTATAATAAAAATCAAAGACCAAAGACCAAAACCAAAGACGGGAAGATTTAGGGGATTTTCGACCACTTTTCTGAGGAGTAAACAAATGGTACGATTCTTAAAAAATGGGGTCAGCCAGGAAAAGGCGGCGGCGGACGATGCCAAAGTTCGCCAGACTGTAGAAACTATCCTGGCGGAGATTGCTGAAAAAGGCGATGTAGCAGTCCGCGACTATTCCAGTAAATTTGACAAGTGGTCGCCCGAAAGCTTCCGCATGACCGAAGCCGAGATTCAGGCTTGTGTGGCGGCTCTACCTTTTGCAACCCTGGAAGATATAAAGTTTGCCCAGGCCCAGATTCGTAATTTCGCCCAAATTCAGCGTGACTCAATGCGGGAAGTCGAGGTCGAAACTTTACCCGGCATTTTCCTGGGCCACAAACATATTCCGGTCAACAGTGTCGGGTGCTATGTGCCGGGCGGCAAATATCCGTTGGTGGCCTCAGCCCACATGAGTGTTGTTACCGCCAAAGTTGCCGGGGTCAAGCGGATAATTGCCTGCGCCCCGCCTTTTCAGGGAGCGCCCCATCCGGCTATCGTCGCGGCCCTGCATCTGGCGGGTGCGGACGAGATTTATACTATCGGGGGGGTTCAGGCGGTCGGGGCTATGGCGTTGGGAACAGAAACTATAACTCCGGTGGATATGCTGGTCGGGCCGGGTAATGCCTTTGTCGCTGAAGCCAAGCGTCAGCTTTATGGGCGAGTGGGGATTGACCTCTTTGCCGGGCCAACCGAAACCCTGATTATCGCCGACGAAACCTGCGACGGCGAAATGGCGGCGACGGACCTGCTGGGTCAGGCGGAACACGGGCCTACCTCGCCCGCTATTTTGCTGACTAACTCGGAAAAGCTGGCCCACGAAACCATGCTGGAAGTTGAGCGGCAATTGCTGACCTTGCCGACGGCCCCGATTGCCAGCGTTTCCTGGCGCGATTACGGGCAGGTGATAGTTTGCGATACTTATCAGGAAATGGTGGTCGAGGCTAACCGCATCGCCTCCGAACACGTCCAGGTGATGACCCAAGACCCCCAATATTTTCTGGACAACATGACCAATTTTGGGGCAATGTTTTTAGGGCCTGAAACGAATGTGTCGTTTGGCGATAAAGTTATCGGAACTAATCATACTCTGCCGACTAAAGGCGCGGCCCGCTATACCGGCGGTCTGTGGGTCGGGAAATTTCTCAAGACCTGTACGTACCAGCGAGTGTTACCCGAAGCGTCGGCGATGATTGGCGAATATTGCTCCCGATTGTGCGCTTTGGAAGGCTTTGCCGGACATCAGGCTCAAGCTGATTTGCGGGTTAGGCGCTACGGGCTGCAACCCGCCGAAGCGATTGGCGCAGGCGCAGCCATCCGCAAATCTTAATCAAACACATTTATAGGGTGATACAAACCAATGAGTGAAACAGGATTGGAAATCAGTTGGACAACTGAAGAAATGTTAAAGCGAGTAGTGCGGTTCAATGACCTGGTTCCTTGCACCGCTGCTTTTATTGATGCCAAAACGCCGGGTTCTCATCTCAAAGAAAATTTTAGCATTATCGGGGCGGGCGTTTCCGAAAGCTCGGCCCAGTACATCCATATAACCGAGCCACACGGTTTTACCCTGGGCGGGGCAGCTCAACCGCCTCACATCAAAAACTCACCGCATAGCCACGAAACCGCCGAAACTTTTTGGATTCATTCCGGCACCTGGCGGTTTTATTGGGGAGTAGAGGGTCAGGATGGCGAGGTGATATTAGCGCCGGGCGATTTTATTTCGCTGCCGACCTATATGTTCCGGGGTTTTGAGAATGTCGGTGAGGTAAACGGCATGTTGCTAGGGGTGTTGGGCGCGGACGACCCCGGCAAAGTTACCTGGGCTCCCCAGGTGTTGGGAGCGGCTCGCGGTCACGGTCTGGTTTTGTTGCAAGATGGACGCTTGATAGATACCACTATCGGGCAGACTGTTCCACCCGATGCCGCCGAAACCCGTCCCCTAACCACCGCCGAACTGGAGCGGTTCAGGAAGCTAAGTCTAGCAGAAATGAGCCGCTATATCGTCCGGCTGGAAGATATAAAAAATAATCCCGGCATCACCGATGAAAACGTGCTGCCGGGGCTGTCAGGGCGAATATACCCTTTAGCTGGGCCTTATTATACCGCCGGTGAAGCGTTTCAGGGTGGCCCGGATTGGTATTTTAATTTTAATCTGGTGGCAGTCAAGGTCGCGCCGGGCCAGTCTATCCCGCTTTTTAGCCGTCATGCCCCGGAAGTCTACAATCCTTTTGACGGAAAGTGGCGCTTTAGATGGGCCGATGAGACGGGCGAAGGTTCTTTGATGCTGGAAGCGGGTGACACCTTTACCTGCCCTGCCGGAGTGTATCGCAGCTTCGAGAATATCGGGTCGGCAGAGAGCGTCATGTATATCGTACTAGGCGGGGATGTTCCCGCCCCGGCTGAACTGACTTCCAACCAACCCTTGTTGTTACCGCTGTCGTGAAAGAAAAATCCAAAATCTAAAATCTGAAATCTAAAATCTAAGGTCGAAAGTCGAGCCGCCCATCGGAATGATTAGATAGACATAAATCTTGAGGGACATCAACTCGCTGGTGTTTGACTAGCGCAGATCGAAGGTTTACGTCCCTCGATTTCAGACTTCAAATTTCAGATTTCAGATTTTAGATTCTAATCTCACAGGAGGCATATGAGGCTAAGTACCGAGCGTATATTGACGACCCATGTGGGCAGCTTGCCCCGCTCGCAGCAAGTTTATGAGATGGTCTTTGCCCAGGAAAAGGGCGAGGCGCTTGATTCTTCGGCATTCGACCAATGTATTTCGGCGGCAGTGGCCCAGGTGGTCGCCCAGCAAAGTCAGGCCGGGGTGGATATTGTCAGCGATGGCGAGATGAGCAAAATAAGTTACGCCACTTATATCAAGTATCGCTTGAGCGGCTTTGAAGGCGATAGCCCACGCTATATTCCCGCCGACCTGGAAGCTTACCCCGAATTTGCCCGCCGCGCCGCCAGTAGTGGCGGCACCCCGACCTATACTCGTCCGCGCTGTACTGGCCCGATTACAGTCAAAGATATGCAGCCCTTACAGACCGATATTGCCAATTTTAAGGCCGCTTTAGAGGGCGCAAAAGTGGTGGAAGGCTTTATGAACGCCGCTTCGCCGGGGGTAATCGCCCAGTTTCAGCCCAATGATTACTATCCGACCCATGAGGCCTATTTAGAGGCGCTGGCGGATGCCATGCAACTTGAATATGAGGCGATTTGCGAGGCGGGTCTTATCTTGCAAATTGACTCGCCCGATTTGGCCTTGAGTCGCCACATGATGTTCAAGGAACTGACCGACCAGGAGTTCCTAAAGATAGCCGAGCAGCATGTCGAAGTCCTGAACCACGCTTTGCGAAATATTGCGCCCGAAAAGGTACGGTTGCACGTCTGCTGGGGGAATTATCAAGGGCCGCATCACTGCGATATTGAGCTTGAAAGAATCCTGCCGGTGGTCTTGAAGGCCAAACCCCAGGCGCTTTCATTTGAGGCTTCTAATCCGCGCCACCAGCACGAATGGGCGGTTTTTAAGGAGATAAAGCTGCCGGATGACAAAGTTTTGATACCGGGAATGCTGGACTCAACCACTAATTTTGTCGAGCATCCCAAATTGGTGGCTGACCGGATTTGTCGCTTTGCCGAAGTAGTTGGGCGGGAGCGGGTTCTGGCGGGGACTGACTGCGGTTTCTCGACTTTTGCCGGTTTTGGGACAGTTGACAAAGATATTGTCTATGCCAAACTAAAATCCTTAGCCCAGGGCGCGGAACTGGCTTCGGCCCGATTATGGTAAACCTCAGTTAAAATGAGTACTAATTACCCCAATTTCTAGTTCAGGCTTCCAGAAACCCAATAATCCATATTTACAACCTTCCGGGCCTATGCTTTAATGATAAAGCCAACCTAATCGCCTCCAAAGCTTAGGACTTGGCCTCGGTCACATCTTTACCCCAAATCGGACACCTTATTTACGATTTACGATTAAGAAATTCAGGACTGTTTTTTCTGACTACTGACCACTGATCACTGACCACTTTTATCAAAGGAGCATTAAATGGTCTTCAAGGCTGCGCTTGGTCGCTCCGAGGGCTTTGCGTACTTTTCCCGCTTATTTTTGGTCGCTTTTTTACTGATTTCTATCAGTTTGCAAGATAGCCCGGCGGTAGCCAGTCGAATGAACGGGGTAGTCGCCAGCCCTGGCCCGGCTTTAAGCGTAAACGTGAACAGTTCGCGCCACCCTATCAGCCCCGATATTTACGGCCTCAATGAGTACAATACCGACCCGGCTTTGCTGACCCAATTGCGCTCGCCGGTAGTGCGCTCTGGTGGCAACCTCGCCACTCGCTATAACTGGCAGGCCGATTCTTCTAATCACGGGAGTGATTACTTTTTTGTAGGGGGCGATGGTATCACCGCTGCGCCCAACCCGCCGAGTGGTCAGGCCAACCTGTTCATTAATACCAACCTCGCCAACGGCAGCAAAAGCATGCTCACTATCCCGATGATTGATTATATTAACAAAAGCAATAGTTTAAGTTGCAGTTTTAAGGTGAACAAATATCCCGGAATTACCCAACAGTTAATCGAGGTTTTGTCCGATGGACAGCAATGTGGCAACGGCAAGCGCCTGAGCGATGGCTCGTTAATAGATAATACCGATATACTTTATAATAACGTGCTTAATACCCCGGCTCTGCAACAGGGCTGGATTAATTATCTAATCGGGCGCTATGGCAATGCCGCGAGTGGGGGAGTACAGTTCTACGAGTTCGACAACGAGCCGAGCGATTGGTTTGAAACTCACCGCGATGTCTACCCGGCGATGTTGACATATGAAGCCCTGCGAGACCGGACTTATGCCTATGGTGCGGCCATCAAAGCGGCTGACCCCGGTGCCAAAACCCTCGGCCCTTCCGATTTCGGCTGGTCGGTCTATGTAGATTCGCTCGATTTGACCGGACGCTCTACTCACGGTGGAACATGGTTTGCGGAGTGGTATCTGCAACAGATGAAGCTGTACGAAGTTAATAACGGGGTGCGGATTCTCGATTATTTTGATGAACACTATTATCCCGATGCCAACCCGCCAGTCTGTATTAGCTTATGTCCGGCGGGCGATGCCGCTACCCAGGCCCAACGCTTGCGCTCTACCCGGTCTTTATGGGATGCAAGTTATGTGGACGAAAGCTGGATTAACCCGTCCAATGGCTTTGGCCCTATTCGGCTCATCCCGCGCTTTCGGGAGTGGGTCAGTATGCATTATCCTGGCACCAAGACCGCAATTACCGAGTATAATTTTGGCGGGCTAGAGGCTCTCAATGGGGCTTTGACCCAGGCCGATGTACTGGGTATCTTCGGGCGGGAGCAACTCGATTTGGCAACCATCTGGGACCCGCCTACCGCCAGCCAGCCGGGAGCTTACGCTTTTAAGATGTACCTCAATTATAACGGTCTAGGCAGTAAGTTTGGGGAAACTTCGATTGGGGCGAGTAGCGCCGACCAGGGTCAGCTTTCGATTTATGCCGCCCAGCGCACCAGCGACCAGGCCCTCACCTTGATGCTCATCAATAAAACCGGCAACCCCCTGACCAGTTCGCTCAACCTGAGCGGCTTTAGTCCGGCGAACACAGCCCAGGTCTATCAATATAGCGGGGCTAACCTGGCGGCGATCGTACACCAGCCTGACCAAACCGTCACGCCCACTGGCTTCACCGCGACTTATCCGGCGAACTCGATTACCCTGCTGGTTATTCCCTACCAACCCCTGGCGATTTATAGTGCCGCCCCGATTGGCCCTGGCAACAGTTTTCGGCTGGGCGCGATTGGGCCGGGTTTCCCGAAGGCTGCCAGCTTTACCATCAGCAATCTGGGTGTAGCAGCCAGCACTTTGCAGGTGTCGCTGTCGGGCGGTTCGGCGGCAACCGCTTTGAGCGGGCCAGATGCCGCTAAATTCGGGATTACCAACGCCGCCGCTTTCCCTCTAAATATTGCGGGCGGAAGTGGACAGCCAGTGAACCTGACCTGCACCCCCACCGCGCTGGGGACAATCAGCGCCAGCCTGACCCTGACCTATCCTACCGTAGCCGGGTCGCCTGATACAACAGTGAGCTATGCCTTGAGTTGCGTAGGCGGTTATGTGGTAACTAAGGCGCTGGATGATGGTAATGATGGCACACTCTCTTTTGGGTTGTTCCAGTCCGCCGCAACCATTGGCAACGGGGTGAGTTTTAACCTGATGGGCGGTGGTAATGTGATAACTTTTATCGCCGGGAGCAATTTGCCCCTGACGGTCAAGCCGGGAGTTACAATTGACGGCGGTTGCAGTGGGCCACCGATCATCATTGACGGAACTGGAGTTGGCGGGGATGGCCTGACTTTGGGTGGCAATAACTATCTTTTTGGCTTGCAAATCAAGCCTTTTGGGGGCCGCGAACTGGTAGTTTTGCCTTCGGCAACCGGCAACCAGTTCCGTTGTATGAAGCTGTCGCCTTAGAGGATAAGGCCGTTTACCGTCTGGTTAGCCCGGTCTGACTACAATTCGATTGCGGCCCTGGTGTTTGGCATCATATAGGGCGGCATCGGCCTCAGCAATCAAGGATTGCGCGGTATTGGGCGGAGTCGGTACGGCACTGGCGACCCCAATACTCAAAGTGATATATTGGCCTATTGCGGTGATGGGGCGGCCCAGTTTCAGGCGGCGGATTTCAGCCTGAATAGTCTCGGCGACTTGATATGCCCCGTCCGGGTTAGTTTCGGGCAGAATGATGGCAAATTCTTCGCCTCCATAGCGGGCCACCAAATCTTTGACATGGCCCACCGCTCGGCTAATACCCTGGGCGACCAGTTGCAGACATCGGTCTCCTGCCGGATGTCCGTAGGTATCGTTGTAGCCTTTGAAATAATCTATATCGCACAGCAAAAGGCTAAGGGTGGCTCGTTCCGGTTGCTGCCACTGAGCCTTTAAGTACTGGTCGAAGCGGCGGCGGTTGGCGATTTGGGTCAGGTCGTCCAGAACTGAAAGGCGCTGTAGCTCAAGATTGGCCTTGTGCAAAGCGACCTCTGCCAGCTTGCGCTCCCGAATCTCGGCTTGCAACTCGCGCTGGAGCTTGTAAATCGTCAGATGGGTATTTACCCGCGCCAGTAACTCCTGAATTTGGAATGGTTTGGGGACGTAATCTACCCCGCCCGCCTCAAACCCTTTGAGTTTATCCTCAACGTTGGTCAGGACGGTCATAAAGATAACCGGAATAGCCTCGGTCTGGGAGTCGAGTTTCAAGCGCCGACAGGTTTCAAAACCATCAATCCCGGTCATCTGGACATCCAGCAGAATCAAATCGGGTTGAGTCAGCTTGGCTCGCTTAATTCCGGATTCCCCATCGCGGGCGATAAGAATCTCAAAACCTTCGGCTTTCAGATAATCGGAGGCTACTTTCAGATTGGTAATGTTATCGTCAATTACCAGAATAGTACCGGTTGTTCGTTCTGAACCTCTCATGTTTTCTAATCCTTGAGTTCATTTAGGGAGAAGAAGAACCCTGCTCACTTGCCTGTTTCCTGCAATTTGCTAAAGATACTGTTTCACCAACCCCTCCAGCTGCGCATCCTCGAAAGTTTCTGCCAGATAATAGACCCGGCGGGCAAAAGGCTGGTAATCGTGGGAAAGATTTTCCAGATAGAGGGCTTGCTGCTGCAACCGCTCCATATTTCCCAGACAGACCAGCTCGTATAACACCTCAAGTTCCTTTCGGGGAGGCGGCACAAACTTCACCCCGATACTAGCCTGATTCGCTATAGTTAGGACGGCGGTAGCCGGTTTGGGTGACGGTAGCGCCCGATAGCGCCATTGCAGACCCAGGTATTTTTGCAAAATGGCAAAAACCTGCTCGGCTTCCACCGGCTTTGGCATAAAGTCATCGCAACCTACCCGGTGGCATTGGGCCTGGTCTACTTCCAAAACACTGGCTGAAACCGCGATAATCGGGATATGAGCCAGTCGGGGCATGGCCCGGATTACGGCGACGGCCTCAAAACCCATCATCACTGGCATCACCATGTCCATAAAAATCAAGTCGGGCGGGTTCAGTTGGGCTAGTTCAAGGGCTTGCTGCCCGTTTTCGGCCAGGGCTATTTCAAAGCCGAGCGGCTCTAGCAGGTTCAATAATACCTGCCGATTTTCGGAGCGGTCATCTACTACCAGAATGCGGCGGGAGTCCCCGATATAACCAACAATTTCCTGGGGCCTGGTATCTTTAGCTGGGACAGGGCTTTCCCCCATGGGGAAACTGACCTCGAACCAGAAAGTACTGCCTTTGCCCGGTTCACTATGTACCTGAATTTGACTGTCCATCAACTCCACTAGATGTTGACTAATTGCCAGTCCCAGCCCAGTTCCGGTGGCCCGTTTTTGGGTATCGCCGACTTGCTCAAAAGGCAAGAAGATGGTTTTCAACTCTTCCGGGGTAATCCCGACTCCGGTATCTTGCACCTCAAAGCGCAAGCGAACCATGCGGTCTTTTTCCAGGGTTTCGTTTTCTGGATTTTCGTTGGACAGCCACCCTTCTTCCAGGGCGCAGTTCATCACTTGAAAAGTTACTGCCCCCTGTCCGGTAAACTTGACCGCATTCCCCAATAGGTTGAGCAACACCTGGCGCAGACGTTTTTCATCGGCTTGAATTGCGGTTGGTAGATGAGAGTCGGGTTGATGAATAAACTGGATATTCTTTTCAAAGGCGTTCATCCGCATAATCCCGGTAATACCTTCCAGAAAAGCAGGCAAGGCTAGGGCCTGGGGATAAAGCTCCATTTTTTGGGCCTCGACCTTCGCCAAATCGAGCAGGTCATTAATCAAGGTCAGCAGATGTTTACCACTATTATAAATTGTTTGCAAACCGTCCTGTTGCAAAGGCGCGAGGTCGGCGTTCCGTTGCAGAATCTGGCTGTAGCCCAAAATCCCGTTTAGCGGAGTGCGTAACTCGTGGCTCATATTCGCCAGGAAATCGCTTTTGGCGCGGTTGGCAGCTTCGGCCTGGTCTTTGGCGATTGCTAGTTCGTAAGTTCGGGCGCTTACCTGGGCCTCCAATAAGCGGCTATGCGCCCGTATCCGGTTCAAGCGCCAATAGTAGCTCAAATAGAAACCTCCAAAAATCACGATTACCGCCAGACCGCGAAACCACCAGGTTTCCCACCAGGGCGGGTTAATCGTTAGATGCAAAGTTACTTCCCGATTGCTCCATACTCTATCGTCATTACTGCCCCGCACTCGTAAAGTATAATTTCCGGGCGGCAGGCTGGAATAATTAATAAAGCGGCGGGTGCTATCCACTTCATTCCAATCGGTTTCCAGCCCCTCCAGCCGATAGCTATAGCGATTATTTTCGGGGGCAGCGAAGCTGAGGGCCGCAAACTCAAAGGAAAGAAAATTCTGGTCGTGTTCCAGCTGGATTTCTGCCGTATCCCAGATGGGGGCTTTTAGCGGGGAATTTCCTCCAACCGGAATTGACTGGTTGAACAAACGAATATCGGTCAGAATTACCGGCGGCTTATAAGGGTTATCGCGCATTCGTTCCGGGTAGAAAGCGGTCAGACCATTCGCTCCGCCAAAGAGCATTTCACCTTGCTCGCTTTTGTAAAAGGAGAAGAAATTAAACTGGTTGCCCTGCAAACCGTCGCTGGCATCATAATTAAGGAATGTTTTGGTTTGGGGATTAAACCGTGAAAGCCCTTTCAGGCTACTAATCCACAAATTACCGGTACTGTCTTCTAGCATACCTTGCAGGCTATTGCCAGGCAAACCATCCCGCTCGGTGTAGCGAGTAAACTTTTCGGAAGCCGTCACAAACTGAAGCAAGCCCCCGGAAGTCGCCAGCCAAATATTCCCGCGGTTATCCGGGTAAATATTGACTACCGAAACTTTTGGAATAGAACTTGGGTCGGTGGGATTGTAATAGTAACCGACAAACCGCCCGGTTTCAGGGTTTAGGCGGTTAAGAAAGCCATCGCCCCCGACCCACACATCGTCGGATTTCGCCGCGTAAACGGTCTGGGGAGTAGTTTTTCTCACGCCAGGGGGAACATTGGCGTGTACCGCAAAACTATTTATAAACCGCTGGTTAAGGCGGTCAAAGTAATATAGAGTTTCGCCGGAAAGCACCCAAAAATTCTTTTTTTGGTCCTGGCTAATCGCCTGAATGCCGTTGGGACGAGCGGCCTGGGGGTTCATTCCCGGCTCACTGAAAGTCTGGATTTGTTCGGTGTTGCGGTCAAAGCGATAAAGTCCGTCTATGCCGTCGAACCACAGTCCGCCTTGCTCATCCGGGTAGATTGCCGAAATCGCCAGGGTCGAAGGCGGGAGCAAGGGCATTACCTTTTGGGAATAGATAGGATAGTGCTTGAATGAACCATCGCGGGGATTAAAACGGGTAAGATTAGTAGCTCCGCCCGTCCATATAACGCCACCTGGCTCTTGATAAATCGCCTCAATCTGGGTCGGTAAAAAACTGTTGGAGCTAAGAGGATTGCGCCGATAGAAGGTGAACTGGGTTTGGTTGAGGTCGGTCAGGTCTACCCCACTATTGGCGTTGCCAATCCAGAGCAATCCCTCCCGGTCTTCATAGATTACCCAGGTCGAACCAGCACTCAAGCTATCCGGGTTGGCGACATCATTCAGGTAGTGGGCGATAAATTTTTTGGTTTGAGGGTCAAAGACATAAATCCCATCTTTGGGGGTTTGCGAGCCGGTCCAGATTAAGCCATTGCGGTTTCTTACAATTGAATTTAGCTTGCTGCCCGACGGTAGCTCGGTCCCGTTCTGGAATATTTGGTTTGCTTCCATCGGTGGCATGTAACGGGTAAATTGGCTGGTTTGGCGGTCAAATTGGTAAAGGCCATCGCTTCCCGACATCCAAAGCAGCCCGGCCTCGCCTGCCGCCAAATCAGTTAATTGCAGCGAGAGACGCGGGGAATTTTCCGCCCCAGGTTGGGGGCGATAACATCTGGTTTGCCCGGTTTGGGGGTCAAATTTATATAGCTCATCCGAGACGAACCAAACCACCCCGGCGGCAGCGTCCCACACCATTTTCCTTATCCGCACCGGGGGCGATTACAGCCAGAAAGCGAGTAGCTTTGAAAGCTATCAGTTGAGGAGTTAAATCGGCTAATTTTCCCGTCGCCGCTTCCAACCCACAAATTCCCGGCTGGGTCGAGTACCATCGCCACCCCATTAAGTGGGTAACGGGTGAATTGCTCGGTATTGGGGTTGAAGCGGGTTAGCCCACCATCGCGAGTCCCCACCCAAATCATGCCCTCGCGGTCTTCGATAAGGGCCATTATTATATCGTCACTAAGCGAGTTAGAGTCGTCCAGATTTTGTTTATAGGTCACAAAACGATAGCCATCATAGCGGGCCAACCCCTCCCATGTCCCAATCCACATAAAACCGCGCTTGTCCTGGACAAAGGCTTCGACATGATTGCCAGGTAAGCCATTGTTGGTAGTCAGGTGTCGAAAACGTAAAGAAGGCGACAGGGCTGGTTTATCGCCTGAAAGGGGGGTAGTAGTCTGGGCCTGGGCCGGAGCAAGGCCTATAAGAAATTCGCCAAGCAGCATAAGCAATAACACAATGGCTAATCGAAGCCGGATGCTGGCAAGATTAAGCTTGAAGTGAAAGCCCGATGCGTCAGGACGCTGGTTTTGAGAATTAAGCTGCATAGCTGACCTCGCTGGGATTATTGCCGTCAATAGAATCGGGAGGTGTCCAATCCAGGGTAATCTAGTCTAACCTATTTTAGAAGGTGAACCTTACGATTACCATTACACTACCTAAAAGTAATTTGAAATCTGAAATCTGAAATCGGGAAGGGCAGGTTGACGGAAGGTTAAATTTAAGGTAAAAAGGCAAGGTTGGCTTGCGGTGGGTCATTACTTGATTAAGAACTGAATTATCGCAGGGTTAAGCTAAATTTGGGCAGGGGAATTTAAATATGCCAGCGTTTGTAGCTTTGTTTCGGGCCATTAACCTCGGAAGTCATAATAAAGTCAAGATGGATGCGCTGAAAGCGCTTCATGAGGCTATCAGTCTGCGAAAAGTAGCCGCTTATTTGCAGACTGGAAATATTGTCTTTGAAAGCGATGCCAGCGACCCTAGTCAGCTTGCCGGACAAATAGCCAAAGAGTTTGAGGCAAAACTTGGCTTTAAGACCGAAGTGATTGTGCGAAGTCTGGCGGACTTAAAAGAGATAGTGCGCCAAAATCCTTTCTTGAACCAGCCGGAGAGAGAAACAAAGTGGATTGTGGTTATGTTTCTGGCGGGTCGCCCCGAAAGCCAGGCCAAACAAGCTCTTTTCGAGGCCTATAGCGGGCCAGAAGAACTCTTCATAACCGACCAGGATTTATTTATTTATTATCATGAGGGGATTGGGCGCTCCAAGCTATCGAATGTCTTTATCGAGCGAAAACTGAAAGTGCAAGGAACCGGGCGAAACTGGAATACGGTTGCAAAGCTATTGGAAATGACCGAGAGCCTATCATCTAACGACCAAGCTTGATATGACAGGGTTAAGTTATCGGTATAAAATCATGCACCGAGTGGGGTAGGCTCTAATTTGAGAACCGGGTGAGACATGACCATAATAAGATTGCCGGGCCTGTGTGACCCCCACGTTCACCTGCGCGAACCGGGCGGCGAAACCAAAGAAGATTTCTATACCGGGACGTGTGCGGCCCTGGCGGGGGGCTACACCGCCGTTTTGGATATGCCCAACAACCCGCAGCCGACTACTACTCCCGAAGCTCTGGCCTATAAACGTGACCTAGCGGCCCAGCAAATCGTGTGTGATGTCGGTTTTCACTTTGGGGCGACCCCGACTAATTCCCTCTATTATGGGGCGGTTCAGGAACAGGTCTTTGGGCTAAAAGCCTATCTGGGCGAAACCCATGGGCCGCTGGTCTTTAGCGGGTTGGAGGGGATGCTGGCGGTCTTCAAGGGCTGGGAGTCGCCCAAACCGATTTTGATTCATGCCGAAGGGCCAATAATCGCTGCGACGATTGGACTGGCGGCGCTTTACGGGCGCAGAATACACATTTGCCATTTGTCCAAGCGCCACGAACTGGAACTGGTGCGGGCGGCTAAAGCGCGAGGGTTGCCAGTCACGTGCGAGGTTGCGCCCCATCATCTTCTCTTGACCCGCGAGGATGCCGAACCTGCCCGGCTAGGCGCGTATGGCAAGATGAGTCCGGCCTTGCAAACCGGCGCAGATATAGATGCGTTGTGGCAAGGTCTAGCCGATGGCGCGGTAGATATGCTGGCGACTGACCACGCCCCCCACACTCGCGCCGAGAAAGATAGCGATAAACCGCCATACGGCGTACCGGGACTGGAAACCGCCTTTGGACTGATGTACCGCGAGGTGCAGGGGGGTCGGGCCGGGCTGTCCCTTGAGCGACTGATAGAGCTAATGGCAATCGCGCCGCGCCGGGTCTTTGGTCTGCCGCCCGCCGACAGCGAAATCGAGATAGACGACGAAGAATATATTATCAGTAATACCGGGCTTCATACCAAATGTGGCTGGACTCCTTTCGCTGGATGGAAAGCGCGAGGACGAGTACGCCGGGTCTGGCTGCGCGGTCAACTGGTCTTCGAGGATGGGCGCATCCTGGCAAGGCCGGGAAGGGGGGATGTGGTGGGTTTGGGGTCGGGAGTCGGGGGTTTGGGGTCGGGGGAAATTCAGGACTGAGGACTGAGGGCTGAGAATGTATTTAGGTAGGGGCAAGCCCTTGTGGTTGCCCTGCGGCCCGCAGGCCGCTAATCATAAACGTCTAGCCGTCATTAGCTCTTTAGGGTGTAGAAAGCGGATAAGCTAGAGAGCTAACAGGTGGCTAGATTTGAGCAGCCGTCTGGCGACGGCAGGGCAACCACAAGGGCTTGCCCCTACGAATCCGACTCCGTAGGATGACGCGCTGGGTTAGGTGCTAATCGGGCGTTGGGCGGGGTTATAATTTCAAGGGGAATCTAAAATCAAAATGGGGGATATATGTTGACACCCGAAGAGCGAGGACTGATGCGCCCGGTAGCGGGAAGCTGGGTGGGGATGGATATTATTTCGGTGGAGCAATTTGGGCGACCTGACCTGGATGAGCTTTTCCAGGTGACGGCCCGCATGAAGCGCCTCAAGGAAACCAACGGCTCAACCGATATTGTGCGGGGTCGCATCCTGGCGAACCTGTTCTACGAGGCCAGTACCCGTACCGATGCCAGCTTCAGTATTGCTATGAAGCGGCTGGGCGGCGAAGTTCATAATATCGTGGGGGTGCAGTTTTCGTCGGTCTCCAAAGGGGAAACCCTGGTGGATACCGTGCGAGTGCTGTCGGGCTATACCGATGTGCTGGTACTGCGCCATCCCCAGACCGGAGCGGCAGTCGAGGCCGCTAAAGCCATTCACGCCCAGTGTCAGCTAACCGGCAGCAGTCCCGTCCCGCTGATTAACGCCGGGGACGGAGTAGGCGAACACCCGACTCAGGCGCTGCTCGATATGTACACTATTTTGCAAAAGTGCGGGCGCTTCGAGGGGCTGACGATAGCGATGGTCGGCGACCTGAAACACGGGCGTACCGTTCATTCGTTGGCCCGCCTCTTGAGCTTGTACGCTGGGATTAAGCTGATTTTGATTGCCCCGCCCAGCCTGCCCATGCCGGAAGAGTTAGTCAGCTTGCTCAAAGGTCGGGGGGTCGAAATCCGTGAGGCCGACAGCATTGAGAGCGTGGCCCACGAAGCCGATGTCTGGTACATCACTCGCGTCCAGAAAGAGCGCTTTGAGAACGAAGCGGCCTACAGCGCGGTGCAGGGTAGCTATAGCGTGAAGGCTGCCACTGTCAGCCACATGAAGCCGGACGCGATTATTATGCACCCCCTCCCTCGTGTCGGGGAAATCGCCGAGGAGGTAGACAGCTTGCCCCAGGCGGTCTATTTCGAGCAAGCCGCTAACGGCATGTACGTCCGCATGGCAATTCTGGCGGGGGTGTTAGGTCGCTGGTAAAAGCCTTTGCATAACGCCACTATAAAAGCTTCCTTTTAGAGCTTCGAGCAGAGGCCAAAGGGAAGCTTATTTTATATTCCACAATATGATAGGGTGGCATAGGTCTTTAGTCTTATTTAAGTCTAACAGGCCAGCGGTTGTGAGTACTGAACGAAACATTTTATAATGAACTGAGTATATATAGTATGAAAATGAAAAAAGCTGGAAACCGCAAGGCCGATGGTCAGGATTATGCAGGTTTCAGTCTTGAGAATAGCTGGCTAGACAAGAGTTTACGAGTTTAAATTTAGTGTCAGGAGTTAAAAATGTCGCTGGTAATTGACAACATCAGCAAAAGTTTTACCAACGTCCAGGCGGTACATAACCTGTCGTTTGAGGTAAAACCGGGCGAAGTATTCGGGTTTCTTGGGCCAAACGGAGCGGGTAAAACCACCAGTATTCGGATGATTCTGGATATTATCCGCCCCGATAGTGGTCAGATTACGTGGGCGGGCAAAGCCACCCGCGATGTCCCCCGCCGCTTTTGGGGCTATTTGCCGGAAGAGCGCGGCCTCTATCCCAAAATGACGGTGGATGACCAGTTAATCTTTTTGGCCCGGCTCTACGGGCGGGATAAGGCTACTGTCAAGCGCGACCTGGACGAGTGGTTGGAGCGGTTTCAGATTACGGTCAACCGCAAAAAGAAGGTCGAAGAGCTTTCCAAAGGTAATCAGCAGAAAATTCAGTTTTTGGCGACTATTCTGCACGACCCGGAAATAATGATTATGGATGAGCCGTTTAGCGGGCTTGACCCCTTGAACGTCAATTTGCTCAAAGATGCTTTCCTGGAGATGAATCGGCGCGGCAAGACTATCATCTTCTCGACTCACCAAATGGAGACGGTGGAGGAATTGTGCCAGAACATCGTAATTATCAACAAGGGGGAGGCCGTCGTCAGTGGCAGCGTGCGCCAGGTCAAGCGCAGTAGCGGGAGAATGGTTTTGCGGTTGGCCCTCGACAACGACCCGGAAGTCCGTTGGCTGGACAATATCCCAGGGGTGACTATCACCAAGCGCCGTCAGGATTATGTGGAAATGAACCTTGCGCCAGATGTGACTACTGACCAGATTTTGCAAACGGCCCTGCGGCAGGGCGGGCATATTACCCGCTTTGAACTGGTTGAACCATCCCTGAATGATATTTTCATCGAGCGGGTGGCGGGAGTTTCGATGCCGGATGCCCCGGTCTTGCAGACCTTGAACTAGAGCAAAAGACAGGAGTTTGAAGAAAATGGCACTTTTGAATCCAAAAAAATCTGAGCAGGAAAAACCTTTTCAAGAAGAAGCGACCAACGCGCCCAGCGATACTATCAAGGTCGCCGGTTCGGGCAGTGCGGCGGCCCAGAACGCCCGCAATATCCCTTTGATTATTGGACGTGAGTTTAAAGCTAAAGTCCAAAAGCGCAGCTTTGCGATTGCTACCGGGATTCTGGTGGTGCTGGTGATTCTGGCGGCTTTTGTGCCGACGATTATCGAGCTTTTGACCTCGAATTCACAGACCAAACTGGTAGTAGTAAGCAATGCCGGAACAGTTGCCGGGCAGGATGTGATAAAGTATTTTGATAGCCGCCTGAATGTGAATTATGACCAGAATGGCAATATTAAACCTCTGGCGGCGGGCAAGAAGCCGGAATTTGAGATTAAAGCCGGGCAGGCGGGCGAACTGGACAACCTGCGGAAACAGGTTCAGGATGGCAAACTCGATATGGTTTTGAATATCAACCGGGCGGCTAATGGCGAATTGAGCTTTGATTATTATGGGAGTGGCGGGCCGACCAGCCCCAGCGGGATTAAAATCCGCTCGGTCGCTACTGAAATGAGCTTTGTTGACCGCCTGGGCCGTTTGAATATCCCGCAAAACCAGCTTGCCGGGCTGTTTGCCCAACCCCAGTTCAAGGCGACCAGTTCCACTGAAGAAAAAAGCGGGCGCACTCCGGCTGAAACCGGAGCAGCTTATATCATCGTGCTGGCGGGTATAATCCTGATTTTTAGCACAATTCAGGTCTACGGGCAGGGCGTGGCCCAGGGCGCGACTGAAGAAAAAAGCAATCGGGTTATGGAGATAATCGTGAATGCCGCTACTCCATTTCAGTTGATGGCGGGCAAGATTATTGGGATTGGGTTGGCTGGCATAGTCCAACTCGGGATTATGGTTATAGTTGGGGGCGCGGCTTTCCTGGCGCAAGGCCCGATTAAAGATGCCTTACTAGGCAATAGTAGCGGCGGTACGAGTATTGATATTACCGGCCTTTCACTCAGTTTGCTGGTGGTAATGCTGACTTACTTTATCTTGGGCTTCTTGCTCTATTCCACAATATTTGCGGCGGTTGGCTCGCTGGTCAGCCGCACCGAGGATTTGCAGAACGCCCTCGGCCCGTTGACCTTTATCTTTCTGGCGGCCTATCTGGGCAGTATCTTTGGCCTGAACGTCCCGGATGCCAGTTGGGTAGTGGTGATGTCGCACATTCCGTTCTTTAGCCCGACCATGATGCTGATGCGGGTCGGCATGGGGTCGGTAGCATGGTGGGAATTGCCGCTTAACCTCGTGGTCATGGTCGTAACGATTATCATTATGTTCTGGCTATGCTCACGGGTCTACCGGGCCGGAGTGCTGATGTACGGGCAGAAGCCCGGCTTTGGCAAACTCCTCAAGCTGATGGTTTCCCGCTAATTACTTCGAGCTTTAGCAAAAGCTGGCAATCCAATCGAAATTGGATTGCCAGCTTTTGCTAAAATGATTTTTCTGATTAGAGGATAACCTTGCAAAACCCCAAACCTGAGTATGGTTATATTTGAAAAATTTATGGCGTAAATTTTTCAAATATAACTTTTCGGGATTAAGGCGCACTACTGGTGAAAATACTACAGGTATCTCACCAGGGTGACTTTACATAACTACAGATAGAATAAACCTAAGATTGCGGCAAAAGCACCAGTTTGCCGACCGTACCACGGCCTTCCAGGGCGGTATGAGCCGCCGCCGCTTCCGCTAGAGGGAAGGTTTGCTCAACGACGGTTTTGAGTTTGCCTTCCGCGACCCAACCCATGAGGGTTTGCAGCCCGGCGGCGAATTGCTGGGGGCGGCGAGTGAGAGAATAGGTCAGCCAGTAGCCTATTACCGATTGATTGCGATACATCAACTGAATTGGGTTGAGGGTCGGCAGCACATCGCTGGCTGCCCCAAAAACCACCATCCGCCCGTATGGAGCGAGACAGGTCAGGCTCTGGTTAAACACTTCGCCTCCGACCATTTCCAGAATAATATCCGCGCCTCTGCCGCCCGTTGCGCCTTTTACTTTTTTAGCCCAATCGGGTTCGGTATAATTGACCAGCGTATCCGCTCCCAACGAGCGAGCCAGTTCCAGCTTGGCTTCGGTACTGGCGGTGGCGATGACCTGGCCCGCCCCCAGCAATTTGGCCAGTTGCACCGAATAGATGCCCACTCCCCCGGCAGCGGCGTGAACCAGCACGCTTTCCCCTTCTTGCAACTGACCACTCATTTTGATAATTTCATAGGAAGTCATGCCTTGCACCGCGATAGTGACGGCATCAGTATAGCTTAGAGCATCCGGTAATGGGAAAAGCTGGCGGGCGTTTACTACGGCGTATTGGGCATAGCCGCCGGTTTCGACCAGAGCCAATACGCGCCCCCCGACTGCCAGGCCTGCCGGGGTTTCCGGGCCGAGCGCCTCGATTGTTCCGGCGATTTCCCCGCCCAGAATATAAGGGACGGGGGTTTTGACTAGATAGCTATTCCGCCGTCGTCGGGTATCGGCATAGTTGAGGCCGACAGCTTCAATCTTTATCAGCACCTCGCCTTTGCCTGGCTCCGGGCGCTCCATCTCTTCAGACTGAAGCACTGACGGCTCACCGTATTCATGAAATCGAATGACCTGCATCGTTGCCATTTTTAGCCTCTTCCTAATAAAATGAAATCTAAAGTCTAAAATCTAAAATTCATAATTCGTAATCTACCTCAGCCCGGCTTTTGTTGCAAATTAGCCGGATGCGCCAAAATGGGCTAAAAGCTTTTGTTTCGAGAGCGAGTTTGCTATAATAGTGTTACACTTTAATTTAAACCGATTTCGCAAATGGTTCTGGCAATAAGTAGTAAGCTCGAAGTGAGTTGATGTGCTGGCAATGAGGCTATCTCTTATCAGGAGTGTTCGTAAACATGCGTAGTTATTGGAATACCGACCACTTTCGGCAAAGCCTGATGGTCGTAAATCTGGCAACTCAGGGCTTTAGTCCCGAAGAACTAAAAGTATTCTTTTATTACTTTTTTGATAATCGCGCCGACCACTGGACTATTTGTGACAAATATAACTGGGCCAAAGCTCATGTCGAGAATTTCCGTAACGGAAATCTGGAATTTGAGGAAGAACTGCCCAGCCGCTAGTTTGCTAAATTCTCTTTTCAACATCGGGACAAAAAATGCAGTCTACAACCACTCTTACTAAAGCACCGCCCCAGCCTGACCGCGCTTCTCAGCCCCGCGACCCTATCAGCCAGCAGCGTAGGTCGCAATTACTAAATGCACTCCTTTTGATAATCGGCATCGGGGTGCTGATTTTGACCTTCTTTTCCCAGATAAATTCTTTGTTACAGCCCAATCTGGCAACCCTTATCCCTGAATTGGGCGGGCTATTGGTTATCGCGGCCTGCTATGGCTTGAGCCGCTTCGGATTTACTACCTTCGCTGCCATCTTTTTTTTCCTGGCAATCAACGCTATTATTGGCTTGTATATCGCTACCCGTGAAGATAATACTATTATTATAGATTTGCGCGGTCTTTCGCCCCTGCTGACTGTGCCGGTGATGGCTTCCGGGATTATTATTGGCCCGATTTACAGCTTTGTTTTTGCGACTATCAGTGTCGCAACTATCTTTGGAATTGCCATAACCCGCATCAGCCCCGATTTGGCTTATTTTCAAACTCCGCTGGATGCCGTCGCTCAACTTTCGGTACCGACTAGCCTGCTTTTTGCGGTGGCGGCCCTTTCCTGGTTTTTCGAGCGCAATATTCGCAATTTACTCTCGCAGCTTACCGCCCAAAATCGGGTTCTGGATGCCGCCAACCGCGAACTGGCCCGCAAAGCCGCAGTCGAGCAGCAGTTGACCCGACGGCTGGATACGCTTTCTCAGCAGTTTTCAACCGCCTTTGAAGCTCAGGCGCGAGAGACTAACGAACAGGTCGCGGCGGTCTTACGGGCCAGTACTACCATCGAAGAATTGAACCGAATTAGTGAATCTATTTCTTTTGCGGCAATCCAGGTAGACCGCAATGCTCAAGAGGCCTTTGAAGTGGTGGAAACCGGGACACAGACCGTCCGCAACGGCTTGACCTCGCTGACCGTGCTGACCGCCCAAACCCAGGCGGTGTCCGGGGCGATGGATCAGCTTTCGCAGCAAGCCCGCCAGATTGACCAGATTACCGAGCTTATCAGCGAAATTGCCGAAGAAACTAACCTGCTTTCGCTCAATGCTAAAATCGAGGCTGCCGGGGCGGGCGAATATGGTCGGCGCTTTGCCAGTGTTGCCGGAGAAGTCCAACGTCTGGCAAATCGGAGTCACGATGCCAGCGCCCAGGTGCGGATGGTAGTTGAAGAAATTCGGCGGGCGGTGGAAAACTCGCTCTCGGTTTCGCGGCAGGGGATAGTCGAGGCCGCTCAGGTTATCAGTGGAGCGCACTCGGTAGAATTGACTTTGGAAGAAATTGTGCGGATGGTCGAAACCACCGCTAATTTAGCCCGCCAAATCACGGTTTCGCTCCAGGAGCAACGAGAAGCAACCGTCGAATTCGTTTCGACCATGCGCCATATTTCGGGGCTTTCCACCGGGGTGGCGCAGGGTAGCCAGGAGCTAATGAGTAGCCTGTTCCGACTCAACGAGGCTGTGACCGAATTGAGCGCCATCGGCAAGAAGTAACCTTCTATATTTTTCGGGCCACTGCCATCAGGTGAGCGCTGCTACCCAAAAGGGTCGGTTCTTCCTCTATCCGCCGGACTATATTCAGCAACATTTCCCGTTTGCTTTCATCCTGCCAGTTTTGCTTCACGTAGGCTGATAACCAGGCCGGGCCTTCGACTGCTAGGGTCTTTTCGTGATGCAGACCGGCGGCCTCGATTTCGGCTTTTAATTCGTCAGGATGATGGAAATAGGCCGTCGTAAAATAATAAGGATGATTTTTGGGATTGCGATGCTGCCCGTCGGTCAAGTCACATTGCACAATCTCGACAAAATCCGGGTCGTCCAGTAGTCCGCCAAACATGCCGTCCAGGGCCGAAGCATAGCGCGATATACCAACCGCCAAAACCGAGCCTCCGGCTTGCAATACCCTGCGGGCCTCGTTTAAGACTGTTAAACGGTCTCCGCGCTCAATAAGATGATAAAGTGGCCCCATTAATAGTACAACCTGGACGCTTTCGTCGCCAAAGTTTAGTTGCCGGGCATCACCCAGGCTGGCGCTGGCGAGAGGAGTGGCGGGTTGTAAGGCGGAAGCTTGGCGAGCTTGCTCGATATGCAAAGGCATTGGGTCAACCAGATGGACGGTATAGCCTTGCTGGGCCAGCCAGAGCGAATAAACTCCCGCACCACCACCGACATCCAGCACAATCGCGGGCGGTGGCGGCAGATAGCGTTTTATCAATTCTTGAGAGCGCCGCAATTCGATTAACCCCGATGGTTGCGCCAGCCGCTCGTTTTCCAGCCCGGCATTATAGTGCAATTGGGCTTCTGGTAGAAGCGGTTCCCTTTCTTCTGGTTCTTCTGGTAACTGTGACATATCCCTATACCTTACTAGCATCCGTTCTTCCAAAAACTCACTGGCATACTAAATGCTTTATTAGTCTATGTCAAAATCTTGCTTATCAGAAAAAACTGATGATGAAATTGATGATGGAAGAGGTATAGAGGAGAAAATGGAAGCTGCCAAGATATTACCAGCCTTTAACGAATATTATGAAGACTATGACGAACCTAGTTGCGAAGAACCTTTATTCGTCAATCCGTTTCAAATTAAAGATTTGCTGGTTTTTGACGATGAGGCATGGGAGAATTTATTAAACTCCACCGACTTTGAATTTCAAACCGGCGAACTTGGGTTGAGTATGCACAATGCGCCCCAGGTTTTAATCCACCGGATTGCCAAGCATCTGCCTGAAATTAGGCGAGGGGAGTTTCAACTCATTTTGAAACAAGTTGCAACCGATAACGAGATACAATCCGCCCAGCAAATTATTCTTGATAAGCTTTTTTGGGAGCTGGTCTACTGGAAAACCCCCGAATTGTATGAGGAATTGACCGAAGGCGAAGCTATTCACCCCGGCATTTTCAAGAATCTGGCCCATGAGCTAAAAAATAAAACGGTGCTGGATGTCGGGGCGGGGAGTGGACGGGCCTCTTTTGAATGTCTCCGTCACGGCGCAAAGCGGGTTCACGCCATCGAACCCTCGAAAGGGCTTTTGCGTATCTTACTGCATAAACTTTCGAGCCACAAAAATGACCCGAATAATAGTGGTGAAATTATCGCCCAAGCCGGGCGCTTTAATAATCTACCGCTGGGGGATAATAGCGTGGATATATCCCTGGCGTGTTCGGCCTTTACCGCCGAAGCCGAACAAGGCGGCGAGGCTGGCCTGAATGAGTTGCGGCGTGTGACCCGACCCGGCGGTAAAATCGTGATAATCTGGCCTCGTCCGCAGGACATTGCCTGGCTGACCGAGCGAGGTTTTCAATATGCTTCGCTGCCGGTAAAAGAAGAAATGAAGATAAGTTTTCGCTCAGTATCGAGTGCCTGGCGTTGCGCCAATTTGTTCTATCAGAAAAATAAGGCGGTTCGTCAATATTTACTAAAACACGAAAAACCCGAAATCCCCTTCTCGGTGCTAGGGGTCAACCCCCCCCGTGATTATTGCTGGCTAAAAATATAGCTTCCAAACATAGCTTCCAAAGGCGATTTTTCCCGAATCTAAAAACCAAGCTATCTAGCTGTAACAACTGCATATTCCGAGGCGTTATATCTTTCAAGAAGAATAAAAGCGGAAACTTTTAGCCTATCAGAAAAGGATATATTTTTATGCTTAATCGGATACAGTCGCCGCTCCGTATAGCTTTGGTCGCCCTGGCTTTGGGCCTGATAGCCGATTTGCTGTTTTATAAGCAAGCTATCGGGGTATCGGTACTGGTCTTTGTCCTATTTTTTCTGGGCGCTTTATTTCTGGTGGGCGGACTTGAGCGGGTACGGACTTCGGGCAAAAACCTCTGGTTAATCGGGCCACTCTTGTTTTTTGCCGCCATGATTTTTGTGCGGGCTAACCCGATGTTGACCTTCTTTAATATCTGCGCGGTTCTAGGATTACTCGGTTTACTTCTCTTCTTTTATGCCGCCGACAATCTGGACCGGCTGGGAATGTTTGGCTACCCGGTGATAATGGCCCTGACTATCTGGAACATGCTCACCCGCCCGGCCCAGGTCGTCCGCCCCGGTTGGCAAGCTGTCGCAGGTCAAAAGCATCGCGTCCGATTGGCAGTGCCGCTAGTTCGGGGTATCGCTCTCGCAATTCCGGTCTTGATAGTCTTTACGGTTTTACTATCTTCGGCTGACAAAGTTTTTGCCGATTATACCAACAGCTTTTTCAAACTGGAATTTATCAATGGCTTGCCCAACCTGCTCTGGCAACTGGTGATTATTCTGACGGTAGCGTGGCTGACCGGCGGCGGCTATATCTATGCTGTGACCCGCCATCGTCCGCCCGGCGATGCCAAGCCCCGAAGCGAGAACTTACCGGGGACAGTTCTGCCGGGTCGCTTGATTGGTTTTGTCGAAGGTGCGACGATTCTGGTATTGGTGGACCTGCTTTTTATCGGCTTTGCCTGGATTCAGGTAACTTATTTGTTCAGTGGCGAGGCTCAACGTACCCTGAGTTTTGAGGGCTACCGCGACTATGTGCGGCGGGGGTTTCTGGAACTACTGATAGTTTGTATCCTGACGATGTGCCTAATTCTGGGATTGCGCTGGGCTACCCGCCATTTCAAGACTTCCCACGAGATGACCTTCAAGCTGCTGGCAACCCTGATGATTGTTCTAGCCGGGGTCATGCTGCTTTCGGCCTTCCAGCGGATGCTGGTCTGGGAAAATGTAGATTACTATATCAACACTCAGGTGCGGTTGTATGTGCGAGCCTTTATTATCTGGTTGAGTATTACCCTGATTTGGTTACTATTCACGCTGTGGATGCAAAACTATCGGTTTGCGCTGGGGGCTTTTTTAGGCGTAATGGGCTTTTTTATCACCTTGAACTTTATGAACCCGGATGCCGATGTAGCCGCTTATAACCTGAGCCGCCGCGACGAGCTTTCGGTGCGCTATCTTTACACAATGTCGGACGACGCGATTCCAGTTTTGGCGGAAGGTCTCGACCAGTTGCCGGATAATCTGAAATATCGGTTACAGGTTTATCTGAGCGAGCGGCTGTATTTTCTGGAGCGCGATAAAAGCTGGCGACAGTGGCCCGGCTTTCATGTGGCCCGCTGGCAGGCTTATGACCATTTAGTAAAGTTGCGGGATGAGGGGAAACTTATTTCGAGTGTTTTGAGATAATCAGGGCTTGCTATCGCAAAAAGGTAGTACCAACTACAGACGACCTCATCTTAGCAGTTTAAGATGGGGTTGTGTTTTGCTTTAAACTAATTTCCAGCTCTTTTTGTATAAAAATATAGGTTCGCAAAGGGGAAACTATGGCCCAATTGCACGATGGGAAACCATTGCTTCAGGTGGCGCGTAAAGGCGAAGTCGAGTTTTCGGGCGCAGGGGAAATCGAGAAACGCAAGCCTTTGATGTGTAGTCGGTGCGGATTGTGCTATACCGACCACCGCTCCCAGTTAGCCGATGCCTGCGTCTTTGTCGAAAACCGCTATGAGGCTTTGGAAGAAAAGATTCACGGGCGGGGTCGCCAGGCCGGGAGCGACGAAGATATGTTCGGTATCTATCGCCATATGTATGTGGCTAAAATGGCCCGTCCGGTGGAAGGCGCACAGTGGAGCGGAATGGTCACTTCGGTTGCCAGCCTTTTGCTGGAAAAGAAAATGGTCGAGGGCGTAATTTGCGTTCAGTCCAAGCCGGGTACGCGCTTTAGTCCCCAACCGACCCTGGCGACTACCGTCGAGCAGGTGCGCGGCGCGGCAGGTAACAAGCCTTGCCTCTCCCACAATCTATCGGCCCTCAAGGAGGCCGAGGAATTAGGCCTCAAGCGCATCGCCTTTATCGGGAACGGCTGCCAGACCCACGCCCTGCGAGCCATCCGCGATAAGTTGCCCTTTGAGAAAATCTATCACATTGGCCTACCCTGCACCGATATTGTCAGCTACCAAAAGCTCATGAAGTTTTTGGGCTTGGTCAGCAGTTCCGGCGAAACGGTGGTGCATCTCGAATTTATGCCGGACTATCGGGTTTGGATGCGGCACGAGGATGGGCATACCGAAAAAGTACCTTACTTTGCCTTGCCGATGGACAAGATGGGTTCGGATATTTTCCCGGATAGCTGCCTATCGTGCTTCGATTATACCAACTCGCTGTCGGATATTACGATTGGCTATCTGGGTGCGCCCATGCCCTATCAGTGGGTGATGGTTCGCACCGAAACCGGCGAGGAATTGCTGGACATGCTGCGGCCTTACCTGGATTTTGGGAAAATTACCCAGGGGGGCAAGCGCGAAAAGATTATTGACCAATCGGTAGCCATGCTTGACCGCCCCTATCGCACCCTTGCGCCCTGGAAGGTTAAGCTGCTGCACTTTATCGTATCGCGCTTTGGCCTCAAGGGGGTCGAGTTTGCGCGGGGTACGCTGACCATGAAATGGGCGCGTAATCTGCATTTTGTCCGCACCCATTATCCCGAACACGAAAAAGAGCTAGTTCCCGGTTTTGCCAAACGGGTTTTGGAGAAGTGGGACGATAAATTATAAAGTTCCGAACTTCATCTCATTCAGGCAAGTGTAAATAAAAACCATTCATCGCGCCAGCCAGGGTGAGCGGTCTATTTCCCCGCCCTTCGATTTGCTGAAAAAGTGGTTATTAAGGTGCCGTCGTTTCGGCACTCATCTTAGGCGCGTTCTTTTTGCTCGGTAGTAACACCACCGCCATCAACAGTATCAGCACTGTGCCGATTGTTATCAACCCAAAGACATCATTGACCGCAGTGGTTTGGGCCTGGGCGAATCCTGCCCGTACCTGCTCCTGCGTTCCGGCAATTGGGGTGTAGTTGCTGGCAGTCTGCTGGGTAAAGACGGTGATAACCGCTGCTGTGCCTGCCGAACTGAAGATTTGGCGACCAACGCTGAACATCGAGGTGGCCTTTGCCAGGGCTTCGCCGTTTAGAGTGAAGACCGACAAGGTCTGGATTGGCACAAAGGTCAGGGTGAAGCCGATACCGCGCAAAAAGAGCCAGGGCGTAAGGTCGTACCAGTTTGTACCAGTGGTCATTGAGGTATTGAAAAGGGTGCTTATCGCCAGTAGGCCGAGGCCAAGCGCTACTTGAACCCGCGGCCCGAGTCGGTTGTATAGTAGCGCGCCCCCAATCACCCCAATCAGCGAACCGATACCTTGCGGCACTTGTGACAAACCGGAGTCAGTGGCGTTGAGCGGTGGGATGCGGACTTGCTGAAAGAAGACTGGTAATAGCAAGAGGCTGCCGAAAACGACCAGAGCATTGAACCAGCTAATAATGTTACTGACAGTGAAATTGTAGTCGGTAAACAACCGCACGTCCAGCACCGGGTCACGCTGACGTAGCTCCCAGATTACGAAGGCCGTGAAAAGCACTACCCCCAGCCCAACTATAGCCCACACCGGCCAGTAGCCCCAGCCATTAACCTCCCCACCGGGATGTTCGGGCGAGAAGCTGTTCGGTTTGGCCTGCGATACAAGGTTCAAGCCATAGATGATGGCGACTGTTCCGCTCATAACCAGGGCGAGGCCAAGATAATCGAAGGCATTGCGGGTTTCGGCTCGTTTGTCCATTTCAGCCGGGAAGATACGCAGGCCGAGCAGTACCGCGCCAATTCCGATAGGTACATTGACAAAGAAAATAGATTGCCAACCCAGGTTGTCGGTTAGCCATCCACCAAGCAGTGGCCCTAAGACTGGCGCGATGAGGATTGGCCCAGCAATGATGCCGCTGGCTTTTGCCCGTTCTGCCGAGGCGAAGCTACCCAGAGCAATGGTGCTTCCAAGTGGGAAGAGTGCGCCCGCGCCGATACCCTGAATAATACGGGCCGCAATTAGCAATCCGATGTAGGGCTGACCGTTCGCATCGGTGAAAATATCGCTGAGGCCGCATAGCAGCGAGCCGAAGGTGAACAGGGCCAAGAAACCGATATACATCCGCTTCATACCAAAGCGATTGCCAAAATATCCGGCGGCGGGAATAATTGCGGCCTGCACCAACAGGTAAGCCGTCGAAATCCATTGAATAGTATTGAGGTCGGTATGAAAGACTGCCGACATTTTGCTGAGAGCGACATTGACGACAGTATCATCCAGCACCGCCATAAAGAGACCGAGCGCAGCGGTCAGCGCCACCGCATATTTCTTTTGCACGCTAATCAACCTTTCGTTTTTGCTACTATAATCGGTCGGATAGCCGATGGGCAAACTTAAACGATTTGCCCTCAACTTGGATAATACTTTGCTAGAATGATACTGGTAGGGCCTCCAGGCCACGAACGATGAAACTACCCCGCCAGCGAAGTTGCTCCGGCGTAACGCTCAGACGCAAATTGGGCATTCGCCGAGCCAGAGTGCTAAGGGCGATTTGCCCTTCCATCCGACTCAGGGGCGCACCGACACAGTAATGAATACCCTGTCCGAAGGCGAGGTGTTTGTTATTCTGGCGAGACAGGTCTAGCGCGTCAGGGTTTTCAAAGTAGTTAGCATCCCGATTGGCCGAGGCGATCACCGCCAGCACTAGCTCACCCCGTGGGATAGTCGTACCGGCAATCGTCACATCTTCGGTGGGGTAGCGTTCGGTAGCCGTCTCCGCCGGACATACAAAACGCACCAGTTCTTCGACCGCCGATTTAACCAGGGCTGGCTCAGGGTTGTTCCGCAGCCGCGCCAACTGGTCGGGAAATTCCAGGAGAGCTAACGTTCCAGTGCCAATTAAATTTACAGTTGTCTCGTGGCCCGCGCTCAACAAGATGAAAATCATTGCCAGCACCTCATCGTCGGTCAGTTGGTCGTTGCCTTCTTTGGCCTGTACCAGGGCCGTGATCAGGTCGTCTTTGGGGTGCGCCTGCCGCTCTTTAGTCAATTTCTTTATATAACCTATAAACTGCATCAGGCTGGGAATGATCAACGGATTACGGTTTGTGCCTACCGAAACAAATGCCTTCATCCCACGGTGGAATTTTGGGTTATCTTCCTCCGGCACACCCAGGATGCGTCCGATCATCGTAAGTGGTAAGGGTAGCGCAAAGTCTGCAATCAAGTCCATTTGGCCTTTTGGCTCGGCGGCATCCAGCAGTTCGTTTGTGACGGCCTCAATATGGTCGCGCCACTGCTCGACCAAGCGCGGCGTGAAGGCTCGGTGAACCAGCGCCCGCAGTCGGGTGTGGTCAGCCCCATCTATACCAAGCAAGTTGCGTTGCAACGACTTGAACATCGGCGGCATTTTGGGTGCTTTCTTCCATTGCTGGGATGTCATCGCGCTTTGAGGGTCTTTGATAAACCGTGTGTCGTCTTTAAGGACGTTCAGGGCATCATCGTAGCGCGTCACCAGCCAGGCTCGTTGTTTGGTAGCCGGTATCGTCACCGGGAAAACCGGGGCTTCGGTTCGCAAGCGTGCATAGTACGGAAACGGGTCGGCTTTGAATTGGGGGGCGGTAATGTCCACCGGCCCAACTGGACTTGGTATGGCGGCATTTGCAGTTTGTTTGTTACTCATAATAAATTACTCCTTAATTCCATCTAAAATCAGGTCAGTTAGAAAATCAGGCAATTCTTCCCACTGGGTTTCTAACGTGTTGTCACCCATAACATATTCCACGATGAGGCCCATCACCATACCTGAGATGGCCCGCGTGGTTAGTTTAAGATTGATTGGTTTAATTACCTGTTGGTCGGCCCACTGTTGAAACAGGGCTTCCGCCATTGCCAGAGTTGGTTCAAGAATCTTCTGGTAATAAAGCGCCCTCAGTTCCGGGTTGACCATAATCTCGGAAACGATTACCCGAAACAACTCAAAGTTATCGGCTTTGAGCGCCATCAGGGGTTGTCGCAAATAAACCTTCATAAAGCTACGTAAGTCAGCCGGAGAAATTTTTGAAAAGTCCACATCTTGCCGGGCCGCTTCCTTCATCCGGTCAAAGATACCGAACAACAGGCCGGTTTTGTTCTCAAAGTAAATATAAATTGTGCCTTCGGCGATGCCCGCCTCTTTCGCAATATCCTTGATGGTGGCGGGGTGAAAGCCTTTTTTGGCGAATACCCTGGCGGCAGCCTCCAAAATTTGGTTTCGCCGAGCGACAATAAGTTGTTCCTGGATAGCGTCTTTCATACATTTACCTTAGCTTAAATTTCAATGAATCATCACCCATAATTCTGAGTGAGCGCTCACTCATAAAATATACTATAACCTCGATTGTCTGTCAAGTCCCAAGCAGGAACTTGTAGGGGCAATCCCTCGTGGTTGCCCTGCCGTCGCCAGACGGCTACCCAACAAACGGTAAGCACCTGTTAGCTCTTTAGCTTATCCGCTTGCTATACGCTAAAGAGCTAATGATAAGTAGGCGTTCATGATTAGCGGCCTGCGGGCCGCAGGGCAACCACAAGCCCCCAAAGGGGGTGAGGCCAGGATTGCCCCTACAAAATGCCGCCGAAAGCGGGGTGCTAAAAACGAGTCATTGAAGAAATTGGAGAAGTAAAGGTTTACAAACTGACTAATTTTTGCAAGAATAGCAGGGTCGAAGGTTGAAAATCAAAGGTCGGAAATCGAAAATCGAAAATCGAAAAGCGGGAAAAACCTTTTAACCTTTGACCTTTGACCTTTGATTGTAGGTATTGAGCCAGAAAAGAGCCGGAAATGAGTTGGTAGACTCTAATCTTGAGGGGTATCAACTCGCGGGCGGTAGTTCTGAGATTTTTGACCTTAGATTTTCGATTTTCGATTTACAGGGGAGGTATAAGTTGAGTGAGCCGGGAAAAGAAACTGCCGATGTGGTGATAGTGGGGGCAGGAATTATCGGGGCGGCCTGTGCCTTTCGGTTGAGCGAGCAGGGCTTAAAAGTAATAATTCTCGAAGCCCAACCCGCCCCGGCTTTGGGTTCGACCGGATATAGCGCCGCCGGGGTGCGGGTACAATTCACCGAGGAGGTGAATATTCGGATTTCGTGGCAAAGTATCCAGGAATATCAGCAGTTTACCGAATTATATGGCGAAGATGCCGGGTATCGCCCGGTTGGATACCTGTTTTTAGTGCCACCTGAAAGGGCGGTAGTTCACCTGGCGGGGATGGAATTACAAAAACGGCTGGGAGCGCCAGTGCAGGTTTTGTCCATTACGGAAGCCCAGAAAATAATGCCTTTTGAGCCAGATAATATCGCCACTACTACCTATGGCCCCGCCGATGGAATAGTAGACCCCCATCGTATCACCCATATATATTTGCGTCAGGCCAGAGCCAAAGGCGCTATTCTGCGCTGCGAGACCGCTTTGCTAGGGGCGAAACCATCGGGGAGTGGCTGGCGACTGGAAACTTCTGGCGGTACAATTGAGGCTGGGTATCTGCTGAACACGGCGGGGGCGTGGGCCGGGGAAGTGGCCCAGCGAGCGGGATTGGAAGTTCCAGTTTTCCCGGTACGGCGGATGGTCTATTTGACCGGGCCTACCGCCTGGCAGCACTCTTACCCGCTTGGGATTGATGTCAGGAGCGGCTTTTATATGCGGAGTGAAGGGCAACGGCTACTTTTTGGGCGTTCCAATCCTGATGAGCCGCCCGGTTTTACCACTGGCATGGATTGGGACTGGTTTGAGGAAACCCTGACAGTAGGCCTGGAACGCTTTCCCTGGCTGGCAGAAACCGGACTTGACCGGCAAGCTTGCTGGTTTGGCTACTACGAAGTAACCCCCGACCATAACCCGATTATTGGGCGGATGCCCGGAGTCCAGAACTGGATAAACGCCGCCGGATTTTCCGGGCATGGAGTCCAGCAAGCTCCGATGATAGGTCGGCTGGTTGCCGAGGAAATTTTACAGGGACAAGCCCGCTCGATTAATATTGACCCCTTGCGGATTGAACGCTTTGCCAATGGTGCAGGCCATTCCCAGGAACACAATATTGTTTAGGCTAGAGAAATATTTACAGGACTTTCGTCTGGGACAGTTTTTGTGATTTTAGGATAATCTTGCTAAACCCCAAAACCGGGTTTGGTTATATTTGAAAAAATCACGCCGTAATTTTTTCAAATATAACTTTTCCGAGGTGAAAGTGATTTGCAAGCGAAAATCCTAAATTAAAACCAAAGCAAATAATATTTGAGGATAAAGAGGCTATGTCAATCAAGGTATGTGTTGCCGGAGCGACGGGCTGGACCGGTAGCGTGGTTATTCGTCATCTACTAGAGGACGAGGAATTTGAAGTGGTAGGTGCGATTGCTCGCCAGAAAGCCGGGCAAACCCTCGACGTGCCGAGCCTTGGCGACCCGGTAAAAATTTATTCATCACTGGAAGAGTTGCTGGCAGCCGGGGCAAAACCGGCGGTGTTGATTGACTACACCAGCCATACTTCGGCTAAGGCCCGCACCCTGGCGGCGCTTGAGCAAGGAATCAGGGTGGTAATGGGGACATCGGGCCTGACCGCCGCCGACTATGCCGAGATTGAGCAAAAAGCTCTGGCCCAAAACCTGGGAGTGATTGCCGCCGGAAATTTCTCGATTACCGCTGCTCTCGCCAAGCACTTTGCATTGCTGGCAGCCCGTTATTTGCCTTCCTGGGAAATTATAGACTATGCCAGTGCCGCTAAAGTTGATGCGCCTAGCGGCACTACGATGGAACTGGCGGAAGCCCTGGGCCAAATCGCGCAGTCGAAACTGGCCCTGCCGCTTGACCAGACCCACGGCCCAAAAGAGGTGCGCGGAGCGACGATTGGCGGCACTCAGGTTCATTCGGTGCGCTTACCCAGCTATATTATTGCCTTTGAAACTATTTTCGGTCTGCCGGACGAGCGCCTGACTATCCGCCACGATGCCGGGTCGGGCGCGGCCCCTTACGCCGCCGGAACTCTGCTGGCAGTCAAAAAGGTTATGGAAACCCAGGGCTTGATACGTGGGCTAGACCAACTGCTCTTCGGCAAGGAAGACTAATAGTTTTGAGTTTTGAGTTTTGAATTGAAATACCAACTACCAGCCGGATTTTCTCAGCACTCAGCACTTTTTTACTGACCACTGACCACTGACCACTGCTAAGAGGAGTTGAACATGACACGTCGGTTTCTAAATATAATTGAAGGCAAAGAGGTAGCCAGCCCGACCAGCTTTTTATCGCGCAATCCTAGCCAATTGGACGATATAGTTGGCGAATTTCCTGAAGCTACGGTGGCCCAGGTTCAGGAGGCATGTGAAGCTGCCGGACGAGCTTTTGTTACCTGGCGAAAAACGCCCGCCCCGGTGCGAGGCCAGATTATCGGCAATCTGGCGGGAGCGGTGGAGCGCGAAAAAGAAGCCTTGAGCCACCTGGTTTCCCGCGAGATGGGCAAGACCCTCAAAGAGGCACGAGGCGATGTGCAGGAAGCGATTGATACCTGCCATTTCTTCCAATCCGAGGGCCGTCGTCTGTATGGTCAAACCGTGCCTTCCGAAATGCCCAGCAAAGAATTACTGACCTATCGCCGTCCGCTAGGGGTAGTTGGCATCGTTACTGCCGGAAATTTCCCAATCGCCGTGCCTAGCTGGAAGATTATCCCGGCCCTCCTGACCGGCAATACTATTGTCTGGAAGCCCTCGGAAGATTGCCCGGCGGCTTCGTATGCTTTTGCCCGCCTGATTGAAGAGGCCGGAGTACCCGCTGGAGTCTTGAACGTAGTATTCGGCGGCGGGAAAGATGCGGCGGGTCAGTATTTGGTTGAAATGATGGATAAAGGGCTGTTGCACAAGTTCGCTTTTACTGGCAGCACGGCGGTTGGTCGGCAAATCGGCGAAATCGCCGGGCGTAACCTGCTCCATCCTACTCTGGAACTGGGCGGGAAAAATCCGTTAGTAGTAATGGCGGATGCTGACCTGGACAACGCGGTTAGCGGGGCTTTATGGGCATCTTTCGGGACTGCTGGGCAGCGTTGTACCAGCGCCGGAAATATTTTGCTGGATGCTCCCATCTATGAACCTTTCAAGCAAAAGTTTCTGGAAGCGGTAGCCGCAATAAAGATTGGCAATCCCCTCGAATATCAAGATGTACTTTATGGCCCGTTTATCAATCAGCGTTTTATGGAAAATTGGGAAAATCACTACGACATGGGTAAAAAAGACGGGGCGACCCTGCTTTACGGTCAGGGGCGAATTACCACCCAGAACAAACCGGACGGATTTCGAGGCCAGCCCGAAGCGGGTTACTTTGGGTGGCCTACCGTCTGGGAAGGAGTGAAGCCAGAAATGGCGCTTTTCCAGAAAGAGGTTTTCGGGCCAACGATCAATCTGGTCAAAGTCGAAGGTATCGCCGAAGCCATCGCCGTTGCCAATCAGGTGGATTACGGGCTCAGTTCGGCGATTTATACCAACAACCGGGAGTGGGCTTACCAGTTCAAGGAGAACATTGAGGCGGGGATGACCAGCATCAACAACTCTACCACCGGGGCGGAGGCCCACATGCCTTTCGGTGGGGTCAAAGGGTCGGGTAATGGCACGCGGGAAAGCGGTATCTGGGTGCTGGAAAGTTATACTTACTGGCAGGGGGTCAACGAGGATATAAGCGGTAAACTTCAACTGGCCCAGATGGATACGGCTTACGTCAGCGTCAAGGAGCAATTTCGGGTAGACCTGTTGTAAAACCCGAATAGCTCTAGCTTATTATTCCGAGAAATATGATTGAAAAATCCACTAATCCTTCTCTAATCCTTCACCGAATCTTTATTTTTGGTGGAGATAGGGGTATAATCAAGACATAAGGATACTCTAATAATTTCGTAGTGGAAATGAAGGAGGCCGATTATGCTCGACTATACAACTTACATTATTAATGCCGACTGGTCTTTACCCCTTTTACTTATGGTACTGGGCGCATTGGCAAGCTTGCTCATAATGGCTGGATTTCTAACCTGGCTGGAAGCTTTCCGGGCCTATGTTCAATCTGAGTCTGAAAAAGAACTTAGTCGTCCGTCCTATACTCCGGCTAAAACTGAAACTGCTCGTCACCATTGGGGCTGGCGTGGGCATCACGTCTAAAAGCTTTTTGCCGAAAGCTGGCTAAACGGTAAATAAACTGGCGCAACCTCGCTCGATTGAGTGCAATAGGTTGCGTCTTTTTTATTGTTTGAAATCCTTAAAAGTCTTGGCAGTATAACCACCCGATTTTGAAAATTGACCTTGCGAGCTATAACCCGGATGCCATTCCCGGCGTTTTACTATATAATGGCGATTAGTTTGGTAGTTATGTAATATCAGGCCGGGAGGCCAAAGACAGGTGTAACACTAGTATGTCAAAAGAATTTGAACCTAATTTCAACAAAATGACTTTAAGCCGCGACAAATTAGCTGCCGCCGAAACGATTGTGACCGCAAAGCCGAAGCGCACAGTCAGTCGGCGGCGCTTTGTTCAAACCGCCGGACTGGGAGTTATTGCCGGGACGCTGGGGAGCGTTTTAGTGGCCTGCGGCGATGAGCCTGCGCCCGCCCCCGCCGCTACTCCGGTGGTTGGGCAACCGAGCGCCGTGATTGTCCCCGGTCTGCCTGCCCCGACTGCTGATAGTTCTGGCACTGCCCCGGTCGCGGCTACCGCTCGCCCGGTGCAGACCGCGCCCGCTCCGACAGTTGTAGCGCCTTCTAACCCGCTGGAAACCGCCACGCTGTTCTTGAAGGCCTGGGAGCAAAAACGCTACCCCGATATGTATGGGTTGCTTTCGACCAACGCCAAGAACCTGATTACTCAGGCCAAGTTTGTGGAACGCTATACCAATATTACCGATGAGGCGACCATCGTGAGTATTCAGGCCCAGGTTTCGCCCGACAACAAGCCACCCGGCTCGACCCAAACCAGCTATGAGGTGGCTTTCAAGGCCAGTTTCAAGACGGCCCGCGTTGGAGACTTCAGCCAGGATAATAAACTGCCGTTGCAACTGGAAGGCGGGATGTGGCGGGTGGATTGGTCGCCCGCCTGTTTCTTCAAAGAATTGGACAACACGACTTATCTGGTGCGGATGATTACCTTATCCCCAGAGCGGGGCGAAATCGTAGCGCGTGGGGGTGCATTGACCGCCCAGGCGACCCTTTATGAGGTCTTTGTTGTGCCAGGCCAGATTGACAACGAAGAAAAGCTTTTGGAGCAGATGAGCCAGTTACTCAAGCTGGACAAAGAGAAAATCAAGAATCTCTATAAGGATGGGCAACCGACCTGGCGGATGCCGATTAAAAACTTGCCCGCCAGCACTCCGCCCGATACGATTACCGCCCTCAAGGGGATCGAAGGAGTGGGGGTAGACGATGGCAAGCAGCGTAGCTATCCGCAAGGCCCTCTGACCGCCCACGTCAGCGGCTACATGAATAATATAACGGCGGAGGACTTAAAGACCCTGGCGGTCAAAGGCTATGAGGTAGATGATGTTATCGGGCGCACCGGGGTCGAAGCCTGGGGTGAGGAAATTTTAGCCGGTGGCAAAGCCGGTAAGCTGACGATTATACGGCGCGATGGCGGGCGGGTCGCAACCCTGGCTGAAAAGCCGATTACACCATCTGCCAATCTGGTCTTGAACCTCGACCTCAATATTCAGAAGCAGGCCGAAGCCGCGCTAGGGCAGCGCCAGGGGAGTATCGTGGTGCTGGACCCCAATAACGGCGCTGTTTTGGCTCTGGCGGATTTCCCATCTTATGATCCTAATTTATTTATTTCCGGGATTACCGAGAGCCAGTTCAAAGCTCTGAATGATGACCCGCGCCGTCCCTTCCAGAATCGGGCGGTAAATGGCCTTTTCCCGGTTGGCTCGACTTTCAAGGTTGTGACGACTGCCGCCGCCCTGGAAAAGGCCGGGGTCAATATGCAGACTCGCTTTACCTGTACCGGGCGCTGGACCGGGCTGGGAGCGCAAAGCCCCAAAGAATGTTATCTCAAAACCGGTCATGGCTCGATTAGCCTGTATGAAGGGCTGGTAGCTTCCTGCGATATTGTCTATTATGAGCTGGGCAAAAAGCTGGACGAGGTAGACCAGGAGATTCTTCCGGCAGTCGCCAAAGGCTTTGGTTTCGGCGCATCACCGGGAATGGTCGGGCTGTATGATAGCGCCGGGCAAGTGCCGGACCCCAAATGGAAGCTGGAAAAACTCAAAGACGGCTGGGCGCGAGGCGACGCGGTGAATCTGGCGATTGGGCAGGGCTATCTACAAGCCACCCCCTTGCAGTTAGCGCTGGCCTACGCCGCGATTGCCAACGGTGGCGATATTTTCGTACCACGTCTGGTGGAAAAGGCCGAAAGTAGCGACCCGGCAGGCAATAAGACTTTTCCGCCCCAGGTCAAGAGTAAACTGCCGGTCAGCGAGGCCAATCTAGCCGAAATCCGCAAAGCTCTGGTCGGAGTGGCCCAGAATGGGACGGCGGCCCAGGCTTTCGCCGGAAGTAAAATTCGCATCGCGGGCAAAACTGGCACGGCTGAAAGCGGTCTCGAACAGCCCCACGCCTGGTTTGCTTGTTACGCCCCCGCCGACAAACCCAAATATGTGGTAGTAGTTTGTCTTGAGAATCAGGGCTTTGGCAACGCGCTGGCCGCTCCAACCGCTCGCAAGCTGATTGATGGGCTACCGTTTTAGAGGTCGAGGGTGAGAGGACTGGGGTTGGGGAGTTATTGCGTAAGGGGGACAGTGCGGGCGAAGATTTCGGCCTGTGTCATGCAGAAACCGAGAATTACTTCCGAGCAAATGAGGTCAGTCGGATTGGAAACTAGAAGGTATTCACCGTGCTGGTTCAGTTGGTAGACCCTGATGGTCTGCTGTCCTTTGTAGAAGATAACTTCCCACAGTTCCGGTATTCCGGCCCGCGCCCAGGCCAGGCGTTTATCATTGATGCGTTTGGTTTCTTTTCTAGTTCCGGCCCAGACCTCTAATACCCAATCCGGCCTGCCGTTCCAGGTTGCGCCAATTTTTAGCGGGTTAGCTTTTGCCGCAAACGCTAAATCCGGTATCCAGCCATCCTTGCCAGTAAGCCCGTCTACCAATACCGCTATTTCACCGCCAACCGTTCCCAAATCGTGGCTTAGAACATAAGGGTCAAGCGCGGCGGTTATATTGCGAATAATCCGCCAGTGATTTTGGGTTGGTGGCGACATCTTTTTTAACAATCCTCCGATAAGTTCGGTGCGCGGACGCTCCGGCAATTGTAGCCATTCGACCACCGAATATACCCGGCGCGGACGGTTTGGCAAAGGCAGTTCTAAATTTGGCGTGGTAGGTCGGTCAGTCAACTTCAAAACCATAATTACTTCTCCTTGCGGTGGGCGGTACCTTCCGGGGAAATTATAGCACGAAAGCTTGCAAAAGAACCGAATTTATTCTAATAATCTATCAGCAAGGTCAAGACAGTGAGAGCGGCTATTGAGATTTGGCCCTTTTCTCATTAATCCTAAATTGAAGCGCCGAATAGCCAAAATGACCTCTTTATCATCGAGAAAATTAAGAGCATTAGCTATTGAACCATCTATAGAAATATTAATTTGGTCTTGACCCCCAGATTTATATTGATGTCCATCTGCTCTTATATGATATTTCCATCTCAATTTCATTCGGGTAGCCAATTTTTCGAGTGGCGACTTAGAAAGATGCCAGGAGAAAAAAGGTTTATTGTCAGAAATGCCTATAGTAAAGACTTCTTGCGAATAAATATTGATTCGGGAAAATAAATTACCTTTAGAAGTTGAAAATGAGGGCAAGCAAGAGCAGTTCCAAAATGACATTTCAGTTTGTAAAGGTATAGGAATACCTATCAGGACATATTTCCTTTGCACATCTATCATTTCACTGACGAAAGGCATAGTTTTAAGTTTTAGATATTTTTGAGTGTATTTCAGGCGATGACCGGGATTTGAAAGTCGAGTGCCTGATAAATCAATATAGCTTGGGTCAGCCAGCCAACTGGTCTGTTCATCAAGCGGCATCAAGCTATCAAAATCGGTAGCGAAGGTTGGATAACTGGTCTCTCGAATATTGCGGAGGATGAAGCCGTCGGTTTCCAAAGAGTGAATTATCCGTCTTTCTTCCTCAGTAAGCCTAGTTTGTATTACTTGCTTGAAACTAATTCGCTCAATATCGGGGTGATTAATGAGGTGCTGCACATAGCGGCGGGTTACATCTACCGCTTGACCGATATAATATTGCTGATTGGTGCAATGCAGGACGTATATTCCGCAACGTTGCCCGGCCCGAAACAGATCGGCAATCGAGGCTCGGCCCTGGACCTGTTCAGCTTTAGGGAAGTCTAAATCGGCTAAAGCTTTGTCTATTGAAGTCATTGCTAGTTTCCTAATAAGGATTTTGAGGGTTTGAGGCAGCGAAATAAAAGCCAGCCGGAAAGTACAAAAGCCGCCCTTATCACAAAGTGTCTTATAACGATCTTCCCCCTCTTACCCTCACCTGCCTGTCCGCTCATAATGGGCAATAATCACACCCTTCGGCGTAACCTGGCTACTGGCTAACTCGAAAGTCGCTGGCACAATACCCTCGCTAAAGAGGCGTTTCCCTCCCCCAACCGTAACCGGGTACGTCCAGATGTACATCTCATCAACCAGGTCAGCCTTGAGCAAGGTCTGGACCAGATTGCCGCTACCCCACACCCATAAATCCGGCGCATCCATTGCCTTGAGTTTTTTGATCTCGTCAACCACCTCGCCCGTCACGAGAATCGAATTATGCCAGGACAGCTCGGCACTTGCGTGGGAGACCACATATTTTTTAGTGGCGTTAAAAGGTGTGGCGATGGAAGGTGCCGCATCGGTGTGAGGCCAGTAGGTTGCCCAACTATCGTAGGTCTTTTTTCCCAGGAGCAGTTCAAACGGAATTTTCATGAAGCCGTCTATGACCTGCCCCTCCATATCGTCACCATAGTTCGCCTGCCAGCCGCCTTGCGTAAAGCCGCCCGAGGTATCTTCCTCCGGGCCACCTGG